>CAUUIE010000009.1:0-29317 GCA_963545065.1 uncultured Treponema sp.
CTAGAAAAGGGATCGCATTTTAGCTAGAAGTGATGCTGTGTAATAACTAGAGTGTGGAGTCAATCATTTAAGTAATAATAGATGCATTCTAGCAACACTCAGGTCTGCCGATTAGCTAGCAGGATGCCTCCTGCTAGCTTAAGAGGAGACGTCCCGTTAGCTAGGGGGAGCTCACCTTTTAGCTAAAAGGAAAGAAAACTATTACCTAGCTAGAATAGATATCCATTTATTAATTAAAGGACCAGGACGTAATGAATGTTATCAAGATAATTTTTAACAAAATTAACTTTAAAGCTTCTAGCAAAAAATAAAGATGTAATAGTGGCGTTAGTGGATGCATGTTTTGCATCTTTTAAAAGTGGCTATTTAAATAACTTTGAGCTCTTACTATTAGCACTTTATAAAGACGGTTTTTACCCCCTTTATAAGGGCAATAATGATGATTTAACATAAACATTACAAAATGTCTATATCATGAAAAAAAAATTACATTATTTATGATGTTTTAGATTATTGCAATGTTTTTTGCAAATTTGTTTATAATGTTAGCCCTTTCCATTTTTATAATTTCATCGTTTAAGCCTTTAAATTCAGAATTGATTAAAGAATATGCTATATGGGCAACTTGTATGTTATAAAAATTTGCATTGCATTGTTCATGTGTTACATTAACAATCTTATTTAAATCTAACCCTAGTTTTATTTTAAATGCTATGTCTAATGCTTCATCTGTTTCTAATAATTTTGCACTTTTTGCAATTGCTAACGCTTTTGCAATCATGTCAATAATTTTTACTTTATTTTTTAGATATAACTGTAATCTCATCTCTCTTTCAAGATAGATAAGCTTTAACATAGCACCACCAAATATTAAAACCTCTTCTTTTTCACCTTTTCCAACTGAACTATCATTATAAATATAATATATCCATCCCATTGAAGAATGAGAATTATTAGTATAATAACCATTAATGGCAATTCCATCTTTTTTTAATGTTTCAATAACACTTAAAAGCCGACCCATCATAACAATGCCAGGTATTGAAAGTAAAAGACTCATGTTTAATCCTGTGCCAAGATAATAGAGATCATCAATTATATAACCAATATTTTTATCAAATAAAAATTGAATATTAGAAGAAAAAAACTCTTCTATCATAAAAATTCTATCAGTTAAGTCTTTTATTTGAAAACCATTACTCAAAGCTTTTATGGTTAGGTGATTATTAAAGTTTACTAAAATTGCAACAGAATTATCTATTTTCATAATGATTTCTTTTTGTATTTTTTCATTAAAGTTTTGGGGAATTATGTTTGTTTCTTCTAAAATTTTTCGTGTTAATATGTCTATTGTTTCAATGCTTATTTTTTTATAGTCACACCCTTGTTCAAAGCTTTCAAATTGTTCGTTTACTATTTCTATAATGCGATTAGCTGTAGCCTCATTTTTTATAACATTTGGAAAAGGAAAACCTTTAATGCAACGTGAAAGTGAAAAAATAGTTGTAAGTGCAACATCGCTACACTTTTCATTATACATTTCGTTTAAATTAATTTTCATAAGTTTTCTAATTTTTTTATTTCATTTCTAAAATATATGGCTGTTTCATAATCTTCCACTTCCACAGCTTTTTGTAATAATTCTTTTAATTGTTCTATTGATTGTTCCTCTGATATATTAACTATCATATTGCTATTTACTTTATTTTGTCCCTTGTAAGCAACAATTGGAAATTTCTCTAAAAGAAATTCAAGAATGGGTTCTTTAAAAAGGTAAAAACAATTTTCACAACCTATTTTGTGTGTTTCTTTTATTTCTTTTAATGTCATTTTGCAAATAGGACAACAATCTTCCATAATAACCTCCCTTTATTTTTATATTTTCCTCATAATTTCTATAGGTTTTTCTCTTCCAGCTTTTATTGCAGGAATAATAGAAACTAAAAGAGAAAGAAGTAATGTGATAAACGAGATAAAATATAATTCATTTATGTTAAGTTCTATTGGAATATTTTCAAGATAATAAGCAGGGTCTAATAAATGAATTTGAGAATATTCTTCTACTATTCCAAAAATAAAAAAAGCATAATAATATCCCCAATTAATTATTTTTTCAAAAAAGTTTAATATAGTATTTATATTAATGGAAATAAGTATTCCTAATGGTATGCCTATACTTAGGCCTAAAAAACTTGTAATAAAACCTGATAGTAAAAAACTTAATGTTATAAAAATAGTTGGTACACCTGTTGCTTTTAATATTGCTATCTCCCCCCTTCTTTCCATAACCAACATTATTAAAGCATGAGAGATGTTAATTGAAGCTACAAGCGTTATTAAAAACACTATAAATAAAATAAGGTTTTTTGTTGTAGCAAAAGAGTAAAAAAGAGCTTTGTTTAAATCTTGCCATGTGTATATAGAAAAGGTTGAAGGAATTTCTTCTAAAAGCAATATTTTGTTTTCTATCTCTTTTAATAACGAGCTAAAATTAAACTCATCAAAAGGGTCTTTTGTGGAAAGAAGAATAGAATCTATTGATGAAGCTTTTGAAAGAAGAGTTATGCCTTTTTTTAGTGATATAAAAATCCAAAGACCATCTAATTCTTGATAGCCTGAAGATATTATAGCTTCCACTTTAAAAGTACTTATCTTTGGTTTTGTTTTTCCATCTTTAGCACTTTCTTTTAAGGTGATTAAACGGCAAATGTCTCCAACAGAAAGACCTAGCTTTTCTGCTATTTTTTCTCCTAATATAATAGAAGATTCATTTTCTAATTTAGGCTTTCCTTCAATAATTTTTATTAAAGAGTTAGCTTTAATGTTTTTAGTAAAAAAATCACTTTCTACTGCTTTCACTACACCACCACGTCTTCCATTTTTTCCAACTAAAATTGCCTCGCCTTCTCGTTGCACCCAAGCATTAAGAAAATATGGATTTTTTATTTTTTGTTTAATCTTTTCTTTTAAATAAAATTCATTTTCACAATTTTCAAAATATGAAGAAGGTTCCATATCTATTATTTGAGCTTGCCCCGTGCCAAGTTCAACAGTTCTTTCAGCAATGCCTTTAACCATTCCATCAGAAACTACTAGCACTACAACAAGAGGAATTATGCTTATTCCAATGCCAAAAGCAGCACCTAAAAGACTTAACCTAGCATTAGATTTACTTTTGTTCGCTCCTATTCCTAAAAACCGTAATGCAAATATAATAATTAATGTCCAGCTCATATTTTTTTTAGTTTTCCATTTTGTAATTGAAACCAAATATCTCCTGATTTTGCTATTTCAATATCGTGAGTTACAAGTATTAAAGTTTTTTTATGTTTTTCTACAACAGAAAATAGTAAATCTCTTACTAGTATTGCATTATCTTTGTCTAAATTTCCTGTAGGCTCATCTGCTAAAATAAGATAAGGTTCATTAATTAAAGAACGTGCCACAGCAACCCTTTGTCTCTCTCCTCCTGAAAGTTCACAAGGGTAATGATTAATTCTATTTTGCAATTTCACTTCTTCCAATAACATTATTGCTTTTTCTTTTGCTTCCCTTTTATTTGTTCCTTTTATTAAAGATGGCAACATTATATTTTCTAATGCTGTGAAGTCTTTTAATAAATAATGGAATTGAAAGATAAGACCTAAATATTTACTTCTATATTCTGAAAGTTTTGTCTCTTCTAAATTATGGACAATATATTCGCCTGCATATATTTTACCTTCATTAAAAGAATCAAGACCTGCAATAATGTTTAAAAGAGTGCTTTTTCCAGAACCAGATTCTCCTGTTATAATTATTTTTTGAGGCTTCACAATTTCAAAATTTAGATTATCCAATATAATAAGATTTTCATTATTAGCTTCAAATTTTTTCACTAAATTAGATATAAAAAGGATTTTTTCATTCATAACGTAATATCTCCGCAAGATTAATATTCATCATTTTTCTTGTTGCAATTAAAGCCGCAAAAGTAGAAGAAAAAATTCCAAATAGCACTACTAAAAATATTTCTGAAAAAAATATTTTTGTAGGCACTTTTTCCATATAAAAGTATGAGCTGTTAAATATTGCAAAGCTTTCTTCAGATAAAGTATTAAAAAAAATTGAAATGATTTGTATTGTAAAATTAACAATAGTTTCTATAAAAGAAAAGATTATATTAATATTAAGTGAAATTAAAACACCTAAAATAAGACCAAAAAATGAACCAAATATTCCAATTAAAAAACCTATAAGGATAAAAATCATTTTAACATTACTCTTTTTTGCTCCCATAGAAATTAAAATAGAAATCTCTTCTTTTTTTTCATAAATGGAGCGTCTCATTCCATTATATATGTTAACAGCGACTACAAGAAAAATTAAAATTATTAATAACATCATAACATTTTTTTCAACTTTCAATGCTCCAAAAAATGCTCTATTATATTCCCGCCAAGATTGAATTTTTATGTTTTTATTTTTCTCTTTTATATTTGAAATGTATAATATGTCTTTATCTCCGTCTTCCAATTTAACATTTGCATAAGATGTGTTAGAAAAGCCAAATATATCACTTGCATCTTCTAAATTGATAAATGCAAAATTAGAATCTATTTCATAATATTCAGTTTTAAATATTCCAGTTACTAAAAGATTCTTACTTTCAGGAAAAAGTTCGCTATCTAATGAACCAGAAGTAGCTAATACTTGAATATAATCTCCAACTCTTGCAGAAAGAGCTCTTGCAAGTTCCGAGCCTAAAATAATAGGAGTTTCATCTCCTTTTTTATAAAGTGAAAAATTGCCTTTTGTTATTTTCACTTTTTCTTTAAAGCCATTATCTTTTTCTATTATGTCTTTTTCTAAAGCACGAATTATAGCTGTATTTTGTCTATCATTTTTTCCTTGTAACAAAGCTTGTTCTTCATTAAAAAAAATAAAGCTTTTATAATTATTCATTTCCTTAATTTCTTTTAAGTCTTTTAACGCTCCTTCAAGCCTTACATGAGATGAGCTTACTTCAAGCACTGTGTCTATGTATCCTCTTTGAAATCCATTCATTACAGAAAGAACTACAATCAGCACAGTTACACCAAAACCTATACCCAAAATTGGAAATAAATTAGGAAAAGCTACTTTACCTTTTCTACCTTGACTATTAATTTTTTTTAACACAAAGAATAGCCAATACATTTCTTATATACCCCTGATATTTATTGTTTAAAAAGTTAGATTTCTTTGTTTTCTTCTTCAAAAACTTTTATTTCAATTCCTTCATTAAATATATGAACTATTTTAGTTTTTTCTTTATATTCAATAAAAAGTGTTTTTATGTCATTTTCAAATACCGTTTCTGTTATTCTTTTGTTGCCACTGTATGCATATTCTTTACGAAGCGTAACGCCATTTATTGTTTTAGTTTCTTCTTTTATAAGACCTTGAGTATTATATCTATTTGTATTTGAAGTAATTGGTTTTCCTATTTTGCCTTTTTTGTTTTTATATTCAGCTCTTTCTATTTCTATTCCTTTTTCATTATACTTTACTTGAGCAATTTTTTTAGGGTCTATGAATGTCGCAGTTACTTTCTTTCCATTGTTATATTCAAAATTAGCCTCTTCAATCAATTTATCATTATCATAAGAAATAGTAGAGATAACATTACCATTTTCATCATATTCTTCAAAGTACCATTTAGATCCATTGGCAATAGTGAGTCCACTAACCTGTATAGAAGAAAACTCTTCCCCCTCTTTTTTCCCAATATTAGTATTTTGTTCTTCATTTTCCATTTCTGAAGGAATCTCTGTGTTTTGCATCTCGTCTAATGCTTTGTCTTTATTGTTTTGTTCATTTTCCATAGAAAAAATAACAAAAGAGAAGATAAAAAATAAAAGTATTATAACTATGGCTTTATTTCTTTTTTTCATTTTGCATTTCCTATAAAACCTTCTACGTATTCATCTACAGAAAATTCTGCAATATCTTCATATTTTTCTCCCGTGCAAATAAAAGAAACTGGTAATGAAAGTTCTTTGCTAATGCTAATAGCTCCTCCACCTCTAGCCTCTGAATCATATTTTGTTAATATAATGGAATCTACTCCTACTGTTTCATTAAATGTTTCAGCTTGAGATAAGCTATTTTGTCCCGTGGTTGAATCTAATACCAATATCTTTTTATAATTATTTTTTGAAACTTTTGAACAAGCAATTCTATCAATTTTCTGTAGTTCCCTAAGTAGATTTTCTTTGTTATGCAATCTTCCTGCAGTGTCTATTAACACAAGCCCTTCACCTTTTGCTTTCATTGCTTCTATAGCATCAAATACTACAGCAGCAGGGTCTGCACCATGTTTATGAGCTACCACTCTAACATTTAAAACTTTCCCATGATATTGAAGTTGTTCAATAGCGGCAGCCCTAAAAGTATCTGCAGCAGCTATTATAACAGGCATTGAATATTTTTCACTATATAACTTTGCCATTTTTGCTATTGTTGTTGTTTTTCCTACTCCATTTACTCCTAAAATGAGATACACATTTAGTGTACCCTTTTCAATGGTTAAATCTTCTTTTTTTACAAAATTTAATAACACATTTTTTAATTCTTTTTTCACATCTTCTATTTTACTAATTTTTTTACTTTTACATTCTTTTTTTAATATATCTTCTATTTCTAATGCTATTTTAGTTCTTATATCTCCTTCAATTAAGGCTTCTGTAAGTTCTTCAAAAAATTCATCGTTTGGTAGTTGATAAAAACCAAACATTTTTTTTAAATTTTGTGCAAAACTTTTTCCTATCATAATCACCTCGGCAATATATATTTTTCATATATTTATTATATATGAATAAATTATTAAATATAATTTTTAAAAGATAAATGTTTTTTACTAAATTATAATTATATCTTTAATAACAAGACTTAAATTTTTTATTTAACACTACTATGTTTTATTATTTTCATTGGTTTTTTCTTTATCTTGCGATGCTTCTTCTTTAATTTCATAAATATCTTCATGCACCTTATCTTTTAAAATTTTAGGTTGTTTAGGAAGAGCTCGATCTGAAAAAACTAAATATATTACTAACTGAATAAAGTAATTTATTCCTGCAACAATCGCTACACTTTGTATTGTTGTATTTGCAATACTCAAATTCTTAATGTTTTGTATATTCTCTGTTGTATTTGCTAATCTTCCATTATCAAAAGCTATTTTTCTATCACTATATATACCATTTAAAATTAAATACGCAGGCAAGGCTACATAAAGAGCACCTAGCGACCAATACATTATTTTTCTCTGCCTTTCTACAATGCGTTTCGTCTCTTTTTGATTTAGATGCACTATCATGTTTTGTGTAAATTCGTTAATTGGAATTTTATCTTTATCTAAAAATACATAAGTGTGGATTTTATCTTTTTCAACCTCAATTGCAGTAGTTTGATATGGAAGTTTTAATTGTGTATCTGACAAACCATAATAGCGGGTGTTTACAAACATATCTCCTTTATCTTTAAGAGCAAAAGCTAGAGCAATATTGTTTTCTTTTTTTAAATTAATTTTTAACTTATAGTAGTTTTTTTCTTTTAATATAATGTTTTTTGTGCTTGTAATATAGTCTTTACAAGAGGCTTCAATGCTATATTTTCCTTCGTGCAAAGTAATAGGTTTAGTTAAATCTTCTATTATATTGCCATCTATATATATTTTTGCTTCTTTTGGCAAAACATCAAAAAATAGTTTAATTTCACGAGTGTTTTGAATGACTGTGTAAATTTGCGAAGATATTTTTTTTACCATATCTTCAATTTCTTCATATTTTCCTGCTTCTGTGAATGTATGAATGGGTACTCCTTTAAGTCCTGTTTCAAAACGCACTTTAAGAATTAAATAACCTGAAACGTCTTTTAGAGTTCCAGAAACAAGTGCAGAAATTCCATCTTTTTGTAATGAATAAGCTAAATCATTTGGCTCATCATAGCTATAAAGACTCTCTCCATTCTTCCAAAGAGCAATTTCTTTTATATCTTTTTCATCATAAAATTTATTTTCACTTACCTTTATTTCTATATCTGCTTTTTTAATTTCTATTTCTTTGTTTTCTATTTGTTTCTTTAATTTTTCCCTTTTTTGTTTTTTAACTTTTTCAGCTTCTATTGAAAAAAAAATGTTATCTTTTTCTTTAATTAAAATATCTCGTTCCTTTATTAATTTTAATTTATCAGAGCCAGCCTTTATTAAAGCTCTTGCTTTTTTTTCATCTAATAGTTCTAACTTTTGTGCTTTGCCTTCAAGATATGAAAGAAACATTTGAGGCACTATTTTTGTGTAAGCACTGTATCTTGATGTTGCATTTTCAAACTTAAATTCGCTTACTGCTATAATATATTTTTGTTTTTCATTTTCTTCAGTACATAAAGGGAAGTGCCAACACAAGATTAGTAAGGTAATTAATTTTAATTTATTCATAATTATTTTAGTTTGCTATTTAAATATTCTAAGATAAATTCATCAATTTTTCCATCCATTACTGCTTGAATATTACCTGTTTCACACTTTGTTCTATGATCTTTTACTAACGTATATGGTTGAAATATATAGGAACGTATTTGATTACCCCACGATATATCTTTTTTCTCTGCCATAAATTTATTATTTTCTTTTTCTTTTTCCTCTTCATAATAGCTATAAAGTCTTGCTTTTAACATATTCATTGCTGTAGTTCTGTTTATGATTTGGCTTCTTTCACTTTGGGATGCAACAACAATCCCTGTTGGTAAATGTGTTATGCGAACAGCAGAATCTGTTTTATTCACATGTTGTCCACCAGCTCCACCTGCTCTGTATGTATCAATACGCAAATCTTCAGGTTTAATTTCTACCTTTATTTCATCATTTAAAACAGGATACACAAATATGGATGCAAATGAAGTGTGACGTCTAGCATTTGTATCAAAAGGACTAATTCTTATTAACCTGTGTATTCCGTTTTCTCCTTTTAAAAAACCAAAAGCATATTCTCCTTTTATTTCTAGTGTTATACTTTTATATCCTTCTATTTCTCCAACAGTAAAATCTAATATTTCAGTTTTAAAACATTTAGTTTCTGACCATCTTAAATACATGCGAAGTAGCATTTGCACCCAATCGCAAGCTTCTGTTCCACCAGCTCCTGCATGAATTGTAAGATAAGCATTGTTTATATCAACTTCACCAGAAAGTAAGGTTAAAGCATTTAAATCTTTATATGTTTTTTGGGCTAAGCAAATAGAAGTCTTTATTTCTTCTTCAAGACTTATATCATTCATTTCTTCTGCAAGCAAAACAAGGGCTTCTATATCTTCTACATTTTTAGATAATATCTTCAGTGGTTCAATTTTATTTTTTAATGTTTTTATTTCAAGCATTATGCTTTCAGCTTTTTTCGGATCACTCCAGAATGAAGAGCTTTCTGTTAGTTTTTCTTTTTGTTGAATTTTTAATTGAATTGAATCAATGTCAAAGATGCCTCCTTGAATTTTCAATTTTTTCTTTTAGTTCAGCAATTTGCATTTTATAATCTTCTAACATTTTATACCCCTCATATAGGAATTTATAAGAATATGATAAAATGAAGATTTAGTAAATATATAAATTCAAGGTAAATAACAATTATGGCTATAGGTTTTTATAATTTTAAGTAGAAATTTTAATAAAGTTAATAAATAAGTATATCTTTTAAAGGCAACAAAACCTCTTTTAATGTATAAACACTAAAAGAGGTTTTAAATTGTATATTCAATACATTACAAGTTAATAAAATTTAGAAAGGTCTATCAGCTAGATATTTATATTCCATCCATTGCCTTTTAACTTTTTGAACCGCACGATCTAAAAGCATTTTAGCTCTTTCAGGATTTGCATTTTTTAATGCCTTAAAACGTACTTCTTTGTACATAAAAGCTTCAAGATTATAGTCAGGCTCTTTGCTATCCAATTGGAATGGATTTTTTCCCATATCAATTAGACGAGGATCAAAGCGATATAAAGGCCAAAGACCACAAGAAACAACCTCTTTTTGATTAGTAAGACCTAGATTCATATTAATACCATGATTAATACAATGGCTATATGCAATAATTAAAGAAGGTCCTGGATAGCTTTCAGCTTCTCTAAATGCTTTAATCATCTGACTCATATTAGCTCCCATAGAAATGTGAGCTACATAAATATAACCATAACTAATTGCCATCATACCAAGATCTTTTTTACTTATCTCTTTACCTGAAGCTGCAAACTTTGCAATGGCACCAATAGGAGTTGCTTTTGACATTTGTCCACCAGTATTGGAATATACTTCAGTATCCATAACAAGTACATTAATATCTTTGCCAGAAGCAAGCACATGGTCTAAACCACCATAACCTATGTCGTAAGCCCAACCATCACCACCCAAAATCCATATAGAACGTTTAATTAAATGATCTGTTAGAGAAAGCATTTCTTTTGCATCTTTATCATTTTCTTTCATTGGTTCTAATAATTTTTTTAATTCATCAACATTTTTCCTCTGCTCTTCTATTGCTTCATCATTTTCTTGTGTATTAGACAAAATCTTTTCTATTAGTGGAGTACCAATATTTTTATCTTTTAATCTTGTTAAAACCTCCCTAGAATATACTGCAAGTTTATCAGATGTTAATCTCATGCCATAGCCAAATTCTGCTGCATCTTCAAATAAAGAGTTAGACCAAGCAGGACCTCGCCCATCACATCTTTTTGCATAAGGTGTAGTTGGCAAGTTTCCTCCATATATAGAAGAGCACCCAGTAGCATTAGCTATAATTGTTCTATCACCAAAAAGTTGTGAAAGAAGTTTAACATATGGAGTTTCTCCACAACCTGCACAAGCACCAGAAAACTCAAATAACGGTCTTCTCATACCAATTCCTTTTGGTGTACTTAAATTGAATTTTGATGTATCAGGATCTGGTAATTTTTCAAAAAAGAAATCCCAATTAGCCACTTCTGCTTGCCTATTTTCTACATAGCTTTCCATATTAATTGCTTTTTTAGTTGGATCTTGTTTGCATTTTGCAGGACATTGCTGAACACAAAGACCACAACCTGTACAGTCTTCAGGAGACACTTGAATGGTAAAAGAAGCATTTTGCATTTCTTTACCTTTATAATTGCAAGATTTAAATGTATCAGGGGCATTTTTCAAAAGAGAAGAATCATAACTTTTCATTCTAATACAAGCATGTGGGCACACAACAGTACACTGACCACATTGGATACACACATCACTTTTCCAAATTGGAATATGTTCTGCAATACCACGCTTTTCATATTGTGTTGTGGCAGTTGGGAAAGTACCATCTTCTGGTATTTTACTAACGGGAAGTTCATCACCTTTTTGAACAGCCACAGTACCAAGCACCTTTTTAACAAATTCTGATGCATTACCTGTAATAGCAGGGTGTCTTGTAAGCTTGCTATCTGCAACATGTGGATAGTCTACTTTCTGCACTCCCTCCAGTGCCATATCAATGGTAGTAATATTTTTCTTTACAACTTCTTCACCTTTTTTACCATAAGATTTTTGAATAAATTTCTTAATTAAATCTACAGCCTCAGCCTCTGGAAGAATGCCAAATATTTTAAAAAATGCTGTTTGCATAACAACATTAATTCTAGTGCCCATACCTGCAGCTTCTGCAATTTTTATAGCATCAATTACATAAAAGTTAGCTTCTCTTTCAATCAATTGCTTTTGCACTTCTACAGGAATTTTATTCCAAATTTCATCCTTATTATAAGGAGCATTTAATAAGAATGTGCCTCCTTTTTTTAAGGTAGAAAGCATATCATAAGTTTCAAGATAACTAAATTTATGGCAAGCAACAAAGTCTGCATTTGTAATTAAATATGGTTTTCTAATAGCCGTTTTTCCAAATCTTAAATGCGAGATAGTAAAACCACCAGATTTTTTACTATCATATGCAAAATATGCCTGTGCCTTATTATCTGTTGCCTCTCCAATAATTTTAATAGAATTCTTATTTGCACCTACAGTTCCATCAGAACCTAAACCAAAAAACATTGCTTGGTGCATATCTTTATCTTCTAACTTAAAAGAAGGGTCATATTTAATATGTGTTTGTGTAACATCATCGTCAATACCAATAGTAAAACTGTTCTTTTTATCACCTTTTAAGTTATCAAACACAGCTTTAGCCATTGCAGGAGTAAATTCTTTTGAACCTAAACCAAACCTACCACCAATAACTACTAATTCTTCTGTAAGAGGGCATTTCTTTTCTTTTCTTGCTTGATTAATTGCTGTTACAACATCTTCATAAAGAGGCTCTCCTAAAGAACCAGGCTCTTTACATCTATCCAAAACAGCAATACCTTTAACTGTCTTAGGTAATGCTGAAATAAAATAACTCATATCAAATGGGCGATATAATCTAACCTTTAAAAGACCATATTTTTCGCCTTCTGCATTTAGTTCATCAACAGTTTCTTCAACTGTTTCGCATCCTGAACCCATTAATATTGTAACATATTCAGCATCTGGAGCACCTTTATAATCAAACAAATGATATTGCCTTCCTGTCAATTTTGCAAACTTATCCATTTGGTGTTGAACAATTTCAGGCGTTGCAAGATAATATTTATTCACTGCCTCACGTCCCTGGAAATATATATCAGGATTCTGTGCTGTACCTCTAATCTCTGGAGCTTCTGGGGTTAAACCTCTTTTTCTATGAGCCCTAACCAAATCATCATTGACCATTTCTTTCATTACTTCATAAGAAACTTCTTTTATTTTTTGAATTTCATGACTAGTTCTAAAACCATCAAAGAAATGCAAAAACGGAACCCTTGCTTCAAGAGTTGAAGCGTGAGCAATACACGCTAAGTCCATAACTTCCTGCACAGAATTTGAAGCAAGCATAGCCCACCCAGTCTGGCGACATGCCATAACATCCTGATGGTCTCCAAAAATTGAAAGAGCACTACAAGCAATGGCTCTTGCTGCTATATGAAAAACTGTGGAAGTTAACTCTCCTGCAATTTTATACATATTTGGAATCATCAATAATAAACCTTGAGATGCAGTAAACGTTGAAGAGAGAGCTCCCGTAGTTAAAGCTCCATGAACAGCTCCCGCCGCTCCTCCTTCAGACTGCAACTCCACAACATCTGGCACAGTTCCCCAAATATTTTGTCTCCCTCTTGCAGAATATTCATCAGAAACCTCTCCCATTGGACTAGATGGTGTAATTGGGTATATTGCAATTACCTCACTTAAAGCATGAGCCACATGACCCGCTGCTGTATTACCATCAATCATTACAAGTTTTTCTTCGCTCATAAAACTTACATCCCCTATATTTTTATGATAGAAGCTTTTGCATCTTTACCCTTTTGTTCATATTTTTGAAAAACAATTTTCCAAAACCATGAACCGCATACTGTATTAATGCTTTTTCTTCTATCACATGATTAATTAAAAGTATATTTGAATATTGCCTTAAAAAAAGATCAGTAAAAAACAATTGAAAGACGTTTTTTTTGAAATGAGGTAAAGGAGTTTTATCATATTTTAAATAGATATTCACTTACCAACCTTAAAAGATACTATTAAAATCTCTAATTTTTCAAACTTCATTAAAACACTTATAAAACAATTCTCAGTATAAAAGAACTGATGACAAAGAACACAAAAATATCTTTTTTATTCTTGCTATATTGAAAAGAACTGAAAACCTTCACTATTATAAAATGAAAAAGGTTGCAAAAATTGAGCTATTCAGGATTCGAACCTGAGACCCACGCCTTAAAAGGGCGTTGCTCTACCGCCTGAGCTAATAGCCCATAAACTTGTTATTGAACAACTATCTCAAGTTATCATTTATATAAAAAAATGTCAATGGGATAATAAAGTAAAATCTTTAACTTCATAAAAATATTTTATGAAGTCAAAAAACTATGGTGGTGATAAAGTCCACTTGTCATTATATTTAGTTTTTACTAGAATTACTAGTTATTGTGTTAGAAAATAAAGACAAAGCATATATTGTTAGAAAAGCATCGATTATAGCTCTTGTAGGCAATACTTTCATTTTTTTATCAAAGTTAATCACAGCTTATTTCACTTCAAGCCTTTCAATTTTAGGAGATGCTATAGATACTGGCTCTGACATTGGAATAGCTATAATGAGTTTAATAGTAAGCTTCATAATAAAACTTCCTTCAAATAAAAAATACCCATATGGAAGACAAAGAGCAGAAACTATTGCATCCCTCATTCTTTCCCTTACTATTGTAATAATGGGTGTGCAGCTTTTTTTAACTTCTACAAAAAAATTAATTTTTCCACAATCTCAAGTAATAAATGAAGATTTTAAACTTATTTCTATTATAGTGATAATTTCATCAATCATACTAAAATTGCTTTTAGCATTAAATCAATTTATTTTAGCAAAAAAAGCAGAAAGCACTATGATTTTAGCAAATGCCAAAAATATGTCAAATGATATTCTCTTATCATCATCTGTTTTAATAAGCCTTTCTTTTTCTTATTATTTTCATATCTCAAAGATTGATACATTATTTGCAGCAGTAATTGGTTTATGGATTATCCGTTCAGGACTTTCTCTTTTTTGGGAACTCAATATAGAACTTATGGATGGAACTACTAATAATATCCTATATAAAAAGCTTTTTTCAACTGTTGCTGAAATGCCTAATATCCATAACCCACACAGAGCAAGAATAAGAAAAATGGCTTCTTTATTTGATATAAATCTTGATATAGAAGTGGATGCAAATACTACTGTATTAGAAGCACATGAAATTGCAGAAGAGCTTACTTTAAAAATTAAAAAAAACATAGAAAATGTGTATGATGTAGTTATACACATAGAACCATATGGCGTAAAGAATAACGAAGAAGAAGGATTCGGTCTTAAACCCCTAGATATTGAAGAAGAGTAAAAAAAGGTGCTTTAAAAACACAAAGCACCTTTTAAAAAAACAGCAACTACTTTTTAAGCATTTCTTGAATAATATTCAACAACATTTTGAATATTACCAACAGGTTGCACATCAGTTGCTAATGGTAAAACACTAATAGAAGCAGAAAGTGCTTCTTCATTCACATTAAGCCATGAACCTTTATTGTTAGTTAAAGTAAGATTATGCCTAATCAATGCTTCCACACCTTTTTTAGACTTAGTTGTTATAACGTCATTAACATTAACAAGCATAGAAGGAATGTTAGCAGGCTTTCCATTAATACAAAAATGAGAATGGGAAACCATCTGACGAGCCTGTGCTCTACTCATTGCAAAACCCATTCTATATATAGTATTGTCAAATCTTCTTTCCATTAAAGAAATCATGTTATTACCGGTTACACCCTGCATTCTGTTTGCTTTCTTAAAAAGATTTCTAAATTGTCTTTCAGAAATACCATAAGCAAAACGAAACTTTTGTTTTTCTTTTAATTGTTCCCCATAAACAGAAAGCTTACCCCGTTTTTTAGAACCTTTTTCTTTTCCAGGTCCATGCGGTTTTCGTGTTAAAACCTTGTCATACTTAGGATTTCCATATATATTTAATCCAAGACGACGCACTACCTTACCCTTAGGTTGCCTAGTTGCCATAATTCACCCCTTTAATATAACCTTCAAAATAAAAACTTATCTATTGCATAAAGCTTCATACGCAAGCTTTGCAACAACTTGTTCTGCTTCCTTTTTGCTTTTTCCCTGTGATGGTCCATAAACGTCACCAGCAGCAGTAACTTGAACCCAGAAAGTATGGTTATGATCTGGTCCTTCCACACGATCAATGTTATAAATAGGTATGGAATTATAAGTTCGCTGTAAAAACGTTTGCAACAAGCTTTTATAATCATACCATGCTTTATTTTCTATCACAGAAGATATAAAATCACAAATTAACAAAAGAACAAGTTTCTTAGCTTTTTTAAAACCAGAATCAATATAATAAGCACCTATAACTGCCTCAACTGTATCTGCAATTATAGTTTTTTTCTTTCGTCCACCTGTTTTTTCTTCACCTTTGCCAAGATATAAATATTTTTCAAAGCCAAAATGAAAGCCTATTTTAGACAAAGTTTCTTCACACACAACAACAGATTTCATTTTTGCTAAAACGCCTTCGTTACTATATTTTAATTTTTTATAAAGCTCATCAGATGCCACTAATCCTAAAACAGAATCTCCAAGAAATTCAAAACGTTCGTTGTTATCAAATTTAGAACTTGAAGAATGGACAAATGCCATATCTAACAAAGATATATTATTAAACTCTATAGAAAGTATCTTTTGAAATTCAATAAGCTGTAGAAAACGTTTTTTATCAATAGCATGCGTCTTCAATTCACAGCTCATACATGCCATATATAATCTATTCCTTTTGAGATTTTATAAAATTATATGCATCCCTCACTGTTTCAAATTCCGTTACCTTTTCATCAGGAATCGAAATTCCCATTTCTTCCTCAATTGCATAAGCAAGTTCATAGGTATCCAAACTGTCTGTTGCTAAATCTCCTCTAAAAGAAGAATCCATTGTTATCTTATCTTTTTCAATATCCAATTTACTAGAGATTAAATCTCTCATTTTTTCAAATAATTCATCCATAAACAACTCCATTATAGATAGCCTTAAGCTATAAAACAAAAAACTAAATTTTAGTCCAAAAAAATATAATATTTAAACTTTATAGAGTTTCAGGATCTACTACCTGCCTGTTTTTATAAAAGCCACATTTAGGGCAAACATGATGAGAAATAATTAAATTACCACAAGCTTGGCACTCTATTAAATTAGGAGCAGTAAGCTTCATATTAATTCCACGTCGTCTTCTTGTTCGAGCTTTAGACGTTTTCGCTCTTGGTACTATCATAATTAGCCTCCAAAAAAATATATCACCTTCTTAACTTAAAAAATTAAAAAGACTCATTTTATGAGTTTTTCATATTAAATAAAAATCAATATAAAGTCAATTAGAAATTTAGTATTACAGTATTTAGCTTCACATATAGATTATATATCTATCTTAAAGTTGCATTTTTAATAAAAGATTGTGCAAAAGAAATAAGCTTAAATATTTCGTCGCGGGAATATGGAGCTAAATTATTCCAATCAGAATTAAGGCAGCCACCTCTTACAAATTCTGCAAAATTCCATATAGCATCTTTTGGCAATAAAAAAGCAATTTCTTCAATTTCTTTCTTTCCAACAAGATTTGGAACCAACACTGTTCTATAATCCACATTAAAATTTTTATTTTCAGCTCTAAACTTATTTAAAATATTTAGCGATTCTATAATTTTTTTAGCAATTAAATCGCCATTTTTAACATCATCTCCCATAAGCTCAATATATCTATTGGGTGAAGTTTTTATGTCAATTGCCACCATATCTGGCGTAACATCTTTATCGTATAACACTTCTTTTAATCTTTTAGGAAAAAGACCATTTGTATCTATTTTTATAGCCAATTCCATTTGTTTTATTCTCTCTAATATGTGAGACAAATAAGGAGAAGCAAAAGGCTCGCCACCTGTTATTACAACACCAGAAATAAGTTTTCTTCTCTTTTCTAAAAAGGAAAAAACTTCTTCTAAAGGATAATACTGATTATTACTTTGATCCTGTGTTATGCCCTCTATGCTACTTGCTAAAGCCAACTCAGCATTATGGCAAAATGGACAACGCATATTGCAACCTGGTAAAAAAACCGCACTTGCAACTTTAGTAGGAAAATTAACAAGTGTAAGTTTTTCTAATCCCACTAACATAAAAATAAATAAGATTTTTAAGATTGGCAAGGAGAATATCTTAAGTAGAAAATTAAAACATTCTCCAAAAGAAGAAGCACCCATGCAAACACTAATTTAGTTAAAACCAATTATAGCATTTGCATTAGTAACAAACTAGACAGCACAAGAAAGAGAAGCTTTTTTTGTTTCTACACCTTCAGCTTCAGCTTCAAACATCACCCTATGTTTGAATTCTTCTCTTTTCCCTTTGTTCCAGTTTCTAACAGAACGATAATAGCCAACAATACGAGCATATACTTCAGTTTCACTTCCTTTGACATTTGCCAAAGCAAATTTCACTTTTTCTATATCCTTATTAACTTGTTCCAAAGTTCTCATATTCTCGCCCCCTTGTATCTCACATTCTATTCCTTAACTTTTCAAAAGTCAATGTATTTTTTCCAAAAAAAGCTAATTAAAACATGATAAAGTGCCGATCAGAGTTTAGTTGTTTTTTATGATTACCCATGTAGCTCCTCTCCCACCTTCACTATTTTTTGCATAGTCTCTCTTTCCTGCATTTGGAAATTTTTCTAAAAAATCTTTTACTACTTTTTCTAACACTCCACTTTCTTTAGAATGTTTACCTTTACCGTGTATTATCAAAACCTTTTTATAATGTTTTTCTAAAGCTTCAGTAAAAAAATCATTTAATCTTTCAATAGCCTTATCTTTAGTGTAACAATGCAAGTCGCATACAGCATCAAATTTTAACGCTTTATAATTAATATTATGAATTTCTTTTTTTTCATAGAGAATAGCATCTTTATCTACAACTTTGTGTTTATCTATGTATTGGCGAAAGTTTTTGTAAAAGTTTTTTTTATTATTTTTAAGTTTTTTTACTCCTTCAAATTCATCAAGAATATCACCAAAATCTCGCATTGCAAAACCTCTAAAAGTATTTATCTTTATGTCCTAGCATGACGCAAGAGATAAGTACTCAAGAGTGTAAAAGTGATCAAAGGGGTAAAAGCTCCATAAAGTGGACTTATATATTCCCATTTTGCGGCAAGCATTGTAAGCATCTCTGTAATATAATATAAAATTGCAACACCTAAACTAAATAACAAACTCATTAATAATATATTTTTTTTAAACTTACCTGCCAACGATATGGAAAAAAACAAAACAATAAAAATTGTAAATGGAAAAGAAAAACGTCTATAATATTTTGATAATTGTTCAGCATATGGTAAGCCTACTTTTTTTAAATTATCTATAAAAATCTTAGCATCATAAAAAGACATTTCTTCAACAGAAACTATATTTCTCTGAAAAGTATCAGGGTTTTCATTAAGAATGGAAAAGTCAAAATCCTGTTTATAACTTACATTATTATTAGAATCAAATTGATATATGTGAAAAGAAGTAGAAGGTTCCCAATGCTTTCCTTTCCATTCTAAAGAAGCAACTTTAATAACATCTTTAATATTTCCTTCCATGTCTCTAACTATAACTATATTATTATTAAGTTCTTTTTTTTCATCATTATAATAATCAGATATGTAAATAATTGTTCCACCTTCAGAAAGAATAACAATATCATAAGTGCTAAGCTCTTCTGTTGTGTTAAGAAGTTGATTTACATATTCATTTTTCGCTTTATAAAATTTAATAACGATATAGTCTTCAAAAAAGATCATTCCAAAAGAAAGAAAAAATCCAAAAATCAATAATGGAACTGTAAACCTACTAAGCGACATTCCACTAGAAAAAACAGAAATTAGTTCGTTTTTTGCATACATATTCCCCATTGTATAAGACCCTGCAAAAAGAATTGCTAAAGGAAGTGAAAAAGAAACACACTTTGGAGAATATAAAAGCATGATTTTAAATATTTGCATTATGGAAACTTTATTTTCCAAAAACTGCACTAAATTAGCAAAAACATCGCCTAACTCCAAAAGAAGAATGAAAAAAAGAAAAGCTACTAAAAAGGCTGGAATAAAAAGATAAAATAGATAACGATGTATTATTTTCATTGAACCGCTTTTTTTAGAAAAAAGAAAACAGATACACAAAATAGCATAATATTAGGTAGCCACATTGCTAGAGAACCACTTACATCCTTTGTAACTGCCAAAGTTTCTCCCCCCATAAGAATAGTCCAATAAGAAACAGAAATTAAAAGACCTAGCACAAAACCAACACTTTGATTATGTAATTTTCCAGCCCCACTTATGGCTACTGCTAACATAACAAAGAAAAAAGCACCAAATGGAACAGAAAATTTTTTGTTAAGCTCCATTGTGTAAAGATTTATTACATGATTAGAAAAATCTGCCTTTTTCTTTTCTTGAATATCTTTATATAAATCAAATGATGTCATTCTATCTGGTCCTGAAAAGTCTGAATAATTATATTTCACATCACTAGTTAAAACATTATATGTTATGCAATCTCCATATGCTACATCATATTTATCTAAAGACACTGTATTTAAATTAAGCATTCTAGGATTTTTTAAATTTAATTTCATCACAATACTTTTACTATCAGACCTTTCTATTTCTGTATTCACTGCCCCTACAATTTTGATAGTATCTTCTTCTGTTTTATCCACTATCAAAAGATTTTTCACATTATTATCTTTTATAAGACCTGCAATAACAGTAGTTCTGTTGCCTCTTTTTATAGAAAAAGATTCTAATTCTAAAGCAGGCGTGGAAACTGCAAGATCAAAATATACTTTATTAAATTTAATAGTGCTCCATGGCAAAAAAATATCATTAGTAATAAATGACGCAATAGAAATTAAAAAACCTAAGATTAAAACAGGAAGCAATGTATATAAACCTGAAATACCTAAAGCACCCATAGAAACTAATTCTAAGTCGCTTCCTAGCCGTCCAAGCCCCATAAGAGTTCCTACAAGAGCTGCATATGGAGCTGCGGTGGAAACCACAAAAGGCAGAGAATAAAACATTAACAACAATACATCTTTTACTGGTGCTTTTTTTGAAAGAATTTCTTCTGCCATTAGTAAAATTTGGTTTACAAAAAAGATAAAGAAAAAAAACAAAAAACAAACTAAAAAATATAACAAAAGTTCCCAAAATATATATCTAAAAATAATCGCTGGAGCAGTATTAAATTTCCTAAAACATATATTTTTAAAATTTTTTATTATACTAAACATAAAATTAATAATTATAAAATATCTATTTTAAATTCCCGTGGAACCATAACCACCAAAACCTCTTTCTGTTTCAGAAAGAAAATTAGCAATAACAAAAGACACCCTAGAAACTTCACTTATTACAGCTTGTGCAATACGATCCCCATTTCTCACAACAAAATCTTCAACACCCAAGTTAATAAGCAAAACTGAAAGCTCCCCTCTATAATCACTATCCACAGTCCCTGGCGTATTAAGCACAGTAATGCCATTTTTTAATGCCAAACCAGAGCGAGGTCTTACCTCTATCTCATAGCCTTCAGGAATTTCAATTGAAACACCAGTTGGAATAAGACGTCTTTCCATAGACTTTATAGTTATAGGCTCTTTAAGATAAGCACATAAATCTGCCCCCGATGCTCCTTTAGTTTTATATTCCGGCAACATAGCACCAGGAGATAGTTTAACAAAAATTTCCATGCTTTTATTTTTTTTCTTTTGCTGCATCACGCAATGCATCTATATAAGAAAGACTTAACCGTCCCATTTTATCAATATCTATAAGCTTAACCTTTATCTGTTGACCTTCAGAGAAAACATCAGTTACTTTTTCAATTCTTTTATTAGAAATTCTTGAAATATGGCAAAGCCCTTCCTTTCCTGGCAATATTTCTATAAATGCACCAAAATCTGTAATCTTTTTCACCAACCCACTATATATAGCACCAATTTCAGGGTCGTTTACAATACCTTTAATCATAGATATCGCTTTTTCCATATCAGCTTTTTCATCTTTACCATATATAGAAACAGCACCATTATTATCTGTATTAACAACCACATTACATTTTTCGCAAATAGACTTTATCACTTTTCCACCTGTGCCAATCAATGCACCAATCTTATCTTGAGGAATATTAAATGTTTCAATCTTTGGTGCATATTTAGACATTTCAGGATTAGGCATTGAAATAGCATCATTCATAATTCCTAATATATGAAGTCTTCCCTCTTTTGCTTGCATTAAAGCTTTTTCCATAATAGCTCTTGAAACGCCTGCAATCTTTATATCCATTTGAAAACCTGTAATTCCATCTTTAGTTCCTGCCACCTTAAAGTCCATATCTCCCAAATGATCTTCTTCGCCTAAAATATCAGAAAGAATAGCATATTTACCATCATTTTCTGTTATAAGCCCCATAGCAATACCTGCTACAGATTTTTTTAACGGAACACCTGCATGAAGCATAGAAAGAGTGCCCACACAAACACTTGCCATAGAAGAAGAACCGTTAGATTCTAATATTTCAGAAACTACACGAACAGTATATGGAAAGCAAGAACGCTCAGGGATCATAGGATATAAAGAACGATGAGCTAGATTCCCATGCCCTATCTCTCTTCTTCCTGTTGCAAGGCGACCAACTTCACCAACAGAAAATGGAGGGAAATTATAATGAAGAATAAAATGCTCACTACGATCCCCTTCTATATCATCATAAACTTGTTCGTCCATTGCGGTGCCTAGTGTAACCACACCCAAAGCTTGCGTTTCACCACGAGTGAAAACTGCAGAACCATGTGTGCGTGGTAAAACACCAACATCGCAAGTTATTGGGCGTATATCAGTTGTAGTTCTTCCGTCAAGACGTTTGTTATTTTCTAAAATATTTTTTCTTACAATTGCATACTTAACATCTTCAAAAAGAGTAAAAAAGAGTTTCTTTTGTGTTTCATCTTCAAATTGCTCAGCATATTTTGCTTGCATTTCATTTTTTATTTTTTCTGTTGCTATAGCTCTTTCTATCTTAGAAGGTAAATATAAAGCTTTTGAAAGTGAATCATATGCTTCAGAATAAATTGCATCTTTATTTTCCAAAACAACATCAAAATTAGTTAGTGGCAATTTTTCTTTTCCACACATAGAACGTAGCGTTTCTTGAAGAAGACATAATTCTTTAATGTTTTCATGGGCTTTATCCAAAGCTTCTAACATAACCTGTTCAGAAACTTCACGTGCTCCGCCTTCAACCATGGTAATTCCATCTTTTGTTCCTGCCACAACAATTTCCATATCAGCGTTTTCAATTTGTGAAAAAGTTGGATTTATAATATAAGAACCATTTTTAAAAGCTACACGAGTGGCTGCAACAGGGCCATCAAAAGGAATGTCAGAGATTACAACAGCAGCAGAAGATGCTATAACTGCCACTATGTCTGAAGGGTTTACCATATCTGTGGAAACACAAGTGGGAATAATTTGAATATCTCTACCAAACTCTTTTTTAAAAAGAGGTCTCATAGGACGGTCTATAAGACGCGAAACTAGTATTTCTTTATCTTTTGGTCTTCCTTCACGTTTAATAAACCCCCCTGGAATCTTCCCTGCAGCGTAATACTTTTCGTTATAATCAACTGTTAAAGGAACATAATCAAGCCCTTCTTGACTAGAAGATGAAGCACAAACAGTTGCTAGTATAGCCACCCCACCATACTCTGCATAAACCGCTCCATTAGCTTGTTTTGCTAAATATCCCGTTTCTAATACTAATTCATTATCTCCTATTTTATAGGTTAATCTTTTTTTCAATTTTTAACACTCCTTCTTAAAACTACACAAGACTAAAATATAATAAATCATCATTTACCCCCACCCCTCAAAGCATATCTTTACCAATAAAAACCTTTAATCTCATTAAATAGATACACTTAAACACACAAATAACTAACAAATTTTATTAAGAGGAAAAAAGACAATTCAAATGCTTAATAAGGAGGTGAACTATAAAGAGCTTTTAAACTAATAAATGAATAAAAGCTCCTAAAAGCTAACAAAAGATTTAAAATATTTATTTTCGCAAACCAAGTTCTTGTATAAGCTTTCTATAAGCTTCTATATCTTTCCTTTGATAATACTTTAATAAACTCTTTCTTTTACCAACAAGACCTAAAAGACCTCGTCTACTGCTTACATCTTTTGGGTTATTATTGCAATGTGCAGTAAGTTCTTTAATTCTCTCTGTAAGAATAGCTACTTGAACATTAACATAACCTGTATTTTTTGCATTTGCACCAAACTTTTCTACAATTGATGCTGTTTTTTCTTTTGAAAGTGCCATATTAACTCCTTAAAAATCACTTAATTTTTACTATATCAAGATAAGGATAAGTTTTTTGTATATCATAATCTTTAAAAAGAATTCTAATATACTCATCATTAATAATGATATTTGCTTCTTTGTCAGAAAAATTATTTAAAAAAGAAACCACCCCAATAGTATTACACTCTTTTGGCAAAACTTGGATAACATCTTTTCTTCTAATAAAAACACTATTTTGTTCTAGTTTTTCAACAGAAAGTCCTAAAACATCTATAACAAAAGCCTCCCCTAAAAAAGAAGCTACTAGAGAGAGGTTTCCATCATACAAAGCTTGCCTAATAAGACTAGAGCTTATTTTTTTTTCATCACCATTTACTAAAACAGGATCAAAAACCTCGAACTCAAAAGAAAACTCTTTTGAATAACTAGCCATATCATCTATAGATGAAGAGCGCCCCACACCAAAGCGAAAATCTTTGCCTACAAGAAGATATCTTAAATTTAGGTGCTTTTTTAGTAAAGCAATAAAGTGCTTTCCAGTCATTTTAGCAAAATCTAAAGAAAAGTCAACTAATACCATAAAATCGAAACCTAGTTTTCTAATCTTTTCTTTTTTTAACCTAATAGATGAAATTGGGCCCAGACTAGAATGTCCTAAACAATAAGATGGTGGAAACGAAAACGTAACAATTCCTTTTTTTAATTTATATTCTTCTGCCTTGCCTTCTAAATGATTCAATAAAGCCTTGTGCCCTATATGTATGCCATCAAAGCCACCAATAGAAATTGCAGTATAAATATTATTCTTTTCAAAAGAAAAAGAAGATATTTTATCCCAATTAATAATATAAAAATCATCCATAAATTAAAAAACAAACCTATATTTATATTCATTAGAAGTTAATTCTATAGCACCTAAAAAAACTTCATTCGAGAACACAAAAGCAATTTTCTCTAATAATAGTCTATCTTTTTTTTCATCAATGTTACAAAACCAATATTCTTTTATTTCTTTTCCATGCAAAAAACTTAAAATCATTTGTTCTTTAAGTTCTAAAAAAAGAAATCCAAGTTTATTGCAAAGTAATTTAGAAAAATCTAATAAATAATTATCTAAACCTTTTTTAGTTTCATTCAAATTTTGTGCTTGCTCACTCAAAAATGGAGGCAAGATTTCGTTTGCAAAAGCTTTCTCTAAAACAAAAGAGGCAATAGAAAGCCTTCTAAGAGCTTTAAGATGAGCTTTAGTTCCTAAAAAAAGAGCAATATCTTTTGCTAATGATCTAATATATGTTCCCTTTCCACATATCACTTCTATATGTAATAACTTTACAAAACCATTTTCTTTTCCTTTTGCTTCCATACTGTTAATAAATGTTTTTGAATGTTCAAACAATACATTTTTAACTAAAATATTTTTTATAATAACATTACGGGGCAAAAGGTTAGCAATTCCCCCATTTCTTGCAATTTCAAAGGCTCGCCTACCATCTATGTGTAATGCAGAAAATTGGGGAGGCATCTGTGAAATATTTCCTATAAAGCTCGGTATAACTTTTAGAATATCTTTATAATATGGTAAGTTCCCTTCGGCAATTGGCTTTCCAGAACAATCTAATGTGTCTGTTTCAATTCCAAAAGAAATAAGTGCTTCATATTTTTTCTCTTTTGCTTCTATAAAAGACGCTATGCGAGTCATTCTTCCTGTAACAGCTACTAAAAGACCATCGGCAAAGGAATCTAACGTTCCTGTATGTCCAACTTTTTTAGTGCCTATTGTTTTTTTTATGATTGAAAGAGACGAAAAACTTGTTTTTCCTCTAACTTTTGCAAAAGGAATGATATAACTAGCATTTTTATCATTAGTCATTTAAATAAATAGATTTTTTTTAATCCTGCCTAGTTTGAAAATAGGTTCACCTAACCAAAATAAATTAGGCAATTAATTCATCGGGCAACCCGGACTTGAACCGGGGACCCCAAGTCCCCCAGACTTGTACGCTAACCAACTGCGCTATTGCCCGAATCTATAATGCAACTAATTTAAATAGGTAGCTAAGAAATTATTATAAATGATGGACTTTGTCAAGTTAAAGCCTTATATGAATTATGAAATAAAGGCTTTAAAAACAAAAAAAACTCTAAGAGAAACTAATTCATCTTAGAGTTTATAAAAACAAAAATATTTATATTAGACTTTCTTTTCTAATATGCCATACTTATCACTAGTTTTTAAACACCTAGTGCAGATATGCACACTGCGAACAGTGCCTCCATCCATAATCTTCATTTTTAAAAGATTTGGCTTCCACACTCTTTTTTTATGGTTCATAGACTTACTAACATTATTACCGGAAATAGTACCTTTACCACAGAATTCACACACTCTCATAACAACATCCTCCACTAAAGCCACACATGAACACACGTTCTAAAATAAAAACTCCCCCGCGCGGATTCGAACCACGGACCCAGTGGTTAACAGCCACTTGCTCTGCCTACTGAGCTACAGGGGAATAACTTCAAAAACACATTGAAGTGAAAACTACTTTATAACAAACATAAAAAAATGTCAATACTAATATAATATTTTTCACACCTTTTCAGTAAATACGCAGTCTACTAATATATCATAACGTCCACGCGGAATAGAAGGTAAAATTTGAAATGAGAAACATATTCCAACTAGTGAAACACACGTTCTATCCACTTCTTTAAATAAAGATGCAAAAAAACGATCATAAAAACCACCACCGTGCCCCAATCTATTCCCATCTTTTGTAAAAGCACGTCCTGGCACCAAGATAATAATAGGCAAAAGTGAAAGTAACGTTTCTTTATCGCAAGGAAATAAAGAGGGGGCATCTTTAGATGGTTCCATAATGCCATATGCTCCCTTTTCAAGTGGGCTTATTTCATTATTTTCTAAACCCACTTTTTGAAAAACAAGGTCTTTCCCATTAACTTTTGGAATGGCTAATGCTTTACCATCTTTTATTATTTGCCTTAAAAGATGATATGTTGGGAATTCATCCACCATAGAAACATAGGCAAAAACAGTTTTTGCATTTTGATATGAAGGAATGCGTTTTAAAAAAGAAGAGCAATACTCACACTTTTCTTGGCATCTTAAAGCATTTTGCATTGTAGCCTTACCATCTGGGCTTTCCATTATAGACTTAATCTTTTGCCTTAATTTTGTTTTTTCTTCCTTTATATTCACACATTACCTCCAGTAAAAAATTTAAATAGAACTATCTACTTTTACTATGACGCTTAACCTTTTTAGTTGTTGTCATTTCCAAAGGTGTTTTTAAGAAAGTCGTTTTTGTAATTTTTTGATATGGAAGAAGCTTTTTGTTAACTGTGCTTATAATTTCATTAATCTTTTTTTGAACTACATCATCATCTTCTTTTTTACCTCTTTCAAGGCTTAAACTTCTATATAAATCATCACTTGGATAAACTAAAACTTCTACAGCCTCATTTAAGTCTTCTTTATTCTCTAAATAGCCTTGCACTGTAATTTGATCAATTTCGTTGTAATACATTTGGAACATGTTTTCTATTTCTTCTGGAAAAACGTTTTTTCCTCCAGATGTAACAATCATGTTTTTAGCACGCCCACAAAGATATAAATACTTTTCATTATCTAAGTAACCCAAATCTCCAGTTTTTAAATATCCATCTTCAGAGATAACCTCTGCAGTTTCTTCAGGCATTAGATAATAACCTTTCATAACCATAGGGCCACGCACACAAATTTCACCAATTCCATTTTCGTCAGTATTTATAATTTTCATATCCATGTATGGATAAAAATATTTACCAACACTTTCAATTTTAAAATGTTCTTTTGGGTTTAGTGCAATAATAGGAGATGTCTCTGTAAGTCCATAGCCTTGAACAAAGTCAATTCCAAATTCATTAAATGCACGAAAAACACTAGGAGAGAGGGGACCACCACCTGAAATTGCAATTCTAATTGTAGAAAGATTAGCTTTTTCAAGAACAGAATGAAATATCTTCTTGCCTAGATTTATTCCAAACATTTTTTTGAAAAAATATGAAAACCCCATCAACATTCTAATTATTCCATAAATTATTTTACTTTTAGCCTTTATTCCTTTAAATATTCCTGCTAATAGTTTATTAAACAAAAGAGGGACACCTAAAAGCATAGTAATTTTTCCCTCTTTTAATTCTTTCATCATCTTAGAGACAGATAAAGTTTTGCCAAATACAACTTCAGCACCACAAGAAAGAGATTCTATAAATACTGCTAGCATTGTATAAGAATGATGTAATGGTAAAAGTGCATAAAACACATCTGTAGGAAAAAGAGTTAAATGCGTTTGTGCAATGTAACAATCTGAAACTAAGTTTTTATGAGTTAACATAACACCTTTTGGGCTTCCCATTGTGCCTGATGTAAAAAGAATAGCAGCTACATCATTTTCTGTAGGTTTAGGACATTCATGCTCAGTTTTATTTTTTAAGTTATACACATATCTTTTAGCATCTTCCTTGTGAAGAGCGTAAACATGAAAATCTTTAGTTTCTTTTTCTAAGAAATGCTCATACTTTTCTTCATCACAAAAAAGAAGCACAGGTCTTGCAGTTTTTAATAAAGTTTCTGTCTCTTCAATACGCAAGCCTGCATCAATAGGGATAATTACAGCACCAGCAAAAAGAGAGGCAAAATATACAACTGCCCATTCAGGCGAGTTTTTCCCTGTTACAGCTATATGATCATTTTGTTTAACTCCATTTTCTATCATCCAATAACTAAGTGTTTTAATTGCTTTTAATGCCTCCCTATAGCTTAAAGTTATGCGATCGGGTTCAAAAACGGTTAGGCAATTCCTATCAGGATATCTTGTTGTAGAAATTTCAAACATTTCAGGAAGAGTGGGCCATTCTCCGTTGAACATCTTTCCTTTAAATTCTTCAAGAAAATCCCAAGGCAAAGCATGTTTTTCCATAAACAAACCTCCAAATGTGTCTTCATATTTTATAAACATAGCACACAATATTAAAATACCAATTCATTATACATTAAATATTTTAAAATGTAAGTCATTTTGGAATAGTTAAAAGAAATTTTAGCTTAAAGGTAAAAGACCTTTTCTATTCTATTGCATCACAATTTTTCAAAAACTTTTTATCTAAAAAAAAGTAAGCTACACATATAGAAGAAGCTTTTTTAAAAACGTTATAAGATGATAGTTAAAAATGTGTATTAATCTTT
>CAUUIE010000010.1:0-29271 GCA_963545065.1 uncultured Treponema sp.
CCAAGTAGGTAAAAAACGTTCAAATCTTGATTTTATGATTAAAGATAAAATACGCTTAGTTTCCATTGTTGAAGGTTCAGAATCTATGTCATCAATTGCTAAAAACGGCACAGTACATAAAGACTGTAAATATTCACTTTCTGTTTTGTTGCAACTCATTTTATAGGTAGCTCTCACCTTCAATATAAGCCAAGAAAAAGGAATATACATAGCCTGTTTATGCTTTTTTACTGCTGCACTTAAAAGATGCGTTTTTCCACTTCCATACTCACCAAACAAAAAGATAATATTGTTTTTCTTTTCAGTACAACTTTTTTTTAATGTCTCTTTTAATTGTTGATTTTGTGAAAAATCATAATTGTTAAATGTATCTTTATAGTGATGCTTTAAAACCCCTTTCGCGTCCATGCTCTTTTTTCGCTCTAGCCTTTTTTTCTCCCTCTTTTCTTTTATCTCTTTTTCTAGTTCGCATAAAGGACATTTAACGCACTCCTCTGGCGTGCCTATATCAGCTAATGCTTCTTGCTCCCCGTGTTTACTGCAAGTTACTAAAACCTTTTTAAAACTATTGGTTATAAGCTTTTCTAGTTGTAGTTCTATTAAAGACATTTTTTTGTTTTCATTTTTTTTATTAAACATATTTCCCCCCTTTATATTATTTTAAATATAAGTTTTTTATTAAATTGCCATATCATTACTATAATATTCTTGGTTTAATGGACCTGTAATATTGATATTAGTCATTTTTTCCATTTCTCTTTTTGTAGGCTTATCTTTAAAAAATGTTTTTGGATTAAAGTTTTCATTTTCAAACATTTTCCAAATGCCATGCTGGCAAAACTTAGCAAACATTACACGGGACGACCACCATGTAATTTTTTCATCTTGATATTTAAGAATTAAAAAATAGTTTCTCAGTGCTTTCAAAATAGCTATTTTACCTTCTTTTGTCTCACCATTAACACCAAGCTTTTTTAAAGATTCAAGTCCTATTAAAAACTCTTTATTGTAAAACTCTTCAAAACCTATGAAGGAATAAAATCGTCTTTTTTGAAATTGGTAAAACACTTCTTTAGCTAATATTTGCACTTCGTTAAGCCCTGCACTTCTTGATGCATCTTCTCTATCAATTCTGTTGATGGGATATTCCACTACTTCATAATCGTCCCCAAACTCGTACCTCTTTTTTTTCTTTTTTCCCTTATCAGCATCTATGTAAACATGCATTACCTCTTCGCTCTTTTCACTAACTATATTGTTTTCTTTTTCTTCTTTTCTGTCGCTTTTAATTTCTGAAGCTTTTACAAAATTAAAGCTTTCTAAAACCTCTTTACTCACCGCCTCCCTCTCTTCTCTTTCGTACATTTCTTTAGCACTACGTGCAAACTCTTCTACGTCAGGCAAGGCTGTTGATGCGTTATTGTTTATGCTATTTGTTTTAGGGCTTTTAGTTTCTATATTTTCAATAATTCCCTCTTTATTTGTGCTTTCCTCTTCTATTTCTTTTACCTCTATAATTTCTTTTTTTTCTCTTTCAGTGCTGGCCTCTTTTAAAGAAAGAGGAGAGGGTTTACTAGTGATAATCTTTTTTTCTTTTTTAATAATGCTTTCTTTATCCATAGAGGCATTTATAGAAAAAGGATAATGTATTTTTACTAATATTTGTTTTATGCAACTAGGCAATACATTAATTATATTATTCATTTCTTTAATGTGTGTTTTTGTCTTTTTTTTAGAGTAATGCGGGGCATCTTTTATAATGACGTATGAGCCTATTCTATAAGCTTTTTTTAAAGATTTTAGTAAGCCAAAAAGAGTGATTAGCTCTTCTTTTGTTAGACTTAAATCTTCCATAAGTCTTTTATTGCTAATTTGAAAAATGCCTGCAATGTTAGAAAGAGGACACGTTAAAAGGTATAAATATAATAGCCTTCCTTTAATGCCTATTTTTGCATTTTGCATAAAAATACTGTCCCAAATGTTTAAACTATGTCTTTCAAACTTATACATATTTTTAACTATCTCCTCTTTCTTTTTTTTAAATAAAATTAAAACGGAATATTGTCTAAATCATCAGAATAAAAACTACTTTTACTTTTTTTAAATTCGCTGTCGTATGCCTCTTTTCTCTTTTCTTCATACTCTCTTTTTTCTTCATGTTCTCTTTTTTCTGCCGCTTCAGCCCTTCCTTTTTTTTCTTCTTTTTCTACAATTAGCCTTTTAACTTCAAAATATGAAACACCTTCATCATTGGGTTTCCCCTTCCTTATCTCAACTTTTCCTTTTTTTCTTTTCCACGTTTGAATTATAAAGTTTCCACGTGGAATATTAAAACAATCGAAAAATCGGGTTATTCTTTGGTTGCTCCACCTTGACGCATCTGGGGTGCTTCTATCATCTACTAGGTAATATTTGATATATGCATCCTCTTCAACTTCCAAACTTATTACAATCATAGGTTTATCGCTTTTGCTTCTTTTTTTCTCAGCATCTATTATTATGCAATCAAACTCGCCCTCTCTTAATCTGCCTTCCCAATTATCATCTTCTTCATAAGCATCCCCAAACTCGTACATAGATTAAAACCTCCTTTTTTTTATTTTATATTAATGAAATATATTCTATAAATGCGGGGCATTCTTCTTCGTGCTGTGTTAGATAAAAAACGCCTTTGCCTTTTTGTTCTCTAAAACGGCTTTTAGCTCCAGTTACTTCGTCATCTCGCCCTTCAATGCCTACATATCCTTTTTTACCAATCCACTGTTTTAAATTAAAATTAGCTCTTGTAATTCCAAATGTGTCAAAAAATAATGTTAGTCTTTTGTTAGATTTTTCTCTTTCTTCTTCTTCTATTTCTACTTCATCTTTTAGAGTGATTTTATATGTTTTCTCATCGCCTAAAAATGTGCATTTTAGAATTACATCAATGCAATAGTAGATAACTTTTTCTCCGTCATATTTGCAATATGGAAGTGCATCTATTATTGTGCTAGGTAAAAAACAATCTGCTTGTATGCAACCAAAATAATTGTTTTCTTTTTTATAGGTTCTACCAAATTGAAAAACATCTTTCTTTTTTGTAAAAGCACTATTTGAAATGTTAACACGGTCTAAAATGTCCCGAGGTCCTATCTCTCTTGCCTCTTTTAATGTTTTTTTCTCTATGTATCCATTGTCAAATAAAAACGTTTCTAGTTTTATTCTTTGTGCTTCATTTAAGTTCATTTTTAAGCTATAAACTCTGTAATCAGCTCTCCATTTGTTTTTTGTTTGTGCTTCGCTTTCAATTTGTTCTATAGCAATTTTAAAATCTTCAGAGGTGTTTTTTACTTTTTCAAAATAAAGATCTAATTTGTTTTTATCTTTTAATTTGTTTAATTCCTGCAAGGCAATGCCTTTACAACCTAGGCTTAAATCTTTTAAGAAAATGGTAACGTGTTCCTTGCTATAGTAAATGCTCACTTTTTTTATTATTTCCATTATGGAAATTAGTTTTGTGGCTATGTAGTCTTTTGTTTTTTTTATGTCGTATGTAATTAGGTAATATGTGCTTCCTGTAAGACATAGGGTGAGTAGGTTTAAATCTATTCCTAAAAAGTAGTTTTCTTCTTTTTTTATTACTTTTTTTATGTAGTCTAAAACGTCAAAACATGTCTCTTTTGCTTTTCTTACCTTTCCCCATTCAGGTAAGTTTTTAATTGGGATTTTTCTTGTTGTGCTGTTAGCGTAAAAAATGTCTTGTATGTTTCTTGCTTTTTCACACTCTACTATTTCTTTATGTCCAGACTTTGTTACGTGTAATACTCTTAAATGTTCTTTTTTGTAGAATATGTTTAATATGTTTAAATATACGGCTGCATAAGTAAGGCTATATTGTTCGTCTACTGCAAGGTAATATAAGCTATCAGTAGTTACTAGGTCTACTTCACCTAAAAACGAAAAACCTTCTCCTTTCGGTGTATATTCATAGTAAACATAACCGCCTATTTTTTCAAAAGTGAAAGGCTCTTCGTCTCTTTTTTTTATGGAATTAAAATAGTTTTCTATTAGTGCTATTTCTTCAAAATATTCTTTATTGTCTATGAATAATTCTTTTTCATATATCCATACATAGATAAACCAATCAAAAGGGTTACAAGAAATGTTGATTTTAGAATTGTGGTAGTCTAGTGGACTTTTTTGATATTTCTTTTTTGTTTCTATGTTTTTTGTAATATCGTAAAATCTGTTTTTTTTGTATATTCCATTTTCAATAAATAGTTTTAGTGCGTTTTTTATTTTTATTTTTCGTGTGTTTATCTCTTCTTCTTTCATTCCTGTTGTGCGGTAGATTTTTTCATTTAATCCTATCCTCACCGCTTTAGTATGGTTTTCTTTGTTAATTCTGTAATAGCCTTTTTTAAGGTTAATTTTAACCTCAGTTCCTTCAAGGTTAATGTTGCTATCAATTTCTTTAATGTCAATTGTTTCAAACTCTTTTGTCATTTTTTTAACTCCTTTATTTTTTCACCTCTTTCTTTTTGTTTTAAAAGAGGTTTTTATATTTGGTAATATTCTCTGATTTTGCTATCTACTAGTTTTAGATCATTTGGAATATATCTACTTTCAAACATTCCTATAGGCGTTTTCACTCTATCAAAACCTGAGTTTTGAGTACTAAAAAGATAGACGTTCTCTCCACCTGTTTCATTTTGTAATACTGTTTTTAGACTGATGGTGAAAAGCCCTTCTAGTGTCAGTTTTTCGTCTAGTAAATGCCCCAGCGTTTTTGCTTTTTCGTATCCGTCTGCTGTGTGTTCTGTGTGCATTATGAAGTAGACAATTTTGTCGTCTGCTAGGTTTCCTGCAAGTTTTATTAAACTGTAAAAGTTTTTTCCCATTCGTGTAAATTTTTCGTAGCCTTTTTCTTCTATGCTTCCAAAAAATTCAAAAGCCATTAAATACTGTGCATCGTCTATTATTAAACTTTTGTTTTTTGCAATTTTTAGCTTCGCTTTTAAATCTTCATAACTCGATATAACAATGAAAGGGATTTTGTTTTCGTTTTTAAATGGTAATGGTTTCCTTGCAACACCAAAACAACTTGCCTCATTCCCTCTAAAGCTTCTCATACTGCTAGATTTTCCTGTTCCACTGTCCCCTGTGATTAATACTAATACTGCCATTTTTTAACCTCTTTTTTATTTTGTCTTTTTTTTCTTTTCCAGACAAAAGTTTCATTCATAAAATGGTGAAGTTTTTAAGGGTGTCAATATTAAGATATTGTTTTAAATAATGCCTATAATACTTTTTTGTATTATGTATATTGGTGATATATATATTAGGTTTTATTTTGCGTTTTATGCACATTTACTAACGCATTCTTTGCCTAACTTTCTATATTTTTCTTTTATTAAAATGTAAATTTTCTATTTTCTATACTATACCTTTATATTTCTTAAATCCCTTTACACTAAACCTTTAAATATTTACCTCTCTTATTTTCTCTAAAATCCCCCTTACTTACATTAAAGTATGTTCTTGATGGAACAATATTGTTTTAAAATAAAAATGAGATAACTAAAAATGAAAAGGAACTACATAAATAAAACGAATTTTATAAAAGGGAAAAATATCTAATACTCTATTTTACCTGCAAGACCAATATTAAAATTTAATAATATTGAATTTCTATTAGTGGATAATAATGAAACATCAGCAAATAATTTAATGCTCCCATTTTCTCCTATTTTTGTTCTTTGTGTATGCATAAAAGAAAATTTGTATCCTAGCTTTTTAGAATATGATTCTTTAAATAAAGAAATGCTAATTTTTTCTTCACGTTCGTCAAGAAGATTAAACTTTGAAAGCATTGAAAATAACATTTTAATAAGAGATTTTTTCCCTACATATGAAAATAAAAAACTAATTTCTTCTTTCCACTTTTTAGGAATAAGTTGTTTTTCTACCTTATCGACTTCTATACTAAATTTATTTTCAAACCCTATTTTATTATTATTATTATTGTAAAAAAATAATTTATGATTACTTTTAAAATAAAAATTAAAAAACTCTTTTGAAAAATCAAAATCTAAATTGTAATCTCTTATAAGTTCATCAGCAATTATATTTTTTAAAATTCCAGTTTCATATTTTGTTTGAAACAAATCTTGGGATAAGTATTTTATTTCAAATTTAATACTATAGTATTCAGAGGCATTAATATTAAAATTATTCGATTTTATAATACGAGAAAAGGATGTATTAAACTCAAGTGGTGTATATAAATCTTGAATAGTATTTAAAAGCAATCTTGAAACTTCAAGCCCATAAGTATTAGAAAAAGTATATACATTATTAAATGATACTTGCATTTTTGATAAAATAGTTCTATCGAAAAGATCATAAAATATAGGCACAGAAAAAAACCAATATTCTTCTTTTAAGCTATTAAACATTGAAGTAAAATCATCTTTATAATTAAAACTTAACTTAGAAATAAATTGTTTTGAAGCAAAGCGTTCCCAATATGGAGTTATAAAAATTTCATTATATGCCATAAATAATCTAAAAGATGTACTAATATTATCTTTTTTCCTTAAAGAAATATTATTATCAGAGTATAAATGTGCATCAAAATTAATACCTTGAATATTGAAACCACTGCTATAATTCATCTCGCGAGGATAAAACCAGTTAAAAACAAATGTCATATGTTCAGTTCTAAATAGAGGATTATAGACTCCAGATGAATAGGATGAAATAAGACTATCCTTCCAAGAAATATAATAATTTTCTAAAGTATTTGAATAAATCTTATATTTTTGATTAAGCTCAATTTTCAATTGTAAAAAAAAATTCCCTATTTTTGTTTGTGGTATAATTGGGTTTAAAGAAGATAATATACCCTGTTGCACAAATTTGCCATCATAAGTTATAAATGTGGAATGTTCTAAATTGATATATTTATTCCATTTTATTGTGTTAGCTCTTGAAATAAGATTAGCATTATTATTTATGAAAAATGACTCTTCCATGTATAAAAAATATAAAGGAATTTTCATATTATGCCCTGCACTTTCAATAATGCCATGTTTATTTTTTTTATCTTGAAATGATATATTGCCACTTATATTTATTTTCCAAATATCTAATGATGAAATAATATTAGAATGCAAATAGACTTGATCGGACTTATTCACATCAAAATCCAAAAAAAACATTGGATTACTAAAGATAGAAAAACTTCTTTTATCATCATACCTAATGTAAAAATGATTTTTAGAAATCAACGTCTTGTCTTTTCTATCAGTTAGAATATCTAATCCAAAATATGACCCAGCACTAAAATATTTATATTCTAACTCTGCTCCAGTAGAAAAAATATATTTATCATTTATTTTATTACTTTCTTTTGCTACACTCAAATCTGAAGTTCCTGCAATAAAAAGTGATAACCATTCTATAGGTTTATATTTAGCACCAATACCTAATTTAAGTGAACCTTTAGAAGAGTAGTTCTTATTTTCAGACCATCTAATTTCAATTTTATCAGATGGAGAAACACCGCTTTTAATATTTATAATATGAGTCGCTTCATCATATACAAAATCAAAAATGGGTATTCCGTTTTTTAACACTTCAATATCTTCTGCATTGGTGTTTTTGGGTAAAACATAATCTGAATGAAGAATATATAAAGATGATAATAATTCAAATGTGTTTTTATCATCATCAGGATGCATAAGGTATATGTGCGAATTATTTTTAAAAAAGGGATAACGACAAAAGGAGTTTTTATAATCGAAAGTTTTATTAATTAAGTAGACTTCCACTTGGGAGTGCAACTTTGAACTATTAAAATTAAAATCATTTAATTTAACACCAAAATCACTAGACTTATTATTTGTGTTTCTATCAATAACATCTACTTCTTTTATTTCATCAATATTATTAAAATCGTAAATAGAAGCAATTTCAAAAATAGAAAAAGTTTCATTTTTCTTTAAACATAAAAACTTATTTCCATTTATTTCAATATAAACATCATTATTAATTTTATCATAAAGTGATGTATCTAAAAAGTAAGTCTTACCGTCATCTATAACATCTTCTACTTGACTTTCTTCAAAAAGATTTATCGCAACTCCATTTATGAAACCTTCTTTTAAAATTAAAATATTTTTTCGAAAATCAATACTATATTCATTTTTTTGTAATAAATGCCAATCATTTAATTTTCCGTCTTTAACATAAACAATTGCTTTTTTACCAACCAAATTATTATCAGGAATATAAAAGTATTGAGCTTTTTTCCAATTAGATATAGAAAGCTTATTTTCTACTACTTCATACTTACCATAAAATAACCGCTTATTTTTCTCTTTGCTATCATATCGAATAATTGTGTCTACTCTCCAATTATCACCTTCAAATTGTGAAAACAAACCAGGGGATAAATGTGAAAACTTTCCACCACGTATAAATGGATATACATTGGGAAAATTTATACCTTTATTACCTATTCTAATATGTTTTTTTATATTATTTTCAATATCTATAAAGCCTAAATAAATTGAAGAATCGTAAACTTTTTCTTTATAATTTATACCAAAATACCAATTTTTTTTCATTAAAAGAAGAAGAGATAAATTAGCTTGTTGCACAAATACAGGGCTTTGTATAATTGAAGTAGTATAGTCTTTAAAAAATTCAACACCATATGTCCACGTAAGTTTTGCATCTCCAAAGCCTCTCATAAACAAAAAAATATTATCATCAATCTCTTTAAAAGGAATATTACTTATATTTTTCCCTTCTATAGATTGTATTATTTTTAATATATTTTCATTAATATTATTGTCTTTGGGTTCATCCTTATTTTCTGTAATTGCGTCTACATCATCACCTTTATTAATATCTTCAATTTCAACATTTTCTTTTTTATCATTTTCATTATTACTATTTTTAATAGAATTATCTAAATTTATGTCTTGGGAAAAAATTGGTAACAAGGAACAAAAAAATATAGAAACAAAAAAAAATATTAAGATGACACTTTTTTTATGCATCATCATTTTTTTAATAACCTAGCAAGCATTATATTATTATGAGCATCTTTTATATCTTTTATGATAAATTCCAAATCTTTTTGTTTTCTTTTTTTATCTAAACTAAATAATTCATTTTGAAAGCAGTCTTTATTATTATATTGTAACTTTCCAACTCCTATTCCTAATAGTCTAATTTTCTTTTTATTATATAGTGCTAAAAATATTTTTTTTACTATATTATATAAATCTGCTCTATTATTAACACAATTAGACATTGTTGAAAATTGCTTTTTTGAAAAATCGGAATAAATTATTTTAATAAAAACACGATGTGCAACCAAATTATGGCACACCAATCTATTTATAATTTCATCAGTTTGTTTAAAAAGAAGATCGTCTATAATGTTTATATTATCAGTATTAAAATCAAATGTATGTTCTACACTAATAGACTTAGCTTTTTTTCTTTCTATGAAGATATCTGAAGAACCGCCTCTAACAGCATTATATAGAAAAGTACCAAAAGATATGCCTAATAAAGTTTGCAATTTTTCTTTATCCATCTTAATAACATCAATGGTAGATGTAATGTTATGCTTAGAAAGTTTCATAAGAGACTTTTCACCTAGTCCCCATACCTTTTTTAATGGAATACTTTTCATAAAAGCAATTTCTTTCCCTTTTGGAATAATCATAAGTCCATCAGGCTTAGACATAGAAGAAGCTATTTTTGCAATATATTTGTTTATGCCTCCTCCAATAGAAACAGTAATTCCTGTTTTTAATAAAACTTCATTTTTAATTTTATATGCCTGTGCTATTGGACTTCCCATAAGGCGTTCCATACCTTGCATATCCAAAAAAGCTTCATCAATAGAAATCTGGTGAAAACGAGTAGTAAAAGCCCTTAAAACATTCATAACTTCATTTGATTTTTCTTTATATCTATTCATTCTGCAAGGAAGAAATATTGCATTAGGTGCTTTGTGTCTTGCTTCATACATTGGCATAGCAGAATGGATGCCTATTTTTCTTGCTTGATACGAACATGTAGAAACTACACCTCGCCTTCCCATTCCCCCAACAACCAAAGGTTTATCTTTATACTGTGGGTTATCCAGCACTTCCACACTAGCATAAAAGGCATCTATGTCCACATGAAAAAAAAGATTTTCACCACTCATATTAAAAAAATGATTAAATAAAAACAGCCTCAATGTTTTTGAAATAAATCTATCTCATAACACTCTTTGTTCCACCAAACCCAATAATGCTTATTTTTATAAAAGAAAACACTAAAGCGAACAACAATTCTTAAACTCAAATATATAAGTTGAAATACAGAAATAACAAAAACATATTTTGGCATAAAAATGAACAAAATAAATGAAAGAGGAACTAATAAATCAGGATGCCTTTCACTTTCTCCTATAGAAGAAGATAAAATTGGAGAAATAAAAAAAGCATTATAAAACGTTGTAATAAGTGTTATAAAAAGAATGGAATAAGAAAAATATATGCAAAGAAAAGTTACACCATAAGAAAACAAAATATGCAAGCAAAGTTTTAAGTTAAAATCTTTAGAAACTATAATAGCTTTCACACCTGCAACGCCTGCAAAAAAGAAACCTGTTATCACTATAAGATCAAAAATAGAAATAGAAAAAAAGATTTTATTAACTATTAAAGGCTGAACAAAAGTAAAAGAGGCTAAAAGACTTGAAAATGCTATAGCCATCACTCCTTCACTTGTGCTTATTTTTGCAAAAGAAATAACTCCTGTTTTAAGGCGTTCCCAAAACGCACCTATTTGACCTAGATATAAAAACTGAAACGGCAAAAGTAGAGTAAGCCAATTTTTTGAACGTAAAGCAAACAAAAGGGTTCCCACAAGAAGACCTGTAACAAAGCTATCTAAAAAATGGTCAAAATATTCACCTAACGGAGAACCTGTTTTTGTTCTTCTTGCCTGAACTCCATCAAAACAATCTCCAACAAGATAGCAAAAACATAAAATAGGTATAAGTGCATAAAAGTTAAAATTAGCATTATAATAACCAAAACATGCAATTAAAAAAGCTACAACAACACATGAATTTGAAATAAGAGTAATAAAATTAGCAGGAATTTGATATGGCACTAATTTTAACATTGGAGAAATAAAAAAACGGTACAAAAAGGGCGTCATTAAAGATTCATCATTAGCTGCATATTTATACTTTTCCATAACATAATTTCCTTAAAAAGCGAAAAACTAATTTAATATAGAACATAACTATTGTTATTCTCTAACATAGTTCTTTATTGCTTTTTTTATTTCTATAGATATATTTTCTATAGGAACTCTCACTTGTTTCATACTGTCTCTAAAACGCAAAGTAACAGTTTTATCTTCCTTAGTTTCATAATCTACAGTAATGCAAAATGGAGTGCCCACCTCATCTTGCCTTCTATACCTTTTGCCTATAGCTCCCGAGGCATCATAATCTGTCTTATACTCTTCCCTTAATTCTTTTTGAATTTGCAAAGCCAAATCTTGTAAACCATCTTTTTTCATTAATGGAAGAACTGCTACCATAGTAGGAGCAACTAAAGGATGAAATTTTAATACAGTTCTCCAATCATCATCATTTCCTTTATCTGCCACTTTTTCATTTTCATAAGCGTCACAAATAAACATTAAAACATTTCTTGTAAGCCCTGCAGATGTTTCTATTATATAAGGAATATACTTTTTGCTTCCATCATCTTGATCAACATAACGCAAATCTTTACTTGAAAACTCAGTGTGCCTTGTAAGGTCAAAATTTGTTCTATTATGAATTCCTTCCAATTCTTTAAATCCCATAGGAAACTCATACTCAATGTCATATGCATCTTTTGCATAGTGAGCTAACTCATCTTTACCATGCCTATGCCATCTTAAACGCTTCATATTAACACCATATTTTTCATAAAAGTGCCAACGTTCAGCTCTCCAATATTCAAACCATTCATCATCAGTTTCTGGTTTAACAAAAAACTGCATTTCCATTTGTTCAAACTCACACGTTCTAAAAATAAAGTTTTTTGTTACAATTTCATTACGGAATGCTTTTCCAATTTGAGCAATGCCAAAGGGAAGTTTTAATCTATTAGATTGCAAAATATTTTTATAATTAATATAAATGCCCTGTGCAGTTTCAGGTCTTAAATATAAAAGACTAGAATTATCGTCTGTAGGTCCTATATGAGTTCTAAACATCAAATTAAACTTTCTTTCTTCTGTAAGCTCACCACCACACTCAGGACATATTTTCTTTTCTATATTTTCTTTATCTAAATGATCTGATCTAAAACGAGCATGGCATTTTTTACAATCAACAAGCGGGTCAGTAAAATTTTCCACATGTCCTGAAGCTTCCCACACTCTAGGATGCATTAAAATACTAGCGTCAAGACCAACTATATTATCGTGCAAACGAGTCATTTCACGCCACCAAAGATGCGAAATATTATTTTTTAGCTCAATCCCATTAGGTCCATAATCCCAAGCACCATTTTGCCCGCCATAAATCTCTGATGACTGAAAAACAAAACCGCGTCTTTTGCAAAGAGAAACAATATCTTCCATAGTAGTCTTAGCATTTTTACACATAAGATACACCTTCCAAAATTAATGAGTAAAAAGATTATAACATAAGTTATTATATATACAAGTAGGAAAAAATATCAATTTTGAATATAAGTTCTAAATAATAAGATGCAAAAAAAAAGATATTTTTAATAATTTTATTTAATATACTTTAAGTTTTACACCACTTGACCGATAAGTAAGTATCGGCACTTCGGTCTCCCTCCCACCCACCGGGGTGTCGGTACCTAATAAGGTGAGCCGGTCATAAAAAGCCGGCTCTTTTTTTAACTTAGCTATTTCATTAAGTTAAGTATTCTTAACTAATTTATAGCTCCATCTCTTTTTTAAAAATCTTTCAACTTCTTAAGATGCTTAGCTAAAACTTCATAAAATTAATAAAAGCTCATCATTAAAAGGAAGAGCGTACAATAAAGCGTTCAAATATAGCTTTATCAGTTCTTATTATAGTTTTATGTCCTTGTGAAGTCCAATCCATTTCATTTTTTGTGTTATAATCTAAAAGTTTATAAGAATCGTCTTTTATAGAATGTATCCTAGGTCCTACATATTCAATAGGGGTTCCTGCATTAAGTTTATTCTTTGGAATAAACTCATATTCATTTCTTCCCACCTTAGCTCCAATTATACCCATCAATTTATAAGGAGAAGATGTTTGCCCTTCCACCGTTTCATTAGCATCTTTATTTGAAAAATAAAAACCTGTACCAAACTTCCTGTGAGACGTATTATAAAGCTCATCTATAAAAGGCTTAGCATCTTCAATATCTATCATTCCTTCTAAAACATCAAGTTTTTTTCTATATGCTCGTGTAACAAGGGCTGTATAATATAGGCTTTTCATTCTTCCTTCAATTTTTATTGAATCCACCCCTGCATCTTTCATTTCTTTTAAATGATCTATCATACAAAGGTCTTTTGAAGAAAAAATAGAAGTGTAATTCTCTCCTTCCTCTAATGGAAACATTTCACCTTTTCTTTCTTCTTCTTCACAAAACCACTCTCCCTTTTCTACATCCTTTTTGTATAATTTATAATTCCATCTGCAAGAATGAGAACACAATCCCTTATTTGCACTTCTATCTGTAAGATATGCACTAATTAAACAACGCCCAGAATATGCAATGCACATAGCCCCATGAACAAAACATTCAAGCTCTAAACCTTTAACTTCATTTTTAATCTGAGCTACATCCTTTAAACTCGCTTCACGCCCTAACACAACCCTAGAAAAACCTAAATCTCTATAAACTTTGCAAGCTTCAGAGTTTATGCAGTTAGCCTGAGTGCTTAAATGAAGTGGAATATTAGGAAAATATTTTGAAATAATTTTTATAACTCCAACATCTTGAATAATAAAAGCATCTATTGGGTAAGAGGTGAAATATTCAATGTTTTTAAGAAGAGATGCAATGTCATCATTATGAAAAGATATATTTAGTGCACAATATAATTTTTTGTCTAAACCTTCCTTTTTATATCTTTCTTTTAACAAAGCTATTTTTTTATATTCATCATCAAAAAAATTATCTGCCTTTGCTCTAAGTGAAAAATTCTTTAATCCTATATATACTGCATCAGCTCCATATTCCCAAGCATATTCTAACTTTTCTATATTCCCTGCAGGAGATAAAAGTTCCATATCATTCACTCTTTATTTTACAAATAAGCGATTGGCATGCAAGATAAGCAATAGGAGAGGCTTCCATAAAGATTTGAAACAAATGAAATGCATCCCCATACACTTCTAGCTCCGCTTTGCCACCATGTTTTAATATTAATTCTCTTAATCTTAATGAATCATTAAAAAGAAGTTCTGAAGAAGAAACTTGTATAAAAATTGGAGGAAAAGGGCTTTCAAATGTTTCATCTTTTAAAAGATTTTCTTCTATTATATAGGAAGGCTTTTCAAAATATTTTTTTTCATTCTCTATAGAATAAGATGACGACACATCTTTTAACACAAGGCTTGCAAAAAAGTTAAGAGATTTAGGAGAGAAAACAAAATCTTTCTTTTGATTTTCCATAGATAAAGAAGAACAAGAAAGATCTAAAAATGGAGAGATAAAAACTAATCTTTCAGGCAATTTAATAAATTCCTTTTTCAACCTTTGCAATAGTTTTAATGAAAGATAACACCCTGCACCATCAGCTATAAAAATAATCTTTTTATAAAATTTCCTTGTTATATAAATATATACATTATATAAATCTTCTAACATATTAAAACAGGAAGTCTCTGGGCAAAGGCTATAATCTGGTAAATACGTTTCCATAGAAATAAGATTTGAAAGAGTACTAGCAAAATTAACATATGCTTTTCTCCCACCTAATGCAAAACCACCACCGTGAATATAAAACGCTGCCACATCTTTTTTCACTACCTCCCCTTTTGCAATAGTAAAAGATGTAAAACCTGTAAAATCATCTTTTATCTCCATGCCTTTTGGAATAGTAGAACTTGTTAGAAGAGAAGAAAAAGCATTTCTTGCCTCATCCAAATCTTTTTTATCTTTTAAGGTATAAGTTGCTTTTTTGAATAGTTTTTTTATTTTAGAAATATTAAGTTCCATTAATGCCCACTTAGAATATCTTAAAAAACTAACAAACGTGTTTAAGACATGCGTAATTATATAGGTTTTAAATAATCTTTTAAAGACTAAAAATAATGAAATGATATTAAATATTTTTATTGTTAAGGTTGTTTTTTGAGCCAAATTAATAAAAATTACACATATAATATAAACAGAGAATAAAAGTTTTACATTTTGGAGGTTTATATGAACTCACTTAATTCACTTATAATTGAAGGAAATTTAGTTAGAGACCCTGTTTTATCTGAAACAAACAAAGGCACTACTTTTTGCACTTTTACCATTGCTTCAAATAGATCATATCTTCACAATAATGAACCTACAGAAGAGGTTTCATATTTTGACGTTGAAGCATGGACTAATATTGCAACAATGTGCAAAGAAAATGGAGAGAAAGGACGCGGAGTTAGGGTGGTAGGAAGATTAAAACAAGATAGATGGATTGGAAAAGATGGTAAAAATTGTAGCAAAGTAAAAGTGGTTGCAGAACATATTGAATTTAAACCTAAATTTGTCAAAAATAAGTCTAAACAAAAAGAATTAGAGTATAATTATGTAGCTCCATAAAATCTTTATATTTAAAATAGCTTTGCGTCATTTTTTAAATTTGATAATAGAATGCTCAAAGCTTTGGAAAAAAGCTTTGAGTCCTTAAAGAAATTTGAAAACGATATTCTTTAATAAGAATGCCTTTTTTGATACCTACTCTTTTAAGAAAGTTTACTTTCTAAGTATACAAGTTTTACGGACAATAACGCTTTTTTATCTTTTTACAATTTACATATTATAGAAGGAATTTGATAAAAGTTGTTTAATAGAGTAAAGTAAAAATGATATGTATTAGCTTTTGCAATTTTCTTTCTTTCTCATTCTCTCAAGCAACCATATCACTTTCTTTCATTCTTAAAAGTGCATTGTGCACGAAAGGTATGTACTTTTTTCCCAAATTCTAGCTAGAGTTTTAGTAAAAACTAGCTAGTTTTTGCCCAAACTCTAGCTAGAATAGGAGTCCATTTACTACTAGAACATGCCTCCCATCATTACAATAAACGCATAGCTACATATGTAACACTTAAGATCCGTTTCTAGCTAGAAGAGGACCCACGTTTTAGCTAGAAATGATGCTGTGTAATAACTAGAGTTTAGAGCCAATCATTTAAGTAATAATAGGTAACGTCTAGCAACGCAAGATCATACCGATTAGCTAGAAGGAGTCCTCCTTTTAGCTAACGGGAGGCATCCTTCTAGCTAGACGGAACTCTTCTTTTAGTAAAGGTTGCATCTTTATGGCTTTAAGTGATTAACTTATTTAGCACTTTTTTTAAAACGCTACTTTTTTATTGCACAAAGCATGGCGTTTTAACATTTAATAGCCAACTACTTGGTCTTAATATTTAAGATTACTTATAAGTTTAATAAGGTTCCTATATAAAGTGTCAATAATTATGAAAGTCTTTTAAATTAAGAGGAAAAAGAGTGTATTAATGCTACTAGACAAAATGAACAAATTGGCTCTAGTATTAATATAGATAGATAAAATTTAAGGGATATATCTATTTTAGATAGGTTATGAAAGGTTTAAACCAAGCCTTTTATAGTCATATTTATTAAAGGGGGATATGAGTATGCTGACGTTTTTTATTTGTCTTGCCATTTTAATTGTAGGGCACTTTTTTTATGGAAAGTATGTAGAAAAAGTGTTTGGAATTTCAAAAGAGCCTACACCTGCAATTGCAAAAGAAGATGGAGTAGATTTTGTTCCGTTAAGTACACCTAGAGTATTTTTAATTCAGCTATTAAATATAGCAGGATTAGGTCCAATTTTTGGTGCAATTTCAGGAGCATTGTGGGGAGCATCTGCTTTTTTATGGATTGCATTAGGAACTATCTTTGCAGGTGGAGTGCACGATTTTCTTTCAGGCATGATTTCTGAGCGTCATGATGGTGAAAGTATATCAGAACTTTCTGGTATATATCTTGGTCCTATTATGAAATTTATTATGCGTATTTTTGCCGTAGTTCTTCTTCTTTTTGTTGGAACTGTATTTATGAAAGGTCCTGCAGACCTTTTAGCAAAACTTACACCAAGTTATCTTAATTCTCATTTTTGGCTTATTATTATTTTGATTTATTATTTTCTTGCAACAATATTACCTGTAGACAAAATAATTGGAAAAATATATCCACTTTTTGGTATTGTATTAATTGTTATGGCATTAGGAATTGGTGCAGGTATTCTTTTTTATGCTTTTAAAGGAACTATGACAATTCCAGAGTTTTCTATAAAAAATGTACATCCAAGTGACATGCCACGTTGGCCACTTCTTTTTATTACTATTGCTTGTGGTGCAATTTCTGGTTTCCATGCAACCCAATCTCCACTTATGGCTCGCTGTATTAAAAGTGAAAAAGATGGACACAACGTTTTTTATGGTGCAATGGTTGGAGAAGGTATTATAGCTCTCATATGGGCAGCAGCTGGTATGGCATATTACTATGGTAATGGTGGAATTGGTGGCTTAGCTCAAGCTTTAAAAGAGTTTAAAGGTCCTGCAGGTGTTGTATATGATATTTCCTTTGGACTTTTAGGCGTTGTAGGTGGTGGTTTAGCAATGCTTGGTGTTATTGCTTGCCCTATTACTTCTGGAGATACGGCTTTTAGAAGTGCAAGATTAACATTAGCAGACTGGTTTAAAATTGACCAAAAACCTATTGCAAAGCGTTTAATCATTGCAGTTCCTCTTTTAGCATCTGGTGGGCTTTTAACCCTTGTCAATTATGAAATTATTTGGAGATATTTTGCTTGGTCTAACCAAACTCTTGCAATGATTGCGTTATGGGTTGGTGCTATGTATTTATTCTTAAATAAGAGAAACTATATTATAGCTTTGATTCCTGCAACTTTTATGAGTGCAGTTTCTATCACTTATATTCTTATGGCACCAGAAGGTTTTAAGCTTCCAACAAAAATTGCATATCCAATAGGAATAGCTTTTGCAGTAGTATGCCTTGTTACTTTTATTGTTGTTATAATAAGAAAAAAATCTAAAGGGCTTGATATTCCTGTGCCTCGTGGAGTTCATGCTTAATTAATTTAAGACCATTTATAACTTATTAAAAATAGTTTATAAATGGTCTTTTTATTCTTTAGTAACGATAAAGCCAATATTAGTTGCAACTTTTCTTAATGGCACTTTATAAGATGGAACTAATTGATGTTGCCTCTCCCCTATTTTTAATATCAAACTACTAGAGCCTCCCCCGTCAAGCTCTATAGCATCTTTTGCTCCTATTTCTTTCATAATGTTAGCAGAGAAAATAAGAGTTGAGCCTATGCTTTTTTCTTTTGTTTCACCTTCTACAAACAAAACAAAAAGTGTTTTTTCTTCGTTATCAACACCTATTAAAGTTCTACTATCTATCTTTTGTGATTTTCCTTTTATTATTATGTTTCCATCTTTTAATACTTGGTTAAAACCTGCAATTCCATCTATTGCCTTGTTAAGTATTTCGTCTTTTTGCAATGGACTAGATAGTATTATAGGGTGATTATCTTTTTCAAATATTAGCATTGCACAATTATTACGAGGCATAGAAAGAAGTTTACCTTTGCTTATGTAAAGACCTAAAGGCTTGTAAAACTTATCCAAAAATGAAGACTGATATGAAAAAAAATTTGTGTTAATAGCCAGATTAGTGTTATTTCTTTTTGCAAAACTCATAGTAGTTTCAGCTAACACAAAACCATTTTCTTCAAACCTATTCTCTTCTGTTGTAACAATTTTTAAATTAGAAGATTTAAAAGATATTTTCACAATTGTTATAATCAATGGAATATTAATATTATGAAGTCTTGCAATTTCTATTCCGTCATAGACTTTAATATATTTAATCTTTTTAAGAGTTAATTCTTTTTCTTCATCATATGTTGTAATATCTTTGTAATCATAACCTGTTATTGTAGAATATCTATTTAACACAAAGGAGAAAAAAAGAAAGACAAGTAAATAAGTAGTTTTTTTCACAATTTTAGATAAGGAACGTTGAAATTAATTATATTGATTATATATTGACTTTTTTGTGATGTTGCCATAAGTGCTATGGCAACAAACAATATGAACCATTTAAAAATGGTAAAAGTATCTTATAAAAAGTTATAAGCTTTTATTTTATGCTTTAATAGTTTTCCTCATTATCAAAATCGTCATCGTCGTCAAAGTCATCATCATCGAAATCGTCGTCATCAAAATCGTCACCAAAATCATCATCATCGAAATCATCGTCATCAAAATCTTCATTAAAGTCTTCATCGTCGTCATCAAAATCGCCTTCATCATCGTCAAAATCTTCATCATCATAGTCATCATCAAAATCGTCGTCATCATTATAATTGTCAGAATCATCAAATAATCCCATCCACACATTATTATGTATTAAATCATCACTAAAACAATTTTCACCTTTTAAATTGCACACATTCATACTTCCACGCCTCCATCCTCATAAACCAAATATATAAAAATAACAATTATATACTATATCTATTTCTAAACTAAAATAATTGTTTTGTCAATAGAAAAAATAACATTTTCTCTAAAATCAGGGATTATACTCTTACATAATTTATAGATAGTGATATAATATTTTACTAGTTTTAATTAGTTTTATTATTTAAAAATAAGATAAGACTAAAATATTTAGAGGGATATATGTCTTTAACATTAATATATTTTCTTTTTGTTGTGTTATTATTTGCACTTTTTTCTCTTTTTAATCTTAAAAACACTTGCACAATATCTTTTTTCTTTTATGAATTTAAAGATATTCCAGTTTACACTGCTTCTGTTTTTTCATTTATATTAGGAACTATTTTAACTCTTCCTTTTTTAAGACACAAGAAAAGGAAGGATAAGAAGGAAAACCCAATTATTCAAGACATAAACACAATAAATTTAAAAAATGAGAAAAAGCAAGGTTTTTTTTCTAGGTTTTTCAAAAAGGATAAAACAGAAAAAGTAGATGAAAAATAAAAAGTATCTTATATTTTTTATAAGTTTACACTTATTTTTTTTCATAACAATTCCATGCACTTCAGACTCTTCAAAAGAAATAAGGAGTGCGTTAAATTCTTCTCCTAAAACTACTGATAGCACTGTTATATATAAACATTTAGTTTCAAAATTAAAAGGTGTTTCAAGTATAAAGGAAAAAGAAGAAATAAGCATTTTCCTTGCAGAATATGCAACTAGGAATAATCTTTTTAAAAATGCTGCTGAAAATTATTTAGAAACGTTTAATTTTGCCACTGTCTTAAAGGAAAAAAAAAGAAAAAAATATCTGGTTAAAGCTTTAAAATCTTTTATTTTGGCAGGCGATATGGAGATGGGGCATTCAATATATGAAAAATTAAAGCTTTTAAAAGAAAATCCACCTTCTATTTATGATTTAGAAGGAGATTTATATCTTCAATATCTTAAACTTTCTAATCTTTTAAATAATTCTGCAAAGGGGCTAGACAAAGTTATAGACACTTTAAAAGCATACTCAAAAGATAGCAAATATAAGTCATTTAGAAGGTCAATTCTTCTTTCGCTTTGGTTTATTTCGAATGATGAGGAAGCAGAATGGATTTTAAAAAAAGAATATCCTAAAAGTATTGAAGCTATGTTAGTTAAAGGAGAGGCATTAATACTCCCTACAACATTTTGGTATTTATTACCAAGCTCGCAAAGTTACTATGTGGAAGAAGATGAATCATTTGTGCCATCAGAAAACGTAAAAGTGAGTATTCCAAAAGCGTATCAAATAGGATTTTTTAAATATAAAAAATATGCTACATCTCAAGCAAAAAAATTAAAAGATATGGGATTTACTGTAGAAATAAAAGAAGAGACAAGAGAGAGTGGCACTTTATATTTTGCTGTGTTTGTTGTGGAAAACGAGGAAGGCAACATAGGTCTTAAATTAAAAGATTTAGGCTTTGAAACCTTCCCCATATTTGATTAAGATTAGTTACTTAAAATTAATCTTTCCTTTTAAGATTGTTTTCTGTTCTGTTTTCAAGCATTTTGTGCATTATACTTTTATTTTCTTGAACATTCTTTTTCTTAAAAAGAGGTGCATTCTTGATTATTTTAGAAAAAGGATATTCTGTTTCTATAGCATCTACAGGGCATGCTTTTATGCACTCTCCACACCTTATGCAATCAAAACTGTTTGGCACTCTAAAAACAGGAATATCTATCTTGCATGCTCTTTGGCACTTATTGCAATGGATACATTTTTCGTTAATCTTATACCTATAGATACTAATAGGATTAAAAAGCCCCAAAAAAGCTCCTAATGGGCACATGTAACGGCAAAAAAGTCTATATATGAACATACAAGAAAGGCTTATAATAATAAAAATAGTGAACTTATTTATGAATAAATAACGTAAAAGTGGCAATATTTGTCTTTGCTCTAAAGGACGCATAAAATAGTCATAAATAATATGTGGTAATGCCCCAACTAAAACACCTTGTGGGCACACATACTTACAAAAAAAAGGATATGCCATCTTACCCATAAAGAAATAAGGAACTATAAAAGGCAAAATGAGAACTGGCAATGCTAAAAACACAAACTTCATCCACCGTAACACATTATTAACACTAGTTGGCACTTTAATTTTTTTGCAAGGTATTTTGTCTAATAGATCTTGATAAAATCCAAAAGGGCACATATAACCACAAAACCAGCGCCCCATAGCCATTGCAAAAAGGGCTGTCATTCCAATAACATAATATGGCAGGTGAAAACGATAAGGCACTTTCATTCTGCTACTATTTATTGTAGCTTGTATTGAACCTATGGGGCACCCTGAAACAGCTCCAGGGCAGGAATAGCAATTTAACACAGGAAAACACACTTTTTTTATGCTTCCTTGATATAGCTCACCACTAAAAAAACCAGTTACATTTGCATTTGTAATAAAAAAACCTAAGGCTTGAATATAATGCCTTTTGCGGTTTAATGTTTTTTGTTTTTTTTTCAAAGACTCACCCAAGTCCTATACACTCCATTCATATATATATAGCTTTTATAAAAACACCTTTTACTTGCCCATCCATTATTCCAAGACATAGGGCAAGTATGGCAAGTGCTATAAAAAAAACTCTTAAAATGTTTAATGTTTTTTTATTTTGATTCATTATTTTTTAATCTTTTCTAATATCTCGTCAAACGCCTTTTCAAAATCGCTTTCACTTCTGCCACCAATAATAACAGTGCCTACAACATCTCCATTTTTATCAAAAAACAGTGTTGTAGGATAGGCTTGAATGCTAGAATATATTGCGTTTAAAGAAGGGTTTTTTCTTAAAACCAAAAAGTCGCATTCAGCATCTTTAATTATTTCTTTTGCATCTTCAAGGCTGGATGTATCTTCATCTGTAACATCGGAACAAATTGCTATCACTTGGCAACCTTTAGCTCTATATTTTTTTGCAACTCTTCCAATGTCTGGTAGCTCTGCCTTGCATGGTGGGCACCATGTGGCCCATATATTAATCATGGTAACATCTGCATTCTTTAAAACTTCTTGCGTTACTTCCTTTCCATCCAAATCTTGTGTTTTAAATTTAAGTGCTTTAATATTTTGCAAAGAAAGTTTTTTGGGTTTTGGATCTGCAGCTTTTGCACCATTTTTTATATTACTTGCAACAGCTAAAAATTCTTTATATTGCTTTTGTTCATTTTCTGTTAGCATATCCACATTTGAGCCATCATTAAAAGCAATTACTTGAGTGTATTTATCTGTCTTTCTTAATACTTCAATATTTTTTGCATTTAAAATTTCTTCTATTTGACCTTCTTTTGTAATAAGAGTTGATCTTAATGTGGCAAGAGTAAACATGTCTTTTAGCTTTGGTAAAATTTCGTGTTCTATCTTTTCATCTTTTTCATTTTCTGAGATATTTGCATCATCTATTATTGCATCATAATTGCTATTTGTTTCATCCGAAACAAACTGATACAAGTAACCATTGTATATTGGTGAATTATCATCATCTTCATTTCCTAGCATAACTACATTTATGTTATCTTTTTTGTTAGATAATTCTTTTGGAATGTGAACTTTAAAACCAATTTCTTCAAATGCTTTCCAATTATCTTTTTTTTCTTCCTCAGTTACGCTAAGCGTCATTTTTTCATCTTCAGACTTTGTGCAAGAAAAAACTGTGAGTAAAAAAAGAGATGCTAATGATAACACTATTAAACGTCTTTTCATTTTTAAACTCCTTAAACTGTATGTATTCATGGAAGTTTTTATTTTTACCTTCCAAATATACTATTATCTTATAGTTTTTAATGTTTATATATTCAAGATATAAAATATACTATTTAATTAAGTGTTACAGAATTCGCTTCATTTTTTTATAGAACATGTTTTGTATATTTAGCTTTTAAGCTAAATTATATTATATATTTTTAAAAAAAACACCTAACGTTTCCTACTATAAACTGCATGTGCTTATTGCTAGATACTAGCCTAAACCTCCCATTAGCTAGACGGAGCCCTCCTGCTAGCTAGAAGGATGCCTCCCGTTAGCTAAAAGGAGGACTCCTTCTAGCTAATCGGCATGATCTAGTGTTGCTAGACGTTACCTATTATTACTTAAATGATTGGCTCTGCACTATAGTTATTACACAGCATCACTTCTAGCTAAAAGAAAAGCCCTTTTCTAGCTAGAATTGATATGCAATTTTAGTGCATAATTTAAGCAATTATAAGAGTAATTAACATGTGATTATCATTTTGAGTAATTATTAAAGCTTAGAGAAATACTCACTTAAATTTTCTTCATTTAAGACAGTGTAGTCATAACCTTGTTCTGCTAAAAACTTTTGCCTTTTCTCTGCAAATTCTCTTTCTACAGTGTCTTTTGTTGTAACTGTATAAAAATGGGAATTCTTTTCTTTAGGTCTTAATATGCGCCCTAATCTTTGTGCCTCTTCTTGGCGACTACCATATGAACCTGAAATCTGGATTGCAACAGAGGCATCAGGCAAGTCTATTGCAAAGTTTGCAATTTTAGAAACTATTATCACTTTTATCTTTCCATTTCTAAAATCGTCATACATTGCTTCCCTCATTTTTACACTACTTTTACCTGTTAGAATGGGAGCATTAATTTCTTTTGAAATTGTTTCTAATTGCGAAATATATTGACCTATAATCAAAATGGAGTCTTCTTTGTGATGTGCTAAAATCTTTTTAACTAAAGGAATTTTATTTGCATTTTCACTTGCAATTCTATATTTTTGCCTCATATCAGAGATTGCATATTCAATTTCCCTTTGTGCATCCAATGCCACATTCACTTCAATGCAATAAGCTTTGGCAATCCATCCTTTTTGCTCTAAGTCTTTCCACGGAACATCAAAGCGTTTAGGACCTACTAAAGAGAAAATATCACCTTCATGTCCATCTTCTCTAACAAGAGTTGCTGTAAGACCTAGTCGCCTAACAATTTGAAGTTCTGCAGTAACTCTAAAAACAGGTGCTGGTAATAAATGCACTTCATCATAAATGATTAAGCCCCAATTTCTTTCGTTAAATATTTTAAAGTGAATAAATGGGGAGTATGTATTTTCTCTCCACGTAAGAATTTGATATGTTGCAATAGTAATGGGTTTAATCACTTTCTCAGCACTAGAATAAATCCCTATGTCTTCTTCTTTTATGTTTGTTTTATCTAGTATCTCTCTTTTCCACTGATAAACTGATGAGACGTTTGTTGTTAAAATTACTGTTTCCATTTTTAATAAGGACATAACAATAAGCCCCACTATTGTTTTTCCAGCTCCACAGGGTAAAGCAATTGTTCCAAAGCCTGTTCCAACTTCTTTGTTTCCTACAAAACTCATTGCTGCATCTTTTTGATAATCTCTTAGCTCAAAGCTTTTTCCTTTGTTGGTTGTTTCTTTTAGTTCTATTGGGAAAGGGCTTCCATCTTTTAATGGAACTTCATCTTTACAAGGCCATCCTTGCTGAAGTAATATTTGTTTTACCGTCCCTCTATTTAAGAGGGCTATTAAAAAAGAAAGTTTTTCTTCACTTTCTTCTATTATGTATTTATCTAATGCCTTTAAATGAGATATCTCTTTAAATATCAATAGGTTTTCAACTTTTAAATGTATGTATTCTTCCATTTCTGAAGGGATTAGTTTGATTTTCCCATAGCGTTCCATTGTCTCTTTCATCCATGCAATAACAGAGCTTTGTAATGGGAAGCGCGAATATTCTGTTAAAATACCAATTATTTTTGGCACAGTGAATCCTGCACTAGCAGCATTCCACAAAGAAAGATTACTAATTCTATATGTGTGAATATGTTCAGGAGATTTTTCTAGTTCTGTGAATGGAATTAGTGCAAAACGGGCTTCATCAGAAGATGGAGTGTGCACATCTAAAAGGATGGAGCGGTCCCCTTGCACAATGAGTGGTTTTAATTCTGTCATAAGCAATGAGAAAAGAGTTTATATTATTAATAAAAAAAAAGCAAATAGAATGCTTAAGGTAAACGAATTTAGTTTTTATATAGCTATAAGCGTTTTCTCTTACCTTTAAGTTTAAAACTGTTTTAATTCCCTCACTCTTACCTTAACTTATAAATTAAAGCGTAAACATTTATCGTTTTAAGGAAAAATTTAAGTGAAAGAAAAAGTAAGGGCTTCGCAGTGAAGCCCTATGAAAATTAATTAAAACCAATGAACAAAAGCAATTGTTCCGCTTATAATCATAACATTAAAAAGGTCTATAAATAATGAACCCACAATAGGAACTACAAAAAAAGCTATTTCAGAATAACCATGTTTTTCGCAAACAGATGCCATATTTGCCATAGCATTTGGAGTGGCTGCAAAACCAAAACCTATGTGCCCCGCTGTAATAACTGCCGCGTCATAGTTGTGCCCCATTAAATTGAATGTTATAAAGCGTGCAAACAAATACATAAGAAGCACTTGAGCACCTAGTATAACAAAGAGTGGAATAGCTAAGTCTACAAGTTTCCACAACTCTAAAGACACTAAAGCCATTGCTAAAAATAGGTTTAATGAAATACTTCCCAAAGTGTCCATTGCGTCCATTTCTATGGTAAATAGTTTTGTAGCATCTGCTATGTTACGAATAAGGGCTGCTACAAGCATGGTGCCAATATATATGGGAAATTGTGTTTTGGGAGAAATGGAATTAAGATAGTTTGTTACAAATAAGCCAATGCCTACAGCAATAACTAACATCATAAAAGATGAGGCCACATTTTCACTATTAAGCTTTTTACCAAGTGTTGGTTTTGTGTTTCCAGCTTCTAGCTTTGTAGCTCTTGTATGAATTACCTCTTCATGCACTTTTACAATTTCTTCTGTTTTTTTATGTTTAGTAAAAAGGCGTTTAAAAAAGGGCCTATTATCAACAACAGGCACAGTAGTTACCTCTTTAGTTTGCTTAATAATGCTTCCCTCTTCATCCACTCTAACTTGAACATTAGCATTTGAAGGAGATAGATTAAAACGAGTGATAAGATTGTTTCCAACAGGTCCGCCCATTATAGAGCTAATTATGGAACTAAATGTAGGGACTGCAACAGCAAGAGTTAAAGCACCTAAACTTCCGTCAGGGTCAACTAATGGGGCAAAGGCTGCAGCGGTGCCAAAACCGCCTGTGAAAGAGGTGGAACCTAGCATTACAGCAAGAATTGGACTAAAATTGATTGCCCTTGCAAGACCTTGAGCTACAACATGTTGCAAAATAGCAAGAGTTAAAGCAACACCTAAAAATATAAAAACTTTTACTCCACCTTTTTTTAAAACTGAAAAGCCTGCATTATATCCAACTGTTGTAAAAAACATAACCATCCAGTAAACTCGTAATGTGTTATCAAAATGAAAATGAATTATGCCTGTGCTATGCCCAAACAATGATATAAGAGCAAACAAAAAGCCCCCGATTATAGGGGCTGGTATGCAATACTTTTGAAAAAACTTAACATGGTCTTTTAGGTATCGCCCAATAAGTAACCACACAACAGCAAAACCTAAAGATTGGTACATATCCATCGTTATATCCATAATGGCTTGACCTCCACATCTTCTTCATAATAATGTGATAATGTGTTTATAGAATAGTACTAATACTTGATTTTTGTCAATCCTAAAATATTAAGATCAAATTTTAGCTTCACATATAGTACTATTTTTATCCTCTTAATGTATATTTTTAAGCATTTTAGCACTATGTTTTCTATATAAACCTTTCTTTTTCATTAGGCATTTCACTAAAATAAGACTTTAATATATCTAGCATTTCTTCAATACATTTTGCATTTAAGATTTTTGTTTTAACATAATGAGAAAAAGTGAAATTATCGCAAAAGTAAGAGAAAAATCTTTTTGCACGCAAAAGATGAAATTCCTTTGGCTGATCTTCTTTTAGGTTTTGCAAAAATAATAGTGCTACCTCTAATAAATCAATTTTTGTCTTCTTTGGTACATTCATAGCCTCGTTTTCAATTTCCTTAAATATCCAAGGTTTTTTAATAGCTTCACGCCCTATCATCCAACCTGAAACATGTGGATATTTTAGTGATAAGTGTTTAATATCTAAATAGCTTTTAACGTCTCCATTTCCAAAAACATTGACTGAAACATCTTTTGCCAAGCTTTCTATATATTCATAATGAGGCATTCTACTATACCTTTGTTTTTGAAACCGTGGATGCAAAGTAATTTTTTCTACTCCAGAGTCTATAAGAAAAAGAACAAAGTCTTTTAATATTGAATATTCTTCTGAGATAAGCCTCATTTTAACACTTAAAAAAAGTTCTTTTTTACCACTATGTTTAATATATTCATCAAGGGCATAGCGGGCATTTTTGACAAACCTAACAACACAATTTCTATCTTTTTTAAGCCATGCAAAGCCCGCCCCTGTTGCAACTATATGAGGAGCAGAACAACCCATATTCAAATCTATTCCAAGGCCACCATTATTTAACAAAATTGGAATTGTCTCTTTCACTGTCTCTGTTTCATTTGAAGTAATTTGCCAAATAAGTTTTTCATTAGAGTAAGTTTTAATATACCATTTTTCAAAATGCCCACCTGAAAGAAGAGAAGGACTATGAATCATTTCAGAATAAAAAAGAGAGGGAGCTTTAAAATGAGAAACTAAACGGCGAAAAGCCAAATGAGTGATATCTGCCATTGGGGCAAGAGATAAAAACATTATATATTTTAATAATATTTATTTAGATATCTTTCCTTGATTAGAAACAGAAGATATTCTTGCACTAATCACACTTTCATCACCTAAATATTTTTTTTCAATAACTTTAAAAGAAGAATCAAATTTATAAACCAAAGGAATGCCTGTAGGAATGTTAACGCCTACTATATCTTTATCAGAAATGTTATCAAAATATTTAACTAAAGCACGAATAGAATTTCCATGTGCCACAATTAAAACATTTTCTCCTTCTTCCATAATTGGTTTTATAACTGTATTAAAATATGGCAGAACACGATTAACTGTAGTCTTTAAACTTTCAGTAAGTGGCAAAAGCGAAGAATCTACACATTTATAAGCATTTTGTAATGAAGGGGCTCTCTCATCTGTTGGCTTTAACGAAGGAGGGGGAACGTCAAAAGAACGCCTCCAAATCTTCACTTGTTCCTCTCCATATTTTTTTGCAGTCTCAGTTTTGTTTAGCCCCTGCAATGCACCATAATGGCGCTCATTAAGTTGCCATGCTTTAATAATGGGTAAATATTCCCTATCCATTTCTTCCAATATTAAATTAAGAGTGTGTATGGCTCTTTTTAAATATGAAGTGAAACAAACATCAGCTTCAAAAGAAGCCTCTTTTAATAGCCTACCAGCTTCTTTTGCTTCTTCTCTTCCTTTATCACAAAGATCAACATCTGTCCAACCAGTAAATAAATTAGCCTTATTCCATTCACTTTC
>CAUUIE010000011.1:0-26439 GCA_963545065.1 uncultured Treponema sp.
AGCTAGAACAAGACTAAGAGTGTTACATACCTTGAAGTGCGTTTATTGTAATAATGGGGAGTGCATTCTAGTAATAAATGGGGTCCTATTCTAGCTAGACTTTCCTCATAATCTAGCTAGCTTTTGCCTAAACTCTAGCTAGAATTTGAGGGAAAGTGCTTAAGTTTTAAAAGGTGATGAGATTTTAATAAGAGAGTAAGAAAGCTTTAAATAAAAGGAGTGGGAAAGCATCTTGTAAAAGAAGAGAAGATTTTCCAGTAAAGAGCTAGGCTTTGCCCGTAAAGCAAGAGGCGGTTCGTTCATAAAAGAGAGGACGAAAAGATTAAAACTACAAGCGTTAATAAAAATCATTTTAACTTGACGAATTAAATACTTTTTTGCATTTTTATTCCATAAGACACACAATCTACACGTTTTAATTTTTTTTAACATTCTTTTCTTTAAATTAAAGATTAAAATTATAAAAAAATAAATCCTTACCAATATCCATCTTGTATAAATACAATAATACTTGTATAGTCTTTCTAACATTAGAATTTTAGTTCTTTGGAGGTGCATTATGGTAAATAATGAGAAAAAAACAATTGGTATTGACGATTTTGTAAATTATAAGTTTTTAAACAGCTTACACATTTCAGATTGTGGTAAAAGAATAGCTTATATTGTTTCAAAAGTGGATATAAAAGAAAATAAATATAAAAATGCTCTTTTTGTGTTAGAGTTAGAAACTAAAAAATCAAATATCTTTTCATCATACGACGTAGAATCTTTCTATGGCTTTCATAATGGTTACTTGTTGTTTTCTACAAAAAGAGAAAAGGAAGAAAGGGAAGAAAAAAACTTAAAAAAAACATTTGTTTATGGTCTTCCTGTCCATGGCGGAGAAGCTGTAAAACTATATGAGTTCCCCTACCCTTTACAAAAACTACAATTTTTGAATAAAGACAAAGCAGTAGCCTTATTATATTGGGAAAATGATAAAAGTGAAGGCTTAGAAAAAGAAGAAATGGAAGAAGCAAAAAAGGAAGAGAAAGACTATGAAGTATTTGAAGAAATTCCTTTTTGGGCAAACGGTGGTGGTTTTATATCAAGAAAAAGAAGTCGCCTATATCTTTATGACACAAAAACAATGATGGGAGAATCTCTTACAGACGAGTTTACATCAGTTGGAGACTTCCAAATAGACAAAGAAAATGATGAAATCTTATATGTAAAAGCTACATATAAAGATAAAGCTCCAATATATTCTGATTTAGTGCATTATAACATAAAAGAAAAAAAGACAACTCAAATAAATAGTGATGTTGAATTTGGCTATGCAGATGCACAATTTTTTGGGGATCATATCCTTTTTACAGGCTCAGATGGAAAAAAATATGGCATAAATCAAGATGCAGATATCTATGTAATAGAAAGAAATAATTTAAGTGGAAAACCTAAAATGATAAGCCCTAAAGATTATGATAAAAGCTTATGGAATTCTGTTGGAACAGATATAAGACTAGGAGGGGGAAAACAATCTTTTGTGGAGGGAAATAAATATTATTTTATTACAACAGAAGATGATTCTTCATATCTTAACACTATAGACATAAACGGAGATATTGAAAAAGTTATAAGTAAAAAAGGTTCTGTAGATTGCTTCGATGTAAGAGATAACTTTATTGTCTTTGTTGGTTTAAGAGAGCAAAACTTACAAGAAATATATATAAAAGAAGCTTCAAATGCAGAAAAGGAAGAAAAGCTTACATGTCACAATTGTTATGGAGATAGCCTTATAAAAAGCATTCCAGAAGAGTTTTACTTTAATAATGGAAGTACAAAACTTCATGGCTTTGTATTAAAACCAACTAATTTTGAAAAAGGGAAAAAATATCCTGCTCTTCTTTCAATACATGGTGGTCCTAAAACAGTATTTGGTTCTGTTTTTCACCACGAAATGCAATATTTAGCTTCTCAAGGATTTTTTGTTTTCTATACAAATCCACGAGGTGCAGATGGAATGGGAAGAGAGTTTTCAGATATTCGTGGTAAATATGGCACTATAGATTATGAAGACCTTATGGCACTTACAGATGAAGTGTTAAAAAGATATACAGAAATAGATGTAAAGCGTGTTGGGGTTTTAGGTGGCTCTTATGGTGGCTTTATGACTAACTGGATTATAGGTCATACAGACCGTTTTAAGGCAGCATGTTCTCAGCGTTCTATTGCAAACTGGATTTCTAAATTCGGTATTACAGATATTGGATATTACTTTAATTCAGATCAAAATGCAGGAGCAACTCCTTGGAAAAATCATGAGTTTATGTGGGATAGAAGTCCATTAAAATATGCTGATAAATGCAAAACACCCACACTATTTATTCAAGGAGATGAAGACTATCGTTGTTTTGAAGCTTGTGCTTTCCAAATGTTTACAGCATTAAAATATCATGGTTGCGAAGCAAAACTAGTACTTTTCCATGGAGAAAACCATGACTTATCACGCTCTGGAAAACCAAAACATAGAATTAGAAGATTAAAAGAAATATCTAATTGGTTTATTTCACACTTAAAAGATTAAAAACTCTTTTAGCCTAGTCTTTGTGTATAATATAAAGCCTAAGATTAGGCTAAAAATAATAGGAGATGCCTTGCTTTGAGATGTTTGTTTTTGCCTGATAACCTTATGTCATCTATGCAAGAAGAACAGTGTCTTTTTCAAAGCTTAACTACTCGCCCTTTTAGAAAAATATTTCCTATATTTAAGACAGAAAATTCTTTTACTTCAATTACCATTTATCCTCCAATTGCTATTAAAGGCTACATTGTGCGTCCTTGCAATATAGATACATCTTGTATTTTAACTAAAAGTGAAAAAATAGAGGGCTTTATGTTAGGATATGCAGGAAATAAGGCAAAAGCTTTAATAGAAGAAATTCCAAATTTAATTCCAAAAGCAAGACTTACAAAATTTAAGACTTTATCATCTAAAAGCTGGTATTTTGCACAAATTAAATACAAAAATAATAACGGAAATCTAACGTGGCAAATTCAAAACATAAAATGGCAAAAACAAAAAACCACATAACATACGTTTCTTTAAAAATTATATAAATGATTTAAGGAGATAATTAAATGACAAACGCACTTTTCACAGACTTTTATGAAATAACAATGGCTCAAGGCTATTGGAAAGAAAAAAAAGACATGCACGCTTCGTTTGATATGTTTTTTAGAAAACATCCATTTAATGGTGGATATTCTATCTTTGCAGGACTTTGGCCACTTTTAAAAATAATAGAAAACTTTCATTTTGAAAGTGAAGATATAAACTTCTTAAAAAGCCTTAATATGTTTGATGATGATTTTCTAACATATCTTTCTAACTTTAAGTTTCAAGGCAATATTTGGGCCTTTCAAGAAGGTTCTTTAATCTTTCCTAATGAGCCAATAGTAAGAGTGGAAGGAAATATAATAGAAACATTAATATTAGAAGGAGTTATATTAAACATAATAAATTTTCAAAGCTTAATTGCAACAAAAACTGCCCGAATATATTTAAGCTCTAATAAAGGAAATATAATGGAATTTGGACTTAGAAGAGCTCAAGGAATTGATGGAGCAATGAGTGCTTCTAGAGCAGCTTTTATAGGAGGTGCATTTGGTACAAGCAATGCCCTTGCAGCAAAAAAATATGGCATTCCATGTTTAGGAACTATGGCTCATTCTTGGATTATGTCATTTGAAGATGAAAGATGCGCTTTTAGAGCCTATGCTAAATTATATCCTAAAACATCAGTTTTCCTTTTAGATACTTATGATACAATAAATTCAGGTGTAGAAAACGCAATAAAAGTTGGAAAGGAGCTACAACAAAAAGGATATAACTTTGGAGTTCGTCTAGATTCAGGAGATATTTATTACCTTAGCAAGTTAGTAAGAAAAAGGCTTGATGAAGAAGGTTTAGAAAAAGCTTTTATTTCAGTTTCAAATGAGTTACAAGAGCAAATAATTGAATCTTTAATATTACAAGGAGCCCCAATTGATAGCTGGGGGGTTGGCACTCATTTGGTTACAGGTGGAGATGAATCATCTTTTACAGGTGTTTATAAAATGGGGGCATATAAAAAAGAAAATGAGTGGAAACCAGTAATGAAAGTTTCCAACAACCCATCTAAAATTACAACACCGGGAATTAAAGACGTCTGGAGAGTGTATAATGAAGATGGAAGCATGAAAGCAGATGTAATAAGCCTTGAAGATGAAAAGCTTGAAAGTGGAAAAGATTACACATTCTATCATCCCGATAATGAATTACAATTTTTTAAATTTACTCCTTATAGTGTTAAACCATTATTAAACCAATATATTAAAGATGGAAAAATAATAGAAAAAGAACCAGACTTAAAGGAAATAAAAAACTTATGTATGAAAGAATTAGAATTGTTAGATTCCACTTCAAAACGCATTTTAAACCCTCATATATATAAAGTATCTCTAACAGAAAAAGCAAAAGAATTAAAAATTAAAGTATTAAAAGAAATAAAAAACAATTTTTAAAATTATTGATATTCATTTCATACGCTAAATCTATTGCATAAAATACCATACATTATTGATGTATGGCGTTTTAAATTCCTAATAGGCAAAAACACATAGGCTTTAAGCTTTATGTTAGCTTTTAAGAAAATAGCCAGAAAGGATTAAAACACTTTGTGTTTTAAGTCTTAAGCGTGGTTTTGAATGTCATATTTTTTGCATGTTTATGTGTTAGTTTTTGAACTTTTTTGTTTATTTTTAAACTTGTTAATTGTGAAATTACTAAATAAAAAAGAGATGGTTTATTCAATTAATACATTTTGAATTAAACCATCTCAAAGAAAGAGCATCTTACATAAGGCAGTATCTTTAAGATGATACCGGATGTCTTAAAAATATCATTAAAAACACGCCCCACAAAGATACTTTTTTTATCGGTTATATTTTTCAAAAAAATTAGTGTTAATGATTTTAAGATAGCCTAGAAAGACCACGCCTAATATTAGAAATGCCTGAAAAAATTATATATAAGCCAATTAAAGGAAAAAAACCTGAAAGTGGAAATAAAATTATACCAACTGCTATTTGCAAAGCTCCCTTCACTATTTCTTTTAATGCAGAGTTTTCATATCTATTTTTCTTATCTTTTGTATTTGTGCTATAAGTATAAGTATATGTATAAAAAGGTTCTTCTTCATATTCCCAAGATGGATCATAATAGTGTTTATTAGTATTTTGAGCTTTAGCTTCTTTTTGATAAAAAAGATTTTCATCATATTCTTTCCTTAGCTCTGGAGATGAAAGATGAGAATAAGCTTCATTTATTGCCTTAAATTTTTCTTCTGATTCTTTACTATTTCCATTTGCATCAGGATGCCATTTTTTAGCTAATTCTCTATATTTTTGTTTTATTTCTTCTTGGCTAGCATTTTTAGAAACTTCTAATATTTCATAATAATTTTTCATCTTTGCAATAAATTCATTTTATCCTATTGTTGTACCAATAAAGCTTTTGCCTTCTAATATGTTTTTAAGATTTTCTATATCTCTTCCATTAGCACAAATCACTTTTATTTTTGCCTTTTGTGCTTTCTGGCTAGCGATAGGATCAAAAGGGACATTTTTTCCAGGAATCCATTCAGTACCTATCATTTTAATAAAATTATCCCAACTAATTTCATCTATTGGAGTTGCTGTTGGGTCTTCTTTTGGATCTTTTGTGTATACTTTTGTGATGTTAGAAAGGTTTATTACTATTTCACTTTTAAAACGTTCTGCAAGAATTACTGCGTCTGTATCTGTAGAAAAGCCTGGTTTCCAGCCTGCAGCAACTAAAACACGCCCTTCAAAGCTTTCTATAATGGTGGGGTCATAAACTACAGGATTAGGGCAAAGCGTGGCAAACACTGACTTTACTAACTCAGCATTAAGTCTAGTTGCCATTATCCCTATCATGTCTCCACTAAAAGATTCCACGTTAGAAGAAGTTTCTTTCATAACATCTTTATATGCATTAATATAAGAGCGAGCTAACCCTCCTCCACCAATTGTTAAAATTACTTGTCTTTTTTTATCTTCTTTTAAATATTCTTTTATATATGTTGCAAATTTAACTATAAAATCAACATCAGGATTTGAAGGAGCAACAATAGAGCCACCTAAAGATATAACTATAACCATAAATTCCCCCGTTACCATGATGGTATTTTATCAAAGAGCGAAAAACTGTCAATACTGAATTTTAAAAAGAGCTTAACTTATAAGTTACAAACAATACTTTAATGTATATTAAAGTATTAGCTTATGCTATCTTAATAATTTAAGAATTTTCATTAATTTAAATAGTTTACAATTATTTAACAAAGTAGTATATTGCACTTTATGGTTGTAACTATAATTTATGGAGGAAGATCAGCAGAACACGAAGTTTCTCTTAAGTCTGCTACTTCTGTAGTACGAAATATAGACGTATCTAATGAAATAAATCTTATAGGCATTGCAAAAAATGGAAAGTGGTATGTTCAAGATGAAAAAATGAGAGAATCTCTTGTTAAAAATCCAAATGCAATGTTAGAAATTATAGAAAGGTCTGAAAACTTAGTCCATGTGTTCCCTGGTTGTGGAACTAATCTTTTTGCCACTCCAAATAAACAATTAAAAACTGATGTTGTCTTTCCTGTTTTACATGGCTCTTATGGAGAAGATGGCACAATTCAAGGACTTTTAGAAACTGCTCAAATACCATATATTGGTCCTAATGTTATGGCAAGTAGCATAGCAATGGATAAGGAAAAGACAAAAATACTGTGGAAGGCTTCAGGACTTTCAGTAGTGCCATATGTTGCAATAAGAAAACTTGAGTGGAATGATGAGAGAAAACGGAAACAATTAATTTTAAAGGCAGAAACAGATTTTGACTACCCTCTTTTTGTAAAACCTAGTAAGACAGGAAGTTCTGTAGGAACAAGTAAAGTATTAGATGGTAATAATCTTATAAAAGCTTGTGAAAATGCTTTTAAATGGGATGATAAGATATTGATAGAGAAATTTATAGTAGCGAGAGAAATTGAATGCTCTGTTACAGGAAATGAAAAGATAACCGTTTATACAGCAGGAGAGATTATCCCTCATCATGAATTTTATGATTATGAAGCTAAATATATTGATGCAAATGGAGCGGCTCTTAAAATACCTGCAGACTTAGACGATTCGATATGCAAAAGAATAAGAACAATTGCAGCTAAAGCATATGAGGTTTTAGAGCTTTCATCTCTTTCTAGGATAGACTTTCTTGTTGATAAACAAGATGGAACAGTATATTTAAATGAAGTAAACACAATACCTGGCTTTACTTCTATTTCAATGTTTCCAAAATTATGTGAAGCTGCAGGGCTTCCGTATAAAGACCTTATAAAACTCCTTATAGATTTAGCAATAGAACGCTTTAATGCTAAAAATACATATTCTTTTAGTTTAAAAGATTAAAGGGTTTTGTTAAGTGACTTATTATTTTGAGACCTATGGGTGTCAAATGAATGAAGCAGAGTCTCATTCTATGGAGCAACTTCTTTTAGCAAAAGGTTGGAATGAAGCTTTAGATGCAGAACATGCAGATTTAATTATTATAAACACTTGCTCTGTCCGTATTACTGCAGAAAATAGAGTTTTAGGAAGACTTGGGTTTTATTCTTCATTAAAAAAGAAAAGAACTTTCTTTGTTCTTCTTATAGGGTGCATGGCAGAACGTCTTTATAAAGATATACAAAAAACTCATCCTTTAATAGACTATGTAGTAGGTATGTTTGAAAGGCATTTACTTACAAACATATTTGATGAAATTAAAAAAAGACTTATAGAAAAAGATTTTAGAGGAGAAATTAAATTACTAACAGATGTGGATGAAAAGCCCACTAGTGGATATTACTTTGCTCCTTTTTCTTACCATGAGGGCTCTTTTCAATCTTTTGTGCCTATAATGAATGGATGTAATAACTTTTGCACATATTGCATAGTTCCTTATGTAAGAGGCAGGGAAGTTTCACGCCAACCTGAAGAAATCTTAAAAGAAATAAATATTCTTTCAGAAAAAGGGGTGAAAGAGATAACATTATTAGGTCAGAATGTAAATTCCTATAAAGGAGTGACATCTGAAGGGGAGAAAATTGATTTTCCTACATTACTATATTTAATTGATAAAGAAGCAGAAAAAAAAAATGTTATAAAGTGGATTCGCTTTATTTCTAGTCATCCAAAAGATATGTCTAATAGTTTAATAGATGTGGTTTCTTCCACAAAAAGACTTTGCAAAGCAATTCATCTGCCGCTACAACATGGCTCTAATAAGATACTAAAACAAATGAATAGAAATTATACTGTAGAGCATTATCTTTCTAAGATTGAATATTTACGTGTTAAAATTCCTAATGTCTCGTTAACTGCTGACATATTAATGGGCTTCCCAGGTGAAACTGATGAAGATGTGGAGCTTACACTTAATTTAATGAAAAAAATAGAATTTGATAGTGCATTTATGTATCACTACAATCCACGCGAGGGAACTAAAGCATATAGTTTTCCTGGTAGAATTGATGAAAAATTAAAGATTGAAAGGCTTCAAAAAGTAATAGATTTGCAATTAGCAATTACTGCTAAAAAAATGAATGGAAAAATAGGACAAAATGTTACTATTTTAATAGAATCTCTTTCACGAAATGATAAAAATGAACTTTTTGGTCATACTGAAGCAAATGAAATGGCAGTAATTGAAGGAAATTTAGATAGGTCTTTAATTGGTAATTTTGTAAATGCAAAGATAAAAGAGGTAAAGGGGAAAACTTTTCGTTGCATTAAGGAATAATATGGAAAACACAAATTCACACATTGAAAATATAATAAAAAAAATTGATAAAACAATTGAAAAAGTTTTTTCTATAGATTTTATGGAACAATTGTTTCCATTTCCTTTATTAAAAGATTCTTTAAACACTCATTTTATTATTCCTTCAGATGATTTAATAAAACGTGGAGGAAAAAGATTAAGACCACTTTTACTCATTCTTTTAACACAGATGTTAAAAGGTGATGAAGAAAAAGCCTATCTTTTTGCTCCTGTTATTGAAGGAATGCACACTGCAAGTTTAATTCATGATGATATAGAAGATTCTTCCTTTAAAAGAAGAGGAATGGATAGTATTCATATAAAATATGGTCTTGATGTAGCTTTGAATGCAGGAAGTTTTTTATATTTTTTTTCTTTAAGCTTAATTAAGCTACAAAAAGATGAAATTAAAACACTTTTATATAACACTTCTATAAAAGCATTAAACCTCTTACACGCAGGACAAGCAATGGATATAAAACATCATTCAAATTATTCTCTTCATTTTGATTATAAAATGTACGAGCTATTAGCAAGTCTTAAAACAGCATCTCTTTTTTCTCTAGTAGCTGAAGTTGCTTTAATTCTTTCAAATAAAGAATTAAAGCAAAATAAACTTCCTCTTTTATTTAACGATATAGGAATTGCTTTTCAAATGCTAGATGACATTAAAAATATTTCGAGTGGCAATAAGGGGAAGGATAAAGGGGATGATATAGTTGAAGGAAAGTTAAGTTTTCCAATTGTCTTATATTTAGATAGGTATAAGGAGAAAAAAGAAAAGATTATAAATTTTTTCAAGATAGCAAAAGAGGAAGGAATTTCTTCTAATGCTGTTAATGAATGTTGCAATTTATTGGAAGCCTCTGGTGTAATAGAAGAAGGTTTTAACATTGCAAGTGAAAAAATAAGTACCAATTTAAATATATTGTATGATGAATATCAAACAGTTAAGTCTTTTAATGTAATAAAATCACTATTCAATTCTATTATGTAAATATGTGTTTTTGCACTATATGTTTAGGCTACGTTATTATTTCAAATAAATTTAGCCTATCTTTTTCTTTCATAGAATGTATCAAACATAATAAATTTTATATCATTAATTTTAATCTTCCATAAAATTTATATTGAAACATTTCTTTTCTATTATTACAATGCTACAACAATTTAATAAAATAAGTGTGGGGTGTAGCAAAATATTTTATGCATTCACGATATATTTTTATAACAGGTGGGGTGGTTTCCTCTTTGGGTAAGGGAATAACAGCGGCTTCTATTGGGCTTTTATTAAAGAGTAGAGGTTATTCAGTGGTAAATCAAAAGTTTGATCCATATCTAAATGTAGACCCTGGTACTATGGACCCATATCAACATGGTGAGGTGTTTGTAACAGAGGACGGTGGAGAAACAGATTTAGATTTAGGGCACTATGAAAGATTTACTGATGTAGCTTTAAAAAAATTTAATAGCACTTCAGCTGGAAAAGTATATTTAAGCATTTTTGAAAAAGAAAGGCGTGGAGCATATAATGGTGGAACAGTGCAAGTAGTGCCTCATGTAACTGATGAAATACAGCTTCATATTATGAAAGCAGAAAGGGAAGAAGCACCTGATTTTATAATAAGTGAAATAGGTGGTACTGTAGGAGATATTGAAGCACTCCCTTTTATTGAAGCAATTAGACAAATGAGATATAAGGTTGGAAAAGAAAACTGCATGTTTATACATCTAGGTCTTTTACCTTTCCTAAAGGCTTCAGGAGAGGTTAAAACAAAGCCTATGCAACATAGTGTGAAAGAATTATTAAGCTTTGGCATTCAACCTGATAGTTTAATTTGTCGTTCAGAAAAAAAAATAACACCTTCTGTAAAATCAAAACTCAGTCTTTTTTCTAATGTTCCAGAAGAAGCTATTATAGAAAATATTACAACATCATCTATATATGATGTGCCATTAAAGCTAGAAGAGGCAGGATTAGGTTCTGTTATCTGTAAAGCTTTTAATATGGAAGAGAAAAAACCAAAATTAGAAGAATGGAAAAAGATGGCAGAGTTATATAGTAACCCTTTAAAAAGAGTAAGTATTGCAGTTGTTGGAAAATATGTGGAACTTGCTGATGCATATTTAAGTGTAACTGAAGCTTTAACTTCTGCAGGCATTTATCATAAAACTGGAATAAATATTGTTTGGGTGGATTCTAAAAAACTAAAAAATATAGAAGATGTAAAGAAAAGTCTTTTAAATGTGGATGGTATTTTAGTACCAGGTGGATTTGGAAAATCAGGAATTGAGGGCATATTTTTAACTTGCCAATATGCACGTGAAAATAATATTCCATTTCTTGGAATATGTTTAGGTATGCAAATTGCAATAATAGAATATGCAAGAAATGTTTTAGGCATAAAAGAAGCAACATCTACAGAGTTTGATGTATCTGCGAAAGACCCTTTAATTACTTTAATTGAAGGAAAAAATAATGAAATAATAGGGGGAACTTTAAGGCTAGGTCTTTATTCTTGCACTCTTAAAGAAGGTAGCCTTGCAGAATCTATATACAATAGGAAAGAAATTAAAGAAAGACATCGCCATAGATATGAAGTGAATAATGCTTATAAAAACAGGTTTAAAGATTCTTCTATGCTATTTTCAGGAATTAATGAAGAGAAAGATTTAGTGGAAATGATAGAATTAAAAGATCATAAATGGTTTGTAGCTTCACAATTTCATCCTGAGTTTGCATCAAGACCAAATAGATGTCATCCTTTATTTAAATCATTTGTTGAAGCTACATTAAAAAAATAATTTTTTCTTTAAGTCTTATAAGGAAAATAAAAAATGAGTAAATATGAATTCAAAGAAATAGAAGCAAAATGGCAAAAATATTGGGAAGAGCATGAAACGTTTAAAACAATAGAAGATGACTCATGTCCAAAAGAAAAAAGAGCTTATGTGTTAGATATGTTTCCATATCCATCAGGGGATGGGCTTCATGTAGGTCATCCTGAAGGATATACTGCAACAGATATATATTCAAGATTTTTAAGGATGAAAGGTTATAATGTGTTGCATCCTATGGGTTTTGATTCTTTTGGTCTTCCTGCAGAAAATTATGCAATAAAAACAGGTGCTCATCCAAAAAATACAACAGACAAAAATATTGCAAACTTTGAGCGACAAATTAAAGCCTTAGGATTTTCTTATGATTGGTCAAGAAAAGTAGTTACTTCAGAAAAAGATTACTATAAATGGACACAATATTTATTTTTAAAGCTATATGAAAAAGGTTTAGCATATGAAAAAGAGGCTGCTATTAATTGGTGCCCTTCTTGTATGACAGGTCTTGCAAATGAAGAGGTAAAAGATGGGAAATGTGAGCGCTGTTCTTCTACTATTGAAAGAAAAAATGTTAGACAGTGGTTTTTAAAAATAACAGAATACGCTGAACAACTTTTACAAGGATTAGATGAACTAGATTGGCCTTCGTCTATCAAACAAATGCAAAAAAACTGGATAGGAAAAAGTGAAGGGGTGGAAGTTGATTTTGCTGTAAAACTTTATAATGATGAATTACTTAAAGATGTTATAAAAATATTTACAACAAGAGTTGATACAATATATGGGGTAACATATATTGTTTTAAGCCCAGAACACCCACTTCTTTCTTTGGTGGTATCTCCAAAAGAAACTTGCAATGTGGAAAAATATGTAAGTCTTGCTAAAAACAAAACAGATTTAGAAAGAACAGATTTAGCAAAAGAAAAAACAGGCGTTTTTACGGGTTCTTATGCTATTCATCCGCTTACTGGAAATGCTGTCCCTATATGGGTTTCTGACTATGTTTTAACATCATATGGAACAGGAGCTGTTATGGCAGTGCCATGCCATGATGAAAGAGATTGGGAATTTGCTAATAAGTTTAGTCTTCCAAAAATAAAGGTTGTTGCAAAAAAAAAAGAGGGTTTAGAGGATGTTGAAGAGTGTTTTACTGAAGAAGGTTTTTCTATTAATTCAGGAAATGCTACAGGTCTTAGCACAAAGGAAGCAAAAAAATATATAACTTCATTATTAGAAAACGAAAATAAAGGAAAAAAGAAAATTTATTATAAAATGAGAGATTGGGTATTTAGTAGGCAACGATATTGGGGAGAACCAATTCCTTTAGTGCATTGCCCAAATTGTGGCATAGTTCCATTAAGTGTTGAACAATTGCCTTTAACTCTTCCTGAAATAAAAGACTACAAACCTTCAAATACTACTCATGGGCCTCTTAGCACTGTAGATAATTGGGTAAATACAATTTGCCCTAAATGTGGAGCTCCTTCTAAAAGGGAAACCAATACAATGCCCCAATGGGCAGGATCTTGCTGGTATTACCTTAGATATACAGATCCAAAAAATAATAATTGTTTTGCAGATAAAGAAAAAATAGATTATTGGCTACCTGTTAATATTTATGTTGGTGGTGCAGAGCATGCAGTGTTGCATCTTTTATATGCTAGATTTTGGCATAAAGTACTTTATGATGTAGGTCTTGTAAGCGAAAAAGAACCATTTAAAAAACTAGTGAATCAAGGACTTATTACGTCTTTTGCATATATGAAAAAAAATAAAAGCCTTGTTCCAGTAGATGAAGTGAAAGAAGTAGAAAATGGTAAGTTTATTGATATAAGTACTGGTGAGACCTTGACACAGGTAATTGCAAAAATGTCAAAAAGTTTAAAAAATGTGGTAAATCCTGATGATATAATAAAAGAATATGGAGCTGACTCTTTTAGAATGTATGAGATGTTTTTAGGGCCTCTTGAGGTTTCAAAACCATGGAATACAAATGGAATAATAGGTATTTATCGGTTTTTAGAAAAAGTATGGGCTTTGTTAGAAAAACCTAGAAAAGATGGCAAAATTGATGAGATGAGTAATGAAAAAGAAAAAGAGTTAACATCATTGTTGCATAAAACAATTAAGAAGGTAACACAAGATACACAAACTTTAAATTTTAATACTGCTATTAGCCAAATGATGATATTTGTTAATGAAATATCTCGTCTTAAAGAAATTCCACTTTATGCACTAAAAGCTTTTTTAAAGCTTCTTTCTCCTTATGCCCCTCATATTACTGAAGAGATGTGGGAAAAATTAGGAGAGAAAAATCTAATTTGTAAAGAAAGATGGCCAAGTTTTATAGAAGAATATTGTTATGATAAATTAAAAACAATAGTAATTTCTATTAATGGAAAAGTTAAAGGAAAGTTGGAAGTGCCACAAGGTACTTGCAAAGAAGAAATTATTGAATTAGCGTTTAAAAGTGAATGTGTTAAAAAACTTGCTATAGATAAGAATAACGTAAAGAAGATAATTGTAGTGCCTGACAAGATTATAAATTTAGTAGTATAGAGTTTTGATTTTTTTTCTTAAATTATAATTGAGATTTTTTTTTTTTTATGCTATTCTTCTAAATATTCGTGGGGTGGGCATGGAAATATATGTAGAAGAAGCATTAACAGAAGAAGAGTGCATAAAAAAAATACATAAAAAATATGGGGATGGCGTGAGTATAATTCGTCGCCATATTAAAACAGTACCTTATTTCTTTGGTCTTTTTGAAAAAGAATTGTGTGAAGTTTCTTTCAGTTTGGTTAATTCAACTTCTTTGCATAATATTAATTTGCAAAATAAAGATTATGCAAAGAATGTAGCTTTTATAGATGCTCATGCAAAGCGTGTAAAAGCTCAAGAAGAAAATAAAGCAAATGAAAAACCAATTACGTCTTTAGACCCTGTAGTATCCAAAAGTAATGATAGTATTAATTTTGATGATGCCTCTTATGAAAAATTGAAAGGGTTAGTTGAGGAACTTGCTTCTAAAATTGAAAATAATTCAACTAAAAAAATGGAGCATGCTAATTTAGAACAGATTAGAGAAGTTTTAAGGAGTAATGATTTTTCAGAAAATTATATATCATCATTAATAGAAACAATAAAAAAAACAACAACGGTTAAAGAACTAGAAGATTATTCTTTTGTTTCAAAGAAAGTTTTGGATTATATAGCTTCTTCTATAGAAGAAAAACCTTTTACTCCAATTCCACAAAAGAAAATTGTAGCTTTTGTAGGACCTACGGGGGTTGGAAAAACAACATCACTAATAAAGCTTGCAGCTCTTCATTTTGTTCATATACAAGATATGAAAAAGGCAAAACCTATGGTGCATGTTATTACAACTGATGGTTATAAAATAGGTGCTGTAAATCATATAGAAAAATATTGTAATTGCATGGATTTGTCTCTCAGTGTTGTGGACACTGTTTCAGCTTTAAGAGCTACAATTGATATAAATAAAGAAAAAATGGATATGATTTTGATAGATACTTCAGGAAGAAATCCTAATGATAAAACTCAATTAGCTGAAGTGGAAAAGTTTTTATCTAGTATTAATAAAGATTTAATGGAAGTTCATCTAATAATTAATGCCAGCACTAAAATGAAAGATATAGCTTTAATTATGGAAAAATACCAAGGTTGTAGATATGATTATGTTATAATAAGTAAACTTGATGAAACAAGTGATATAGGAAATGTTGTAAGTGTATTATCAGAAAATAAAATTCCTATATCTTTCATAGCTACAGGACAAACAGTGCCTACAGCTATTACATTTCAGGGTAAAAAAACTATACTAAATAAGTTAAAGGGATTTGAGTTAGAAGCCAGTTATATAGAAGAAAATTATAGCAATCAAGATTCAGTATTTGGAGATAATATATGGTTGACCAAGCAGAAAATCTACGAAAATTGATGAAAGAAAAAAAAACAGAACTAGAAGAAATTACAGGAAAAGTAGCTGATCAAAAAAGAACACGTATAATTTCTATTACAAGTGGAAAAGGAGGTGTTGGAAAAACTAATATTGCAACTAATTTAGGTTTGGCTTATGCAAAGATAGGAAAGAATGTTATCGTAATCGATGCTGATTTAGGCTTAGCTAATGTTAATGTAGTATTGGGCACAACACCGCAATACAATTTGTATCATGTAATTAAAAAGAAAAAAAGCATGAATGATATTATAATTGATACAAGTTATGGAATTAAACTAGTTGCAGGAGCATCTGGATTTTCACAAATTGCAAATATGACAGAAGAAGAAAGGAAAGGCTTTATTAATGAACTTTATGCACTTTCTAATGCAGACATTATAATTATTGATACTAGTGCTGGAATTTCTAGAAATGTTATTTCTTTTCTTGAAGCAAGTGATGAAGTAATTGTTGTAACTACTACAGAACCAACTTCTATTACTGATGCTTATGGAATTATTAAAACTATAGCTTCAGAAAATGATAACTGTGATTTAAGTTTAAAAATGATAGTAAATAGAGTTAGTTCTGCAGAAGAGGCAAAAAAAATTGCTGAACGTATCATAAATATTGCAGGACAATTTTTGAACGTGAAAGTTGAATACTTAGGTTATATATATAATGACGAAGCGATTTTTCAGGCCGTTATAGCACAAACACCTTTTCTTATAAAAAGCCCTACCTCTAAAGCAGCTAGTTGTTTAAATCATATAGTTGCAAAACTTGAAAAAATGGAATACAATGAAGCACAGGGGGGATTTTCTAAGTTTATAAAAAAGTTATTTTCAAGAAAATGGGTATAGCTTTCCTCTGCTAATTATCTTTATTTTTAACCTTTTAGAAGGAGATTCTTTATAATTTTATGTCACGTTTAAAAGTACCTTTGATTTTGTTTTGTGTTGTTTTTCTTCTTTGTGGGTTATTATCTTTTTTTAGTGGTGCATCTTGGTTAGGAATTATATTTAAATCTGGGGTTTCTGCTATAGTAATTATTGTTTTTTTAGCTCTTGCAAGATTTTTTTTATTAAAATATATTCCAGATCTTTTTGAAAACAAAGCTGAGCAGGATGTTTTAGAACCTTCAACTACTGGAGCTAATTTAGATATACGAATTGGAGAAAAGGAAGACTTTTTATCTGAAACAAAAATAGAAAAAAGCACGCCTTCCAAACAAGAACCTTTACCAAAAGAAGTAAAAAAAGATTCTATTCTTGAAGATTCTTCTGTGCAATTAACGCCACCTAATGAAGCTTTTGATAAAAGTGATACGTCATTAAGTGCTTTTAAACCCATGTCTTTTTCAGAAGAAAAAAAAGACAATAATAAAGAAAATCCATTAGAATCATCTTCCACTATTTCTGATAAACAAGAAAATGATATAAATAAAGTCGATAGCAATGTAAATGATGATGTAAAACTTTCTGAAGAAGAGCTTGTACAAGGAATTGAAAAAGATGTTGATAGATTGGAGGAATTACCTGATTTGCAAGAGTTTGTAGATTCTTCAAACGTGGAAAATGAAGAAAGCAAAGGAGATGAACTTATGAATACTGGTACGCAGTCTTTTTTTTCTTCAACTGTTTCTGAAAATGTTACAGATACAAACTTAATGGCTAGTGCTATTCGTACTGTATTAAAACAAGAAAACTAAAAAAAGGTTTTATTTAATGGAAAGCAAAGATTTTGATAGTATACCAGAAGAAAATTTATGGAAACAATATAAAAAAAATAAAGATCCAAAACTTAGAGAATATTTTATTTTAAAATATGCTTCTATGGTTAAATTTGTGGCAGGAAAAATTGCAATAGGTATGCCTTCTAGTGTAGAGTTTGATGATTTAGTAGGTTATGGTGTCTTAGGGCTTTTGGATGCAATTGAAAAATATGATTCAAGTAAAAAGGTAAAATTTTCAACCTATGCTGTTGCTAGGATTAGAGGTGCAATATTTGATGAGCTTCGTTCTATAGATTGGGTGCCTCGTTCTGTTAGACAAAAAGCTAGAGAAATTGAAGAAACAATTGCAAGTGTTGAAGGAAAATTAGGGCGTGCTGCAACAAATGAAGAAATTGCTAGTGGTATGAATATGAACATTGATGACTATAATCAACTACTTTTAAAAGTTTCTTCTACTACTCTACTTTCTTTAGCAGATACAAGGTATAAAACTGATGACTCTGATAAGCTATCTCTTGGAGATAGTATAGAAGCACCATCTTCTATGAATCCTGATGTTGTTGTGGAACGTGAGGCAATTAAAAGCATAATTATAGATGCAATTTATCAACTTCCTGAAAGAGAAAAAAAAGTCTTAATTATGTATTATTATGAAAGTATGACATTGAGAGAAATAGGTGAAGTTTTGAATGTTACAGAATCTCGTGTTTCACAGATACACACAAGTGCAAGTTTGAAATTAAAAAATAAATTAGGTAATATGATTAAAAATTCACTATAATATGGTGGTAGCAATATGATTGAAATAGATCAAATTAAACAAAAAATGAGTGAACTACATGAAGCAGATTCTAGTAGATTCTTTGTAGAAGTAGTTGGAGCTACTGAAGAAGAAGCTATAGCTAATGCTGCCACACAACTTGGAGTGCCTAAGTCTCATGTAGACTATGAAGTAGTTCAAAAAGGGGCTTCAGGTATTTTTGCTCTTTTTCCAAAAGATTGGAAGATTATAGCTTATGAAGTAGCTAAAAAGTCTGGAAAGTATAAAGATGCCGAAGGCGAAGAAGAATCAAAAACAAATGAAGAAGATCAAATCATAGTAGAAACTAAAGATGGAGATGCTTTTGTATTTAGAGCTCCTGATGGAGTATATTTAAAAGTAGTTCCCCCTAAAGGTGAAGGTAAACCTGCAGGCATGAGTAATGTAATTGAAAAATTCAATGCAAAAGCTTTGCCTATTCCTTCTGAAGATGTTATTTCTCCGATTTTAAGTGCTGCAAAAGGTGAGTATGTAAGAGTTGCTCCTTATGATAGAGTTTTAGGTCATGATGCTACTGTGGCTGTAAATATTAGTGAAGATGAGATGAAAGCCTATTTATATGTGCTTCCTCCAACACAAGGTGGCATTGACTTATCTGCAGATACTATTGTTGCTTTTTTAAAGAATAATAGAGTAACAGTAGGAATAAATGAAGAGCTTGTATCAGCATTTCAAGATTCTCCCGTATATAAAGAAGATTATTTAGTTGCAGAAGGTATTTTACCTAAAAATGGTGCTGATGCGAAAATTATTTATAATTTTGAAGTAGACAATACCCATGTTAGACTTAAAGAAACAAAATCTGGTCAAATTAATTTTAAGGAGCTTAATTTAATAGAAAATGTTGTAGTTGATCAGCCATTGGCTCGCAAAGTTCCAGCTGAAAGAGGACAGGGAGGCAAGACTGTAACAGGACGTCATCTTGAAGCATCTAATGGAAAAGATATTCCCTTGCCACTTGGTAAAAATACTGAATTAGCTGAAGATGGACTTACAATTGTTGCAAAGGTAAGCGGTCAAGTTCTTTTAGTGAAAAATAAAATTAATGTTGAAGAAGTACATGTTGTGGAAGGTGATGTTTCTATTAAGACAGGTGATTTCACTTTCTTAGGAACCGTTGTTATAAATGGAAATGTTGATGATGGTTACTCTGTTAAAGCATCTGGAAATATTGAAGTAAAAGGAACTGTGGGGGCAGCTGATCTTGATGCAGAAGGTGATATTGTTGTAGGACAAGGAATTGTTGGAAAAGATGCAGGAAATATAAGAGCTGGTAAGTCTATATGGAGTAAATTCATACAAAACACTAAAAGAGTAGAAGCTGGAGATATGATTATAGTTACTGATGGTATTATGAACTCTAATGTTATGGCAAATAAAAAGATTATTTGTAGAGGAAAGAAAGGAAATATTATTGGAGGTAATTTAAGTGCTTCAGAATCTATTTCTGCTAAGAGTATAGGAAGCAAAGCTTCTGGCAATGATACTGTTTTAAGTGTAGGCTTTGATCCAAAAAGTAAGGAACGCCTTAATTTTCTTTTATATAAACAAGAAGAAGATCAAAAGAATTTGAGTGAAGTTAAGCTTAATTTAAGAGGATTAGAAGATACAAAAAAGAGACGTGGGGGTTTACCTACAGGAAAAGAAGAAACGTATCAAAAATTGATAGAAGATAAACAAATATTAGAGACAGAGGTGCAAAGAACACAAAAGGAAATTGATCAAATAAAAACTTACTTAGATGGCTTAAAAAATGATGGTCGTGTCTCTGCAAGTGGTGATGTTTTTACTGGTGTTAAAATTGTAATTCGTGATGCTACAGAAGAAGTGCGTTCAGATTGTAAAGCTGTTACATTCTATCTAGATAATAGTTTTATAAGATACGGTAAATATCAAGATGACGATGAAGAAGATGCAAAGAAGGTGCCAAGTGGGTATTCAGCCGATTGATTTACAAACTATTTATGCACAAATGGAAAAAGTGGGAAAGCAACAAGGTGCAGAACAAGCAAGTGCTATATTGAATAGAGAAAAACAAGAAGAAGCAAATAAAAGTGATGCAGAAAAGATATTAAATAGTGTCAAAAATTCAGAGTCTATAAATAACGATAGGATTACTATTAATGATAATACAAATCCTAAAAACAATTCAGGCTATAAACGTTCTTATAAAAATAAGAATAATCAAAATAGTGAAAATACTGAAGATGAAAATTACATTAAAGACCCTAAATTAGGTTCTAGGGTAGATATTTCAGGTTAATATCATGTTACTAAATATTTCTATTATTTTATTAGTAATCAATATAATTATTATGATTCTATTTTTTTTGAAAATTAAAAAAGAATTTTCATCAGAAAAGTATGAAAAAATTATTAAAGACAGAATGACATCTATATCTCGTGATTTTAATTTTCAAACAGATCAAGCAGTAACAATACTTGAAGATAAAATAGAAGAGATGAAAAAAATTATATCTGATGCAGATAAAAGATTTTTAGCACTATCCAAGCAAATAAATACTAATGCTATACAAACTGAAAAACTTAATAAAAGTGATGTAAACCAAAATAACTTTACTCCTATAGACTCTAATGAGCCTAAAACAACACAAATAAATAACTCTCTTTCCTATGCTAGTTACAAAGAAATGCCTAATAATGATAAAATAACAAAAATGAAAATTGTAGAAATGTACAAAAGTGGTTGGTCTTTAGACTTTATTGCTGATAAACTTTCTATGTCTATTGAAGAAGTTAGACTTATTGTTTTTATGTCTGGTGTGCAATAATTTGTTTTATCATTATAAACTAATTATTATGTAGCTTTTTTACACTCCTATTGTCTATAGCCACTTTTAGTGTATCCTCAATTTCCATATTATTATAAATTTGAAGTGCATTTGTTTTATCTCCATAAAGAATCGGATGTTTTGGTGCAAAAAGTGTGCAACAGTCATCATATGGAATTATAGAAATATCATATGTGCCTATTAACCTTGCTTCTTTTATAATTTCTTCTTTATTCATACCAATAAGAGGTCTAAACACAGGATAATTAGCACAACTATTTACAACACTCAAATTTTCCACAGTTTGACTTGCTACTTGTGAAAGACTTTCTCCTGTAATAATACATTGTGCCTTAATTTTTTCTGTTATTATGTTTGCAATTTTCATCATACAGATTCTCATCATTAATGTAAGGTAACTAGGTGGACATTTTGCTTTGATTTTATTTTGAATATCTGTAAATGAAACAATATTAAGATATGATGGCACTTCATATTGTGATAAAACGTGAGCTAAATCCTCAACCTTTTTTTGTGCTTCTGGTGGAGTAAATGGATGGGAATGGAAATATAAAAAATCAACTTGCATTCCACGACTTAACATTTTATAACCAGCGACTGGAGAATCAATTCCTCCCGAAAGAAGAAGCAACCCTTTACCACTTGAACCAGTTGGTAATCCTTGTATACCTTTATTGCTCAACCTATAAACATAAGCTTCTTTTCTTATTTCTATTGTTATAAATACATCAGGATTATGCACATCTGTTTTTAAAATACCAGACGTATGTATTAAACCACCAACTTGAATAGCAACTTCATTTGAATTAAGCGGGAAACTCTTATCCTCTCTTCTTACTTCAATTTTAAATGTTTTAGCTCCCTCTTCTCTTGCCTTTTTTGCTTCTTTCATAACAATTAAAGAAATATCTTCTATATTTTTTTTAGAACATTGAGTTTTAGCCCAGCTTGTAATGCCAATTAAGTGAGAAAGAACTTTTTCAACATATTCACATATTTCGTCTTCACATTCTACATACATTCTTCCTGCCAAAACTTTTACATCTACATTTATAGCTAAAGGATAAAGAAGAGCTTTAAAATTATATATTAATCTTTGCTCAAATATTTTTTTATTTCCACCTTTCAGGCTAAGCTCTCCAATTTTTGCAAGATAATAATTTTTTGCCATTTAAACTCTCCTAAAAACTAAAACATAAATATACAAAATTATATTCATGTTTTTCAACTCATTATTATATTAAATAATAAGATTCTTAATTAATAAAAACTTAAAAAACTCAAAATTCTCATATATTTTTTCTCCTTATAGCTATTAAAACAATAAGTAATTATAGACATTTCTCACCTTTTTTTGCCTTATTTTATATTAAAATATTCTTTTTATTCATTTTTTTTAAAAATCTTATAAAACTCTAATTTGGCATAAAAATTGCAATATATAAAAACAGGAGGGTTTATATGTATGAACTTAATTTAAAGGAAGAGTTAAATACTCTATTTAATCTTTATTCTACTGGCAATACGGAAATTAAAAATGAATGTATTGATAAGCTATACATTCTTATGTATTATCACCCAAAGTATTTTGGAATTTTATTAAAAAAGGATGAGTTAAGCGATTTTTTATCACTTTTATATCCCGAAAAAATTAACAACATGTTTATAAAATATAAAAAAGAAAAATCTAATTTTTTTACATTTATATATTCGTGTTTAAAATATCAAGTTCAATTCTTTTTAAAAAAGAATAGACAAAAAAACATTATCACTGAAATAGTTTTAGAAGAAGTGAAACAAGAAACAAATATAAATCAAGTGGAAAATGAGAATTTTGAATCATATAATAAAGATAACTTATGTGAAGAAATTCCTAATTCATATGAAAACATACAAAATGAACTTAATTCATGGCTATTAAAAAATAAAGTAAAAAAAGGAAACAAAAATTACAAAAGAACTGTCTTTATTATTTCTTGCAAAGTAGCAGCTTTTCTTGATGAACAAATGATTTTTAACATAGCTAAATATATTAACATGCCACCTTATCTTTTAAGATATTACATAGCAAAATTAAATACTGAATATATGAACATAAACAAAAGCATTACAGAAATTAAAAATCAAAAAGCTAAATATTTTTTAAGAAAACTTCATTGCGAAAAAATGCTAAATAATGAATATATTAGTGAATCTTTAAAAGATACTTTACAAAAAAGCAATAAATATAGCATTAAACATTATGAAAATGCTTGTAAAAAATTAAAAACAAAAGTAAAAAACATTAGTAATAGAACCATTTCTAAAATAACAGGCATTCCCCGATGCACCATAGATAGAATCCTATTAGAAGCTAAAAACATACTAAAAGAAATTAAAATAGACACTTTTTTTTAATTTTGCTACTTGAGATTAAAAAATAATTAGGATATAAAATAGATATGGTAGATTATTCGTTTAACGATAGCATTTTAGCAATTGCCACTTCTATAACTTATCAAGCACTTTCAATTATAAGAGGTAGTGGCAAAAACTGCATAAACATATTATCTAGTGTATTTTCAAACCCTACTTCACTTTTATCTTCGAAAGGAAACATAACACATGTTGGTTGGATTATAAAAAATGGAAAAAAACTTGATCAAGTAGTTGTATGTGTATATAAAGCTCCAAAAAGCTTTACAGGCGAAGATAGTGTAGAAATAATCACACATGGAGGGGTGTATACAACACTTAATGTATACAACCTTCTTATTGAAAAAGGCTTTAGAGAAGCAGAAGCTGGAGAGTTTTCATTTCGTTCATTTTTAAATGGCAAAATTAACTTAACGCAAGCTGAAGCAATCAAAATGCTTACCTCAGCGACTAATGAAAAAGAAGCAGAACTTGCAATAGGTCAATTAGAAAATCATTTCTTTAATTTTATAGAGTCATTAAAGCAAAAACTTATCTCTCTTATTGCAATGCTAGATGTAAGCATTGAATATCCTGAAGATGAAATAGAACTAGAACAAAAAACATTTGATTTAAATCTTAATAGCATTATAGAAAAAATTGATGAAGCATTAAAAAGATGGGAAACAAACAAGCTATTTATAGAAGGTGCAAAAGTTGTAATAGCAGGGCGTGCAAATGCTGGAAAATCTTCACTGTTTAATGCATTAATTAATGAAGAGCGCTCCATAGTTTCTAATATTCCTGGAACTACAAGAAATTACATAGATACTAGCATATTATTTAAAGGTCTTCCTATAAAACTTTATGACACTGCAGGTTTAAGACACACAAAAAACAAAATAGAAAAAGAAGGCTTAAAACAAACGCAAAAAATAGTAGATATTGCTTCCTTAGTCCTATACTTGATTGATAATTCTAAAATAATAGATGAAGAAGATATAAGTTTTTTAAAAAGCTTAAAGCAAAGATATATTATTGTTTTAACAAAAGAAGATTTAGCTCCATCAAATAATAACTATAATATCCTAAAAAATGCCCTTATAAACACAGAAAACATAATAAACATAAGTTGTAAAACAAAACATGGAATTGAAAACTTAAAAAAGAATGTTTATTCATTACTTATAAAATGTGAAAGTGAAGATTACACAAAAAACACAATAATTTCTTTAAGACAAAAAGAAATGCTTATAAAAACAAAAAAACATTTATCTACCATAAAAGAAATTAATCTTTGTTATATGGATTTAATTATGCAAGAAGCAACAAACGCACTAGAAGTGTTAGGCAAAATAACGGGAGAAGTTACAAGTCAAGATATTCTAAATGAGATATTTTCTTCCTTTTGTGTTGGAAAATAATCAACCTAACGAAGCAATGGAAATAAATAAGAAAAGTGTTCCTATTGCTTCGTTTTTAAAAATTACTTCATTTTACAAACATTTTCACTTATTTTTACTAATAACTCAATACCTTTTTCTATTGATTTAGTTGGAACAATTTCAAATCGCCCATGGAAATTATAGCCACCTGCAAAAATATTTGGACAAGGCAATCCCATAAAAGAAAGACGAGCCCCATCTGTACCACCACGAATTGGTTGCACCTTAGGTGTAATACCTATTTCTTTCATTGAATCTTTTACTAAGTCTATAATTTCCATACAAGGCTCTATTTTTTCTTTCATATTATAGTAATAATCACGCATTTCTAATTTTATAACATTGCCATATTTTTCATTCAAAAACTTAACGGCTCCTTCCAATATAGCTTTTTTATGATTAAAACTTTCCATAAAATGGTCTCTTATAATATAGCTCATTTTAGTTTCATCTACAGAGCCTTGTAAAGAAGATAAATGAATGAATCCTTCATATTGTTCTGTAAATTCAGGTTTTTGCTCTTTTGGAAGCATTGCTTCAAGCTCCATAGCAATTGCTAAAGAGTTTATCATCACATTTTTAGCAGAACCTGGGTGTACATTTTTTCCTTGTATATATATTTTAGCTCCTGCAGCATTAAAGTTTTCATATTCCAATTCTCCAAGAGGTCCACCATCTATTGTATACGCAAAGTCTGCACCAAATTTCTTAACATCAAACTTATCAGCTCCACGCCCTATCTCTTCATCAGGAGTAAAACCTATTTTTATATCTCCATGTTTAATTTCAGGATGGGCTAGAAGATATTCAACTGCCCCCATAATAATTGTAATTCCTGATTTATCATCTGCTCCTAAAAGAGTAGTTCCATCAGTTGTTACAACCTCTTGACCTATTAAATCATTTAAAAATGGAAATTCTTTTACTGTCATTGAATACTCATCATTTAATTTGATGTCGCCACCATTGTATACAAAAACATGAGGATTCACACATTTTCCATCTAAATCTGGAGCTGTATCCATATGTGCTATAAAACCAATTGTTTTTTTACATTCTGTTGTATTTCCTTTTAAAAAAGAATACACATAGCCATTCTCGTCTTGTTCTGCCTTAAGCCCCAAACTCTTTAACTCTTCCACTAATGCTTTACCAAGTACTAACTGACCGGGTGTTGATGGGCAACACTCATTTTCTTCATTCGATTTAGTATCAAATGCAATATATTTTTTAAACCTGTCTAATGCCTTCATAAAAAGACCTCCATATAACGCTAATCATAACTTATATAAAAGAAAAATCCTAGTCAAAATATACTTCTTAAAATTATTCATAGTCTTATAGCTACTTTAATACTCTTAAGCACGCAATGAAATATAATATTTTATGTAAAAACATATTTGGCTAGAGAAACTCCTCCATCTAGCTAATGGAAACCCTCCCGTTAGCTAGATGAAGGAGTCCTCTTAGCTAGCAGGAAGGCTCCCGTTAGCTAATCGGCATGATCTAATATGGCTAGACGTCATCTATT
>CAUUIE010000012.1:0-25214 GCA_963545065.1 uncultured Treponema sp.
TTACTAAGATATTTAGATAAATATTCATAAAACCTATATCCCTCAGATTTAAATCTTTTACGTCTGTAAGGCTATATTATTCTAATAATTTTGTAAATAAGTTTAATCTAATTAATAATGATAGAAAAATAGATTTGAGATTTATGCAATTTTTACCGATGTTAAGACCATAAAATTTAAGTTGACTTTTTGTGTAATATAAAATACCATGAGTGATATAATGAGCTTTTTAAAAGATTTATTGGACAATATAAAAGATTTTTTCATGTCTGTGTTTTTTCCTTCATCACCTGATTATCAAAAAAAAAGGCATTTAAAAATAGCAGAGATAGAAGTAAAAAAAGTAAAACCTCCTATATATCGTAGTGATGGCACTATTTTGCCTGGTTTTGCTACAATAATTTTACAATTATATCAACAAGTGTTGCCAATAAAAAAAGCAATTTCTTCTAGCATTGCCTCTAAAGACGTTCGTCTTTCTTCCAGCTATATAGATAAACTTATAGAACATGCATTTACTGAAGAACAAACACAAAAGAAAAAGGACTTTTCATATGAAAATAGAAGCGTTGCATTAGATAATTTAAGTAGAGATGCATTCGATGAAGCAATTCAAACTCAAAAAAGAGATTTTAACGCCTTTATGCATTCACTAGAAGTTGATGCAGTATTCAACTCAGATAGAAAAATAGAACGTCTTTTAAAGTTTCATGACTTTCTTTCTTTCAATTTTAATAGACTCCTAGCAAGATTTGACGCAAGCTTTGAGCAAAGCATAGGCAAGGATGTTTTAACACCAAATTATAGCTTTAGCACAGTGAAAGGTGAGGCTTTACTACAAGATATTTTAGACTTTAGTTTTCTTGTTTCTAATACACAAATTGATGATAATCTTATAGATGCTTTCATGCTCCTCAATTCGCTTTTACCTGAAGAAAATAAATTAGGCGATGTTACTATAGAAGCTTGTTTTAAAGAAATTCCTTTCATACTACAAAATGTATTAAAACGTGCTACTTTAATAAATCTAATAATCTTAATAAAGCAAGATCCAGATTTTCAAGATATTGAACCACAATATAAACCACAATCACATATAGCAGAGTATAGAGAACGTGCTAGAGATGCTTTTAATGCTTCCACAAAGAAGCTTATTAAATTAAAGCAAGATAAAGACATTTCCACATTAATAACTGCAACTTTCGACAAAGAGACGATAATTCATGTTTCATCTTATAATGATGAAGTTAATGCACGCATTCAGTCTTTAACACATCTATCTTTTGATTGGGTGCGTCCTTTAGAAGTAATTAAAACGTTTACCGCAATTCATTTTGAAAGAGTAATTAGTTTGTTCCTGAGAGAAGTGATGGTGGAAGGTTATTTTCAAGATCATGATTTTCAAGAAGAATTAGGCATTCCATACCATTATTGTGAAAACTTAGGTAAAAAGATATTAGAATTTGAGGGTAGGTTTGAAGAAAAGGGCACTTGTAGTATAATTTCATTAAATGGTTATCTGGAAGCTATTAGTAAAGGTGGAGACTTTAGAAAGCAATTATCTAGAATTGTGGATGAAGCAAATAATAGTGCAAAAAACCTTTGTTTAGAGGCAGGCAAGGCATACTATAGCTTGTTTAAAGCTTGTGAAATTGTGATTCAAGATGCAAAAAAAGCAGTTCCCGCACACATAACTAATATTAGAGCACTAAGTTTATCAACTAAAAATAAAGAAAGTTATTCAAAATTTGAAGCTTGCATCAAAAAATTTGAAACATTTATAGAAATATTAAAAAATTACATTGTCTTAGATAATATAAAAAATCAAACTTCAAGTTAAAAAAGGTTTTAATTGCATTAGTTTGCAATTAAAAGGGAGCATAATATGTTAAAATCTGAAGGAAAAAATAGAGGCAAAGGCAGTCCTAAGTCTTATAATAATGAAACTTCAATAGAAAATAAAATAATGTATTATGAAAAAAGAATTTTTGATTTGGAACAATTATTAGATATATCTAAAGCACTTAATTCACAAATTGGTTTTGCTAAATTAATAGATTCAATTCTTTACACAATCATGGCACAACTTAGCACACCAGACGTAGCAGTGTTCACGCGTGCATCTTTTGATGATAACGATTTTGTCTTAAATAGATGTTATTATGGTTTTGGCTTTGCTATAGAAGAGAAATATGTTATTAACATGACGCATCCTTTTTTACAATATATGGATATTTCTGAAAAATCATATTTTGAAGTAGAAGATATAAAAGAACGTTTCGGGAACGATGAAAAAATAGAAAAGCTTTTAGATTTAAAGCCAAGCCTTTTTGTTCCATTAAAAGCAAAAAACAAACTAGAGGGATTTTTAATAATAGGAAAAAGATATATTAATCATGCTTATATAAAACATGAATATGAAATGCTTACAGGCATTGCCACATTTGCTGCTATTGCAATTAATAATTCACAGCTTTTAGAAATGTCCACCACAGATTTAATGACACATTTAAAACAAAAGCATTATTTTTTTACTGTATTGCAAGAAAAAATTGAGTCCCTTAGAAAAAGTGAACATCTTTCTGTTTTAATGATTGATATTGATTTTTTTAAACAAATTAATGATACACATGGACATGATGGTGGCGATGTTGTGCTAACAAATGTAGCACATATGATTAAGTCTTGTGTGAGAAATAGTGATGTTGTTGCTCGTTATGGTGGCGAAGAGTTTGTTGTAGCTCTTTTTGGGATGAATATTGAAGGTGCTAGTCGTGTTGCAGACCGTATTTTGAAAAAGATTGAAGAAAGCTCCACTAAATACGAAGATATTGATATTAAGGTAACTGTTTCTATTGGAATTGCTGAATGCATTCCAAAACAAGATAATGCAAAGAGTATAACAAAAAGAGCAGATCAAGCTATGTATGTTTCAAAACAAAAAGGAAGAAATCAAGTTAGTATTGCAGAATAAAATAATAATATGAGGTGATGGCTTTTGAATCCTTTTCGCTTAATAAGAAAACCATTTAATTACACGTATAATAATGTTACTTTGTATATTATATTCATTAATATTGTAATTTATTTCTTAACAAAATATTTTTTTCAACATGGAATAATGTTGAAAGCTTTTTTTGCTCTCATTCCACAATTTTTTATTGACAAAAAAATGTTTTGGCAAGCCTTTTCTTACATGTTTTTGCATGACAATTTTTGGCATATTTTTTTTAATATGCTAACCCTTTTTTGGTTTGGCACAGCTGTAGAACAAAAGATGGGTTCAAAAGAATTTCTACTTTTTTATTTACTCACAGGCACTTTAGCAGGAATAGCTATGGGATTAGTATATTATTATCTTAATATATACACTTTGGTTGTTGGTGCATCGGGAGCTTTATATGCTGTTATGTTAGCATTCGCAGTATTATACCCTGATTCAAATATTTATTTGTATTTTATGCTCCCCATTCCCTCAGCTGTCCTTATTATAGCATATTTTTTTATAGAGCTCTTCTCTATGTTCAGCAACGACGGCGTAGCCCATATTGGACATCTTTTCGGGCTTATTTTTGGATGGCTTTATATTAAAATAAGATATAAAATAAGTATATTGAAAGTATTTGGATTTAAATAATATTTTTAAGGAATACAAAGTTGAATAAGCTAAAAAATATAAAATATAAAAACAATGCATTTGTTGATTCATTTTCAGTTTATAAAACAAATAGAAAAAATACCCTGTCGTTATATAAAACTTTATCTAACGCAAAATTTAAATCTTTAAAAAGAGAATGTTTTATAGCTAATACAATTATTTTAATCATTAAACATTAATCTAAAATAAATAAAATTGTTTCACAACAGAGGCTTTATATTGCATTCGTTATGAATAAAGTGTATTTATATTATTATTAATAAAGAGGTAAAAACAAGATTATGAAAAAATTTATTTCAATAAGATTAAAAATGATGCTATGTCTTATTACTTCAATTTTTATATTTAGCGTAATAATTTGTACTGTAATAGGTATTCAAGTACGTAAAGCATCTTTGCAAAGATATAATAGATTTATAGAACAACAAGTAGGAACAGCAACACAAACTATAGATATATTTATTCAAAATGCAAAGAATCAAGTATTATATCTTTCTCAGCAATCAATATTAAAAAACGTTACTAGTACAGATATTCCAAATTATACTAAAGGAAAAGAAATTGCTCTTAGAGATGTTAAAGACAATCACTATTACAAAACTATTCAAACTATATGTACTACAGCAAGTTCTGCATATCCAGAAGTTTTGGATGTGTTTTTTGCAACAAAATGGGGAAATTTTATAGTTTCAGATATACAAGCTAATCTAAGTGGGTTAGACCCAACGACTAGAAAATGGTATCAATTATCAATGAAAAATCCAGATAAAATAACAATTACTCCTGTATATCTTTCTGCATCAGGTAGTCTTGTTATAACTTTAACAAAAGTAGTGAAATCAAATAATGGTAAAGATATAATAGGGGTAATTGGTATTGATATTGCTCTTTCTAATTTATCTAATTTTATGAATACTATAAAAATTGGAAAAAATGGTTATTGTTTATTAGTAGATAGTGAAAATACTATATTAGCAGACCCAAGTCATGAAAATTTAATTTCCAAAAATATTAAAGAATGTGGCATTGCTTGTTATTCAAAAATAGATCAAGCAACTCAAGAACCTTTTATTATGAATATAGATGGAATACAGTACCAAGCAAAAGTGTATAAAGAAGAAAATTTAAATGGTAAATTAGTTACTCTTGTTGAAAAAAGTGAATTAGATGAGTTGTTTAATAGAGTGCTTTTTAGCATGCTTATTATAACAATAGTTTTATTTATTTTAGGTGGGTTTTTAAGTTTTATTTTTTCAAAGATATTAAAAAAATATTTTGCCAATATGGAAGTTGTATTTAGAAAAATTGCAAAAGGAGATACTACTGCAAGAATTAATTATAAGAAAAACGATGAAATAGGTAATCTTATGAAATATTTTGATGAATCTATAGAACATATGGGAATTATGCTTAAAACTTTAGTTAAAGAAACAACTCAAATGGAAGAAATTGGAAGTATTCTAGCTAAGGATATGAGAAAGACAACAGAGGCTTCAAAACATGTTGCAAGTAATATTAATGGAATAAAAGATGAAATATTACGCCAAGCTTCAAGTGTAACAGAAATTCTTTCTACAATTGAGCAATCTATTCGGATAATTGAATTGCTTGATAGTAGTATAGAAAGTCAAAATACTAGTGTAGGAAGTGGACTTCATCAAATGGAATTAATTACACAAAGCATAGTAAATATAACAAACACGTTAGAGAATAATAATACCTTGATAAAAGAACTTTTAGCCAAGACTATTAAAGGAAAAGATGGTGCTAGAATGGCAAATGAAGTAGTTACACAAATAGCAGAACGATCTGATTCTTTGCTTGAGGCAAGTTTAGTAATTCAAAATATTGCAAGCCAAACAAATCTTCTTGCAATGAATGCAGCAATAGAAGCAGCTCATGCAGGAGAATCAGGCAAGGGATTTGCGGTTGTTGCAGATGAAATACGTAAATTGGCAGAAGAATCAAATTTGCAAGGTAAGCAGATAGCTATTGTTTTAAAAGAAACAATAGAAGTAATTAAAAATCTTATTACTGCAGGTAAGGGGGCAGAACAAACATTTGATGAAGTCTATTCTCTTACTAATAATATTTCTGGACAAGAAGATTTTATAGAAAAACAATTAAAAGAACAAACAGAAGGAACTAATATAGCATTAAGCATGATGAAGGATATAAAAGATGTAGCGATTGGAATTAAGGATGGTTCTTCTGAAATGCTTGAAGGAAATCGTGCTGTTTCTGATGAAATGAAAAAACTAGATGCTCTTACAAGGATTATTAGTGATAGTATGCAAGAAATGACGAATGGAGCAAATGAAATTACAGAAAATATTATTGAAGCAAATGAAATAACAAATAAAAACAAAGAAAGTATTAATAACTTAGTAGAAGTAATGAATAAATTTACTGTATAAAAATACAAAGGCTATTCTTAAGCTTATTTGAATAGCCTTCATTATTAAAACACAAGATTTTTAGATAATTTATCTATCTAATTCCAAACATTATGGAATTGATATCTTCTTGTGGCAATATCTTTTTCAAAATGTTATGAAATTCACACAAAGGGAAGCCTACAATTCCAGGATATGAGCCTTCAATTTTTTCTATAAAATAGCTTGCAATGCCTTGTATCTTATAGCCTCCCGCCACACCAATCCAATCTTTAGTTTTTATATATGTTTCAATATCATTATCATTAAGTTTTTTAAAAAACACACTGCTTATTGAAGTACTTGAAAACATATCTTTTGTATATGTATTTAAACATGTAATTGAAGAAATAACACTATGAAAATTGCCAGAATATAAGCTAAATATTTTTTTTACATCTTCTTCCGTTTTTGGCTTTCCAATAGTTTTGCCATTCACATCTATTACAGTGTCAGAACCAATTAAAACAACTTTCTCATTTTGATAACACATAGCTATGCTTTCTATCTTTGCAATGGCTCTTTTTTTAGTTAAATCTAATGAAGATTCACAAATTATTTTTTCTTCATCACATGTAGGAAGATGTATTTTAAATTTAAGATTAAGACTAGAAAGAAGGGCTTTTCTATTAGGTGATGACGATGCTAAAACTAATTTATACATTAAGTACGCTATGTTTAAAACAAAAAACACTGAATAACTTAATTTAAGTTATTCAGTGTTATCTAGCTTCTTCCATTAAAGAAGATTTATTTAATAGTACCTGTAACTGTTTTTAATAATGACAATGCTTTTTCTCTTACAGGTGTAACATAGCTATAATTAGAAGCAATTCTCATAATACCTTCTACCATAGGTTTTTTATTTTCTACTTTAGAAAGTAATTTTTCATAAGTGGTTAATATTTCTAAAGCCAAAGAACTTGTTGGGTTAATAACATCAAATTTCTTATTAATCCAGTTAATCATTTCAACAGCTTCATCACCATCATTAAAACCTAGTTCTCCAAGTGAATGCACTGCAGAAGAAACAACAGAAGGTTCATTTTCTGCATACATAACACGAACCAAAGTCTTCATAGCTTCTTTTGTTCCAACCTTACCCAAAAGCTCACAAGCCTTCATTCTGATATCTGGATAATTATTCATCTGTCTGCCATTTTCATAAACAACTGTAGAAAGACCAACTGTTGCAAGATTGTCTAAAGCTCTTTCAACATCAGCAGAGATTTTCCCCTTTTCAATTGCATCCTGTATATATTGTAATGCAACAAGCTTTGTATCTCTTCCTTCAGATGTAACCATTTCTTTTATAATAACACCTTCAATAGAATTTAGATATGCCTCTTCTACTGTCATAAGAGATTCATCTTTACCTTTTCCGTTATCTTGAGCAAAAGCAACAAAAGATACTGCAACAAACAATATAATAAAAAATAACTTATTTTGCATATAATAACCCCCTATACTGATCATTTAATGCTACACTAATATTAGCTTATTTTTATTTTTTTTACAATAAGCAAACAAACTACATCTACAACCTTGGCATTAATAACCATCTTCCATCAATCTTTTCAAGCTTATAAACCAAAAGGTTTCTTCCCTTATTCAACATTATAACATTAACTTTGATAGGAGAAAGAAATATAATGTCTTCCACTTTTATATTTTGCCTAGATGGCACAAAAACATAATTAAAATAGTCCTTTAAAGTATTCAACCTTAGACCTTTTATAGGTAAAGTCTCTGATGTTTTTTTAAGTATTGAATGATTAGAATACGTATCTTTATAAAGTTTTGAAAGGTATGTCAACCATTTATTATAATCTTTAGATGCTGTTGTCTTATTAAGACCATCAACTATAATTTTTATCTCATTCATTGTGTCATTGTAATGCTTTTTAGTGATCTTAACATCTCCAAATTCAGCAATTACTTCCGACTCATGATCTACCTCATTTTTAGTCTCTGTTACAACCGTTTTAGGCTCTTCTTTTTTGGGTTCTTCTTTCTTTGTTTCCACTACCTGCTGAGGCACACTCGTTTCAACCACAACTTCTTCTTCATCTTTATTAGGCATGGTTGCACAGGAAAAAAAACACAAACAGCAAAAAAGAAAAACACTATAAATCTTTTGCACTATTACTCTCCTCTAAATATCTCCATTATATTAATAATATCAAGTTTAAGTCAATAAATATTATAATTACATTATAATCAAAATAATTGCCCTAAATAAACTAATAATATAGCTATCGGATAATAACACAGCATATTTAAATTATATCCCTTTTACTCTAGTTATATACATTTAATATTGATATACTTAAAATTATTATGAAATGGAATAATATTGATACATGTAAATCATTTTATCGATTAAAAGACTCAAAAAAAATAAGCTTAAAAGAAGTTTTAAAGCCTAACTTTGCAGAAAAGAGAATTAAAAATTATGAATGCAAAATATCTAATACATTAAAGTATAATTACGCTACAAAACAAGTTAATGAAGAAATAATAGAAATATTTCAAAATTTAGCATATGAACAAGAACTTATAAAAAAGTACCAAGCATTATTACTAGGAGAAATTATTAATATTAGTGAAAATAGGAAAGTACAACATCATTTTACACGCAATCTTTCAGCAATAAATAAAGATAATTTTTATTTAGCTGAACTAGAAAAAATTAAATCTTTTGTCGAACAAATACATAACAAGAAAATTCTTTCATCTTCTAATAAACCTTTCACTAATGTAGTCCAAATAGGCATAGGAGGCTCTGATTTAGGACCTAAAAGTTTATATATAGCCCTTAAAGAATATGCAAAAACCACTAATAATATAAAAATGATAGCTCACTTCATTTCTAATATCGACCCTGAAGATGCTGTTTCAAGCCTTTCAAAAATACCTGAAGAAAATACTCTTTTTATTATTGCTTCTAAAAGCGGAACAACACAAGAAACGCTTGCTAACGAAAGATTAATAATAAAATATTTACATCTTAAAGGCATAAAAGAACCAAAGAAAAATATTGTAGTAGTAACATCTAATTCAAGCCCATTAGCAAAAGATAATTCTTATCTTTCTCACTTTTATATGGATGATTTTATTGGAGGGCGCTATTCTTCTACTTCTGTTTGTGGAGGATTAGTTCTATCCCTTGCTTTTGGAAACAATACATTCCAAAACCTATTACAAGGAGCAGAAGAAGCAGATAAAAACGCATTAAATGAAAATATAAAAGAAAATGCTACCTTAATGGATGCTCTTATTTGCGTTTATGAGCGGAGCATATTAGGATATCATGCAACAGCTATATTACCATATGCTAAAGCTCTTTCACATTTTGTAGCCCATCTTCAGCAATTAGATATGGAATCTAGTGGTAAGTCTGTAAACATAAATTCTAAACCAATTTCATATAATACAGGCTCAATAGTATTTGGAGAACCAGGCACTAACGGGCAGCATTCATTTTATCAATTTTTACACCAAAGTAATGAAATTATTCCAATGCAATTTATAGCTTTTAAAGAAAGCTCATTATCATATGGATTGCCCAAAAATTCAAACATTTTAGAAACTGACTATATAAATACGATTAAAGAACACCATCAATATTTATTAGCTAATTTAATTGCACAAATATATGCTTTTGCTATTGGTAAAGAAGATAAAAATAAAAACAAACATTTTGAAGGCGAGCGCCCATCTTCTTTAATTTATGGAGAAAAACTAGATGCTCACTCTCTTGGTGCACTACTAGCACATTTTGAAAATAAAGTTATGTTTCAAGGATTTCTTTGGAACATTAATAGCTTTGACCAAGAAGGTGCACAACTAGGAAAGCAAATCAAAATAGAAGACTCAAATGAAATATTAAAAACTTATTCCATGCTTTTATTTAACAAATAATGTAATATGAAAGCTTGAACTTTTTTAAAATCTATTATTTCTTTACAATGCAATAAAAATTGCTTTTTCCACTTTATTATGAATCTACATAAAACTGCAGTATTGCATAAAATATTGACTAGAATAGCATGAAAATTATGGCTAAAGCACTACACAAAGTGTTTGCGTAATTTTACGCAAATGTCTAACCATACCAGACTAAACCCATTAACTAAAGGGTAAACCCCCGTTTAGTTAATGGATAAAGTCATATTAGCTAACAACTAATACTGTGTATTTTCTTAACATATCAATATTTTGTTTAATGGTATGTTTTTTAAACATCTTAAATATTTATACCGCAAAAAAACCTTTTACAAGGCATTATAAATTACACTACTCCTATAATTTTTTTATATTTATTTTTTCTTAAACCTAACAGTAGAAAGTGGTTGTCCTTCTCTTATAATTTCAAACCATATTTCTTTAGAAGTTTTAGAAAGCTCGCTATAAAATTCTGCAATATTATTAATTTTTTTATCACATACACCAACAATAATATCCTGTTGCTTTAATCCCATGATAATTCCAAGACTCTTTGGCAACATTCCTGCAATAATAACGCCTTGTTGATTTTTATCTAGTTTTAATTTTTCTTTTATTTCATCAGTAATAGGAATAGGAGTGAAACCTGGCCAAAGTTTAGAAGAATCTTCTACAATCTTTTCATCGCGTGCTTCAATAATAGCTTCTAATTCAATTTGCTTACTATCCCTTATAATTTTAAAAACTGCCTTATCACCTTTAAGTAAATCCCCAATATCTCTCATAAGATGGTCAATAGATTTAACACTCTTTCCATTTAATTCCACTATAAAGTCGCCAGGCATAATTCCTGCTTTATCTGCAGGGGAACCTAAAAACACTTGAGCAGCTAACGCTCCTTCAATATCTTTGATTCTTAAACTTTCTAAAAAGTCTTTTTCCACTTGAACTAGCTGAACTCCAAGCCATCCATATTGCAAAGCCCCATTATTAATGAAATCATCAACAGCTTTTTTCACATTATTTATTGGAATAGAAAAGCCTAAACCTTGTGAACCACCACTAGAAGATGCAATCCAAGTATTAATTCCTATAACCTCGCCATAAATATTAACTAAAGGACCTCCAGAATTACCTTGATTTATTGCAGCATCAGTTTGAATAAAGTCATTCACATTGCTTTTATTTGGTCCGCCATGTCGACCTACAGCACTAATAATTCCTTGAGTAACACTTGAAACATAACCCATGGGTGAGCCAATAGCAAAAACTAAATCTCCAACTTCCACAGTATCTGAATCTCCAAGTTTTGCAATAGGGATTTCCTTATCTAATTCAAAAGAGACTAAAGCTATATCTTTTCTTGTATCTGCACCAATAAGCTTTGCTTTTATTTCTTTTCCATCATATAACATTACAGAAATATCAGTAGCATTACCCACCACATGCTGATTAGTTAAAGCATAATATGTTTTGCCATTTTTTTTAACAACAAAACCTGAGCCCATCCCTTGTGCTTTATATTCTCTAGTGCCTTCCTCTCCTTCATCATCGTTTGGACCTCTAAAGAAAAAATGAAAAGGAGAAGACCCAAAGGGCTCTCTTACTTTTCTAGTTTCTACAACATCTATGGTAACAACAGAAGGTAAAACAGTGCTTGTTAATTCTCTATTCGCTTGTTGCATTTTCTCTAAAAATGCCATAGAATCACTAGAAAACACATGACTTTTAGGTGTATCTGCAAAAACCACACCAGCATTTTCATCATTATTAAAACATTTAGCAGAAATTAACGAAAACGAAAGAATAGCAATAAACAATAGCCACATAAAACCTGAATGTTTTTTATTAAAAATAAGCATTTTTGATACTCCTCCAAATTAAAGATACAGTTATTAAAATAGATGTATATATGTTATGAAAAAATAAAAAACAATGAAATATTTTAGTTACAATTTAATAAAATCTTGTATAATAATGTATTATTAAATTAAGGCTTATTAATTTTAACACAAAACAACAATGCCTTGAGGGAGACTTGAACTCCCATGCTTTAAGGCACTAGTACCTGAAACTAGCGTGTCTACCAATTCCACCATCAAGGCAAAACCTTATTTTTACAAGGATAACAAAAAAAACTCTGATATTCAATAAAATCACAAGCCCAATAAATATCACTTAAATTATTCTTTTCTTCTTTCCTATTTTATAAATTACATACAACACAAAAGAAAAAACGTAAGGAAAAGCTAATAGCAAAGTAGGAGAAAAATTAATTTTAGATTGCAAAATATTTGTTGCATATTCTGCTGATGAAAAAATAAAAACAGCAATTAAACAAAGCATAGGTTTTTTAAGACCTAAAAACACAGCCAATATGCCGATCCACCCCTTACCTGCACTCATGCCATGCGTATATGCCGCAAGTCTAAAAACTAAGATGTTCCCAGCACAGCTTGCAAAAAATGCAGCCATTGTCCAAGAAACAATTTTATACACTCCACAAGCAACACCTTTGAAAGTTAAAACTTCTTCATACTGCCCAACATATTTTAATCTAATACCATAACTTGTATACTTAAAAAATAAAAATAATGAAAATGTAATTAATATTGCTAAAAATGTTGGCATTAAAGACATGCCAGACATAATATGTGAAGAAGATAGGAATTCAGAAAACACTATTGTCTTACTATTGGAAAAATTAGAAACATAAAACGAGCATATTCCTTCTGCAAACATATTAATAGAAAGACCCACTAAAAATGGATTTGCCTTATATTTTTCAATAAAAATAGAAAAAAGACAAACTAACATCATTAATAACAAAGTGCTTATTAAAAAAGCTAATATCTTAGAACCTGTATATACAACAAAAATAGCACAAAAAAAACATGCTAAACTTATGGCACCTTCCATAAAAATAGCTAATGCTCCTGTATATTCGGTAAGCAAAGCTCCAAGCATTGCAAATATTAGAGGAGCTGATATTTTAAATATTGCCAGCAAAGTATGTGTCATTTATATTTTAACCCAGCCTTTAATATGATTTTGTTGTTCTATAAACTTCCATTCTTTAAAAGAATCAATAATCTTTACTGTCTCGCCAATTTCTATTTTAGATAAGCAAGTAGATTTTTCATTTGCACTAGCATAAACATAAAAAGTTTTATAATCTTCTATAAGAGTAAATTCTTTATGCCTATCAAAATATTTTATAACATATAAAAATATAAACGTAAAAGATGATAGCAAAAATACATTCCAAAAATTCAAAAATCTTTTTTTCTTTTTAGCTCTTATAATACAACCAAATGTAAACAAAGCTAAAAACAAACAATCAAGTGCTATAACACAAATATATATATTATAATGAAAAGGGGAAAAAGTATTTTTAAAGCCTAGTTTTTCTTCTAATTCAGTTCTTTTTTTTTGAATTTCACCATAAAAAAATGCTTGTATTTCTTTTTCTCTTAATTCTTTTATTTTTATAGCTATTTCTTTTCTTTCTAATATATCTTTTTCTCTTTTTTCATCTATTTCTAGTTTTTTACTAAGTATGTTTTGAAAAATCTTTTGCTCATCTTCTTTTTCTTCTTTTGACCCCTTAATAGATTCCACTATAATTTTCTTTTTTCTAAGCGTTATATTATATTTTTTAAGTTTTTCTAGATTAACTTCTACCTCAAATTGAGGCAAATCTTGTAATCCACTTTTTATAGGACACCATCTAAAAAAAGCAACATAACTCCAACCATTACTACTATACAAAATAGGAGTAATATCTTGTTTTTCTATAATTGCATTATTCAACGGCAAATAATTAACCTTTATTTTCTCATCTTTGCATTTTTTAAAAAAGCCTTCAATTATAATACTGTACGAAGTGCCTAACACAAAAGGCGTGTTAATATCATGCTCTATGAGAGATTTATCATCCTCATTTTCAAATAGTCTTAGCCTAAATTCCGTGTTTTCAGAAACACATGGAAGAGAAACATTTAGTTCAATACATTGTTGTTTTATTTTATGATCGTCAATCACTAAAAAAATTTCATCTAATATTAAAATTCCATGTTTTTTTATTTTATATTGATTTTCTAATATTGTAGATTCATTTTCAGCATATGTAATACTTTTTTCTAAACTTAAAAACTCTTTTCTATCATTTAATAATACATTAGGTGATGAAAAGATTTTTTGTTTTATAACAAATTTTAAAGTAAATATATCTCCAACCATTACATCACTTGGAAAATATTTCATTTCTATATTAGAAAAAGCATTAAAAGAATAAAAAAATACCATACCAAAAATTATTAATAATCGTATGTAGATTCTTTTCCTTTCTGTTGATTTTTCTCTTCCCATTTTTCTATCTCTTTTTTTCTAAAAAAATCCACAAGTGCATTATAAGTTTCTTCAGTTTTTTCTTCATTAAAAATTGAATCTCTCACTTTATCTATAATCTCATCTTCCACTCTTTGCTTACTTAATTCATAATTAATTTTTGCATCCAAAGAAGTTGGATCTTTTTCAAGTGATTTCCTAAAACATAAAAGAGCTTCTTTATATTTTTTCCCTTTAAAAGCAATTATTCCCAATTGATAAAAAACAGATGAAGATAGCTCATTATCTTCTTTTTCTTCTATTAACGTTAGTTTTTCTAATGCAGCCTCATTTTCATTTTGCATTAAATAAGTGCTAGCTAAAGCATAATCAACATATTTAGTTAAATCTTTATTATAACGAGAAGCAATTTCTTCAGTCTTAAGAAAATAAGAAGCAGCATAATTCCAGTTTTTTTGTTGCCAAGCAATATAACCTTGTAAGAAAGTTATTTTTTCATTTTTCTTAACTTTGCAACTTAAAAGCAATACAATTACAAAAATACTAAACAACTTTATTTTCATAGCACATAATTACTCCAACACAAAACAAAATTAAACTACAAATTGAAAATTCAAAACTTCTAATTTTCTTTTCTTTCTTAAAAAAAAATTTTTCATTATTTTTATTATAAGCATTTAAAACATTAAACATTTTTTTTATTTCTAAAAATGAATTAGAATCTACATATATAGAACCATTTCCTGCTTTAATAGAAGCCTCTTTTAATAATTTAGAATTTAATACGCTGTGCTTAATATCTTTTTTTCCATTCTCTTTTAATATTTCTATATTTCCACCTTCACTAGTTCCCACCCCAACTAATATAAGCATTATGTCTTCTTTAGACACAAAACTTACAGCTTTTAACAAATTTCCCTTTGTTTCATCTCCATCGCTAAACACAATAATAACATTAAAATTGCCTCTTTTTTCATTAAATGAATTAGCCGCCTTTAATACACCTTGTTCAAGATTAGTGCCACTAGACGTCATAAGATTAGGTGAAAGTTTAGAAATATGTTCCATAATTGTGTTATGTTCAAAAGTTAATGGCACAGAAAGAATGCCTTCCCCTTTTGCCAACACTAAACCAAAAGCACTGCCATCATTTTTTTTAATAATAAAGTCAGCTAAATATTTTGCTTTATTAAGCCTTGAAACATCTTTATCTTTTATTGTCATACTATTTGAAATGTCCATAACAAAAAAAATAGAAGCCCCTTTCTTCTGTATTGGAACTAAAACATTTCCATAAATTGGGCATGAAAGGGCAACACACAAAAAAGACCAACTAAAAGAAAACAAAACTGCACGAAATTTAATCTTGTTAAAATATTTCTTTGCTCCATCATCGTTAGTAATTATTATTTTTAATTTTTTAATTCTTTTTAAATATATAGTTAAAGCAGGAATACATAAAAGTGAAAAAAATAGATACTCTGGATATAAAAAGTTATTCATTAAATAAACCCTATTATAATTCGTGAAATTATCCAAGAAGCAATAACTAAAACAAACGAAAGAAGAATAAAATAAAATGAAATATTCCACTCTTCTGTTTGAATAAAATAATTATTTGCCTTATATGTTTGCTTTTTTATAATATTAAATATTTCTTTTTCATCTTGAATTGTTTGAATATTTACATACTCTCCATTTGAATGTTTAGCTATATTTTTAATTTGTTCATCATTAGCTTTTGTGTAATATGTTCCACTATAATTTTTTTTCTTAACCTTATCAAAATATTCAACAGGAGCATATCCTGATTTTCCTAATTTTACTATATATAATTTAATTCCTCTCTTTTTTAATATTTCAACAATAATAGATGTATCTATTATGCTCTTATTATTATTTTCTCCATCAGTTAATAAAATAATACAAGAATTGTTTGAAGTGCTATTTATATTTGCAATTAATAAAGCTAAAGCATTTTCTATTGCAGTCCCTTCTCCTTCATCTCCAATTTCTATTTTTTCAAGCCTTAACAAAAAAGTAGATATATCAATAGTTGGAACAAGAAGAATAGAAGCATTTTCTGCAAACACAGAAAGACCAAAAGAATCTCCTTGATATGAAGAAACAAAATCTTTTATTATTTTTTTGCAAGCACTAAGCCTACTCATTCCATCTATATCCTTAACAGCCATAGAAGGACTTACATCAAGCAAAAACATTAAAGAATTTCCTTTTTCGCTATAGCCCTTTTTAGTTTTATATACACAAGGTTCTGTTATAGAAATTATTAAACTAGAAACACCTAAAACCAAACATGCTTTACATAAAAAAAAACAAACATGATAAAAACAACTTTTATGTTTTGTTTTAGAATCTTTCCACTTTATTAAATTAAGATGAAATTTATAATGAGATATAATGCGAAAATATTTTAATAACCAAAAAATAAGAAAAATTAAAAATAAAAATAACCATTCACCTTTTAATAAAGTTATCATATCATTTTTTCTTTCTATAAAGCTTTAATAATTTAAATGAATGCTTTAGTATTTCTTGCTCTTTCGAAAAACTTACATCATCAAAATTTGAAAACCTAATTAAACCCAAAACGTAAAACAACAATTTAATTACATCATTTAATTCTTTTTCATTTCGTAAATCTTCACTTATAGCACTTTCAATTTCTTTATATGTTAATGCATCCCAATTAAGTTTATTTTTTATATTATGAATGGAAAACAAAAATTTTCTTAATGCACTTTCATAATGCTTTCCCCAGCTATTTTTTTCTTTTAAAATAGCTTTATTTCGCTCATCTTTTAAAATAACTATTAATTTTCTTTTTAACACCACTAAAGAAAAATAAAAAACAAATAGCGAATGATACTTAACTATAAAATTAAAAAATGAAAATTTTTTCTTTTTAATCCAAAAAATAGTAAAAGATAATATCAATACAAAAGATATGAATAAAGCTATGTATCCATAAATTAAATATGTAGTTCCTTTTAAAAGAATGGGAGGGCGCACATCTTGCAATTCAACAATTTTCTCCTTTTCTAAAACAGACGAAACAATTACTTTAGGAAGCACATAATCTACACCAATGTTTTTTAATGAAGGAAAATCAATTTCTCCAACTTCCCATGGAACAAATATTACGCAAAGATAACTTTCTCCTTTTCTTTCCACAATTGAAATGTTTTTTATTTCCAAAAAATTATTTTGTTCAATTTTTTCAATATTAAAAGAAGAATTATTATAAAAACTTTTTTTTGGCAATAAACAATAAAGTTTTACCTCATCTCCTACAAAAAATATCTCTGGTACTAAAAAACAATTCATCATTTATAACCTTATATTATTGTTATAGCTTTCAAAAAAACTACAGAAAGGAGGCACAATATCTTCGCCTATATTTATAAGCAATGGATAAGCATGAGCTTTTAAACAAATTTTCTTCCATAGGTGTATATCTTTTATGTAATCTTCTTTTCTTTTTTTTATAAATAAAGGTGACAAGGTCGGAACAATCATATCAAAATCACTTTCATAATCTTTGCATATTATAGTGCCAACTTTTGCTAGCTCATAATTAATACTAGATTCAAGTCTTACACACACAACATCATGTTTTGCTCCTAATTTTGCAAGATAATTTTCATAATTAACTACATTAAAATCAGAAATAATTAAAATAAAAGAACGTTCCTTTAAAACAGCATAAGTTTTTTTTATAGCATCCACAAAAGCAGTTCCCGTCTTTTTTGAATTAATCTTATTATCAATATTTTTTAACATCTTAAAAACATTAACTTTAGAAGAAGATGGCATAAAAACATTAGAGCACTCTCCATCAAACAAAATGGAGCCTATAGGAATTGAATTATTAAAAGACAAAAGAGAAAAAATAAAAGCAATATCTTTTGCCACGTCATCTAAACTAACACCATTAAATGCTTCATACATAGAATGAGAAAAATCTAAACATAAAAATAAATTAATATTATGTTCTTCTTTGTATGTTTTAACAAATGGCTTATTAGCTCTTGCTGTAACATTCCAATCAATATTTCTTGCATCATCTTCTGCTTGATACTCTCTAATGGAATTAAACTCTAATCCTTTGCCTATAAAAGAAGAACGAAAAACGCCTTTCATCATTTTATAAGAAATAAGCCTAAAAGCAAGAAGAGATCGTTTTAGTCTATCATCTATTTTTCTTTTCATATTTTATATATTAACATAATTTTTAAAAATATGTAGACATAGCAGTAAAGAAAATTATCCACTTACAGCCTTGTTAGTTGCTAAATTAAAGCAATTTATATATAATTATTTTGTGCATAAAAAAATGCTTATGGGAGACTATATATATGAAAGATAAAAACAAAAAGAGTATTCTTTTAATATCCATTATTTCTTTTTTATATTTCTTTCTTTTCCTTGCTTGTGCAACACTTACAGAAGACATAGCGATAAGCACAATAAATATTCGCACTCTAAATAAATGGCTAAAAGGGCATGAAGAAAAAATACAAGTGAAAAATATACTTACCCCAAAAGAGCTTATGGAAGTAACTCGCCTTTGCATACAAGAGGGAGAATTAAAAAACATTCACATAATAGAAGAAAACGACATTTTATCTTTTGCTGTGTTAGAAGGAAAAATTGAAATAAGCAAACATACACTAAGATATATTTTCACTTATAGCATATCTAAATCTGGTGTTTTAACACTAAAAATAAAACACATAACAGAAGAACAAGAAGAAGATTTCAGAGTAAACGTATATGATAGCGACATAAAAGAATATAAAGAAAGAGTAATTCAAGCTTTTAGTGATAAGCTTAGAGAAAACATAGAAATAGTAATAAAACGTTCTTACGATTTTGTATAAACAAAAGCTCCTTTTTGTTATTGCAGTCTTTCTTTTATTATCATCAATAGTATTATATTTTTTGTTGCATGATATAGAAAGGCTGTATATTTTTTCATTTTTCAAAAACACAGCATTTGTTGCCACTCTTAAAAAGATTTCATCATCTTTAAAAAAAGAAAATTTAATTTTATTAAACACAAAATTCATTCGCTTTCACATTGTAGACATTCTTTGGTTTTCTTCTTTTACTATGATAACTTCTAACCTTTGGGGAGAAACACATAAAAAAGCAAAATACCTATTTATATTAAGCTTTGCATTTTCTACAGAATTGTTACAGCTCTTCTTTCCAAAACTTGGCACATTTGATATTTATGATATGTTAATATATTCTTTAATTGTTTTACTAATGATTATTGTAGAAAACACATAAAATAAATTGACTATAAAGTGCCTCTATCAATTTGGTTTTCAAGATATTCAAACACTTCCTTTAAATCGTTATATTTTAATGTAGCATATGGATCATAAGATGTAGGCATATCATTTACAATCATTAAACTACCTCCATTTTCTATAGTATAAGACGGTAAAATTGCTGCAGGATACACAGTAAGACTTGAACCTAGCACTATAAGAGAATCAGCTTTTTTCACTTCTTCAATAGACTCACTTAATGCCTTCATGGGCAAAGCCTCACCAAAAAACGTAATTCTAGGCTTCATAGCTCCATTACATTTTTTACATCTTGGCACATTTCCACATTTTGCAATTTCAAAAATATCTTTAGAATTTGTTTCAAAACCACAATTAATACAATAATGTGTTTGTGCTGAACCATGAAGTTCTATAACATTTTCATTTCCTGCTTTTTGATGAAGTAAATCTATATTTTGAGTAATAAGTGCTTTTAAAATTCCTTTTTTTTCTAACTTTGCAAGCACGCGGTGAGTTACTGCAGGCTCTTTTTCATCGAGATTGTAAACAAAATCTTTTGCATGAGAATAATAAAATGAAGGGTCTCTTTTAAAAACATTTAAATCAAATATTTTTTCAGCATTCATAGTTTTATAAAGACCATTTTTTCCTCTAAAATCTTTTATTCCCGAAAGCACACTTACGCCTGCTCCTGTGAATGCAACAAGATGTTTAGAAGCCTTAATAAAATTAATTATTTCTTCCATTTTTCTCTCCTCTAATTTTAATATGCCAATATAATACACCTTAAAACATAAAAACAAGCTAATTTTAACCTTTTTAACAATAAAAGAAAATTAAACAATTAACAAGTTATTCACAAGCATTAATTACTATAAATCACCATCACTCCATATTCTATAACAAATATAGTAAATTTAATTCACAAGATACACACAAGATATAATCTAAAATAGGCTTATTATTATCAGGATTTTAACTTAATTAAAGAGTTTATTCACAGAACTTAACTTTTTCTTTTCGTTCAAAAACCACAATAAAAACAAAAAAATAAGTGGAAGGCTTATTAAAAAATTGCTCCAAAATACATTCTCTAATCTTAACATCGGGATATTAGAAAAAAGATAAACAATATTTATAATAAGTTCAAAGAAAAAATTTAAAAACGAACCTAGAGGCTCATACAGTAAAGGAGCAAACAAAGAAATAAATATTGAAATAATGCCAAAAACAAGGAAGATAGAAATTAGGGGGCTAATAATACACGTAGAAGCAACACCTATAAAACACACTCTTTTAAATACTACTGCTACTATAGGTAATGTGGAAAAAGTTGCAGCAAGAGATGTGCTAAGGCTTGAATTTAGTGCATCTGGCACAAAAGGGTTAAAAAAATTAATAAAAATATTAGAAAACATTAAAATTCCAAATAAAGCACTGTAAGAAAGTAAGAAACTCAATGTGAAAGCATCTTCAGGAAATAGCAATAAATGAAACGAAAAACTTAATGCAAGAACTCCTAAAAGATTCACTTTAACATACATAATTTTTGCTATTGCAATAATAGAAAGCATTATAAACGCACGAATAAGTGAAGGTGAGGCTCCTACAAACACTAAAAAACAAAAACAGGCAAGCACTATAAAAATCTTTAATATTTTTCTTTTAAACAAAAAAGAAGCAAAAAAAGCCGAAAGAAAGCCAATAATTGAAAGATGCATTCCCGACAAAGCAAGCACATGAGAAAGACCTGCATTCCTAAAAGCTTCTATTTCTAAAGAGTCTAAAAAATCCTTATTCCCAGAAAGAAGAGCCAATAAAAGATAACCTGCCTTATTCCAACCATAAAGCATGCGATTTAAATAAAACCTCATATTTGCTCTTGTTTTATATATTAAAGATTTCCAGCCTAAAAATTTAGGAGCTTCATTACTTAAAACAAAAAAAGCACTTTTTGAATATAACAACATTTCATCTTTTCTTTTTAAGGAAAATCGTCCTTCTGCCTCCATCTTCATACCCCTATAAAAAATAGTAATGCCATCTATGTCTTTTTTAAGAGTATTATGCCCTGCATAGTTTTGCCTTATTAATACACTAGGAAAAAACACTAAAACATTCCCTTCACATGAATAAGCATTCCCTTCTTTTGTTTTGCAAGAAATAATTTTTGCATTCGCTTTATAATATTTATCACCTACAGGGTGGACATCACTGGTTAAAAAGAAAGTAATTTTTTCAATTTTCTTCTCTTTAGCTAATGTAAAAACTGGCATGTTTAAAATTAAAAAATGAACATATGCAATGCTAGAAGTGGTTAAAGCAAAAATAATGCAAGAACAAAAGATAAAAATGTTTTTAAAAATTAATCTTTTAATTTTTAAAATTATAAAAATTAACAATAGAAATAAACTTAAAACAAAGAAACCTATAGCCAACCACTTGCTTTTAAAAAGATATAAAGAATAAAAAAAACAACATAAAAAAAGAGATAAAATAATAGAGGGGACAAAACTAACTTTATATTTTAAAACATTAAAAGTAATCACACAATAATTATTACATATTTTTATAATTCTTTGCCCATTAATAATTAAAAATTATCTATTGCTAATAGTGGAATTGTTAAAATACGCTTATTATGATAAAATAATGACAGGTTAAGTGTCAAAACTTGATATTGTTGTTTCTTAAATTTTTTTTTGAGAAAAATCGAGGTGTTTTATGAATAAAATAATAGAGTGTGTTCCTAATTTTAGTAACGGGCGAGACTCTCAAGTATTAGAAAGCATTGTCCAAGTTTTTAGAGGCAAAGAAGACTTAAAGCTTTTAGACTATGAAGCAGACAAAGATCATAATCGCTCTGTAGTAACTATTATTGGAACGCCAGAAGCTTTAGCCCCTGCAGTTGTGGAAGCTGTAGGTGTTGCTTCAAAACTAATAGATCTTAGAAAACATGAAGGAGCCCATCCTAGAATGGGTGCTACTGACGTGGTTCCATTCATTCCAATTAAAAATTCTAATATGGAAGAATGCATTGAACTTTCCAAAGTGGTTGGCAAACAAATTGCAGAAAAATATGAAATACCTGTGTTTTTATATGAAAAGTCTGCTTCTAGCCCCATACGCGAAAACCTTTCTACTATTAGGAAAGGACAATTCGAAGGAATGAAAGAAAAAATAAAACTTCCAGAATGGAAACCAGATTTTGGAAAAGCTGAAATACATCCAACAGCAGGAGTTACAGCAGTTGGATGCCGAATGCCACTTGTTGCTTTTAATGTAAACCTTGCAACAAATAATAAAGAAATTGCAGATAACATTGCAAAAAAAGTACGTTATATTGGTGGTGGCTTAAGATATGTTAAAGCTATGGGAGTAGAACTTCAAGAACGTGGAATTGTCCAAGTTTCTATGAACATGACAGATTATACAAAAACTTCATTATACCAAGCTTATGAAATGGTAAAAATGGAAGCAGCTCGTTACGGAGTTTCGGCTGTTGGCACTGAAGTAATAGGCTTAGCACCTATGGCATCTTTAATTGATGTAGCTTCATACTACTTACAAATAGAAAACTTTGATTTTAGACAGATAATAGAATCAAGATTGTTAGAGTAATTTTTCCCATTTTTACATGTAATTTTCAATTTCATTAAAAACCCGCAATAACTTATATTGCGGGTTTTTGTTTTTTTTGCCTACAAACACTTTCTATTTTATAAATGCCAATTCCGACAGTTTAAACATCATCGCCCTACTGCAACATTATAAAGGCATTTAACTTTAGCGTGAAAAAAATCTATTCTATTACTTGACTATTTTTAAACGTTGCTTCAAGTTTTTCGCACAATATAGCTAGCTCAGCTTCGTTTTTTATCTTGAATTTTTTTAATAAATCATCGGGGATTTGATAATATTCAATCACTTTCTCTGAAAAGCATTTCATAAAATCTGCAAAACAAATTGTCATAACTAAGTCTTTAGTTTCGTCTGGAGCTTCATTATAGTTATTTTTATATTTTATTGTGTCTATTATTGGCTTAGGCAAATTCCATCTTGTTGCTAAACTTGCTCCAATTGCAGAATAGCCCATTCCTTGCATAATATAGTCCATAACTTGGATAGGAATGTTTTTTTCTGCTTGCAATTCAGACAATTTAACCACAGTTTCAGGATACACAGAACTAAACACTATTTTTCCTAGATAATGCAAAAGACCACAAATATAAGAGTCTTCTATTATTCCTTTATCTTCTTGCATTTTTGCAACATTCAAAGAATAAAAAGCAAGCTTATAAGCGTCGTCCCAAAGCTTTTTTTGATCTTCTTCTGTGCTTCCTAAAATTTGCATGCTCGTAAGAGAATATACCATATTTTGAATGCCACGCAATCCCATAAGCTTTACAGCTTCTGCTATATTCATACACTTTTTAGAAAGACCAAAAGCGGCAGAGTTAACACACTTTAATAAATCTGTTGCAAAACCAATGTCTTCACTAATTAATGCAGCAATCTTAGAAATCTTAACGTCTGGGTCTCTCATTGCCTCTTGAAGACCTGTAACTCTCTTTGGGAATTGAGGCACTTTATCTATAAATTGCGTTATGGAATCTGCCAGTTTTTCAATATCTTTTTTAAACGCCATATTCCTAGGAATGGTAATAGTGCTTTCTGTTACTCCGTTTTCACTTGTAAAATCAAAAGCATCAATGCCAAGTCCTATTTTTTTTAGCATAAGGATCATAATAACAATTCCAAGACCCGCACCTTCAGAGCTATCTAATATTTGAGACATAGCATCATTTAAACTAGTGAATTGTTTAGCTCTTGCAACTTTATCAAACATACGTTTAAACTCTGTTTTTGTCATCTGTGAATTGTTTTGAACTTTTATTTTAATCACACTATCTGAAGCATGCAGAGTTACCCTTACATATAATCTTGCATCTTTTTGAAGTTGCAAATAATGAGCTTGATTATTCAAAGTTTCTTCTTTAAACTCTTTCATACCCTTTTCATAATCTGAAGGTTTAAAAAGATCTAACTTCTTTTCTGCAAAATATATTCGCTTTGTATTTGCTTTTTTTGCATTCGTAGTAAGCTCTTTTAAACAATAAGTTATGCAATCAATTATATCATCGCGGTGCAATAATTGTAAAAACACAGAGGTTACATCCATCATAAAAGCCTCTGTGGCACGCGGGAGTGTATAAGACGTTATTGAAATTGGTGCTCCCATATTAATTGCATTTAACAATTTCTGCTTATCTACAGTAAGTTTTTTCTGTTCTTCCATGATAGCTTTATTATAAGTTAAAATTAGATGTGTTTCAATACTTAAATAAAAGACATGGGGTTTTAATAATTTAAAATTAGATATATATTCATAATAAGAGATTTAATAAAAACACCTTTTTAATAGATATTTTAGTAAAATTATGTGTATTCATGTCATTTGCTTTAATTTTGTTTTCTCTTCTTTTATTGAAAAAGCCC
>CAUUIE010000013.1:0-25038 GCA_963545065.1 uncultured Treponema sp.
ATAGATATTTTACCAATTATGGCAAGTGATGAAAGATTTTTGCCATATTTTGATATTCCTTTTCAATCAGGCTCAGATAAAATTATAAAGCAAATGAATAGAAAGGGCTCTTTTAATACATATTTACAATTAGTGAACACTATAAAAAATGCTTTTAAAAATACTAAGTATAAAACTGCTGTGATACGTACAACGTTTTTAGTTGGCTTTCCATCTGAAACTGATGACGATTTTTCTAAAACTCTTAAATTTTTAAAAGAATTAAAAACATTTTGGTCTGGAGTATTTACTTACTCTAAAGAAGAGGATACGCCTGCATTTTTAATGAAAGGACACGTAAAAGAGAAAACAAAAAAAATTAGAAAAGAAATACTAGAAGAAGAACAAGAAGAAATTACTACCTCCCTTCTTTTAAGATTTTTAGGTGAAATACTTCTTGTTTTAGTTGAAGAAATAGTTGAAGAAGAAAATGAAAAAATTGCAATTGGACGTGCATGGTTTCAAGCACCTGACGTAGACGGTGTAATAATTATTACATATAAAGAAAGCAATATGTCAATAGATGGAAATAAAATCAAAGAGGGAGAATTAGTTTTTGTTAAAATTAATAAAGTAAGTAGTTTTGATCTTGAAGGTGTTGCATTAGGAGAAAATAAATGAGTAAAGAGTATGTAGCATATCATATATTAGTAGTTGGTAGAGTGCAACATGTTGGCTTTAGATTTTGGACAGAATGTTTAGCAATAAAGTTAAATGTTAAAGGTTATGTTAAAAACTTATCTGATGAAAATACTGTTGAAGTTGAGGTTGAAGGATATTCAGATAGGGTTGAAGAATTTATAAAAGCAATTTCAAAAGATCATCCTTATGCTAAAGTTACTTCTATAGAAAAAGAAAAAATAAGTGTAAAAAATTATAAAATATTTAAAATAATTAGATAGTGTAAATCTTTATAATTAGTGTTTTTTTAAAAACTAATTTAAGATTATTATTAAACTCTTATAAAAAGCCCATATTATAAAAAAAGCAGAATTACACATATGCTATATAATAAAATTCTCTCCTTTTTTTTTGAGGCAAAGCAAGGATAAAAGATCATATATTCTTAATATAAAGCATAATTAATTTTATGTATTATCTTAAGGAGATTATATGAAAAAAAAGAAATGCCTTTTTCAATGTTTTTTTTATTTTTGCTTAATAACAATCTTTTTATTTTCTTGTAAAAAGAACTTAAGAACTCCAAATATAGTAATGATAAAAAAGAGCGAAAACTCTTTAAAACAAACAGAAAATGCTAAAAATAAATTAACAAATAAGGATGATATAGAAAAAATTAATACTCTTAATTATAGAGATATGATAGAAATAGCTCCTGTAGAAGAAGGAATTATAGGGCACAATTCAAATGATTATTTTTCTTATGAACTTGATAATTTGAATCAAAGAGGCGTTTTTATTGAAGGAAGAAAGGTAAAACTTAATAAATTTAAAATTGCAAAATATGAATTAACATATGAAATATGGAGCATTGTTTATAATTGGGCAATTAAGAATGGATATAAATTTAATCCTAAATCTGACTTTTATGTATATGCTGCCGATTATTTTATGCCAGATCCACTAAAGCCTATAACAGGAATATACTGGACTGATGCAATTGTTTGGACTAATGCATATACTGAGTTAATGAATGGAAGTGATGAAGAGTGTGTTTATAGGATAAGTGAAGCAAATAACAATATAATAAAAGATGCAACTTCTAGTGAAGCTTTAAATCCATATTATGATAAAAGTAAAAAAGGTTATAGGCTTCCTACAGAAGCGGAATGGGAATATGCTGCTAGATACCAAGGCGATGATAAAGTGAATGCAGAAAAATATGGTAGTATTTATTTAACAAAATTAGATAGTGTAAGTGGTGCAAAATTACCAATAGGATATGAAAAAATTGATCATGTTAGGCTTGGTCTTAAAAAAAGTTCTAAAGCAAGAAAATATTGGGAACAATTAAAAGATGAAATGTATAAATATGCTAATGTGATGTCTTACTACATTAATGGAAGCCTTAAAAAGATATTTTCATTAAATGATGATAAATATATTAGAGTAGGACAAAAGGAAGCTAATGCATTAGGTCTTTGTGATATGTCTGGTAATGTTGGAGAGTATTGTTTTGATATTTTTGCTGATGTAGAAAAAGGATTTGTAGAGGACCCAATTGGAATGCCTTATTCAAAAGAACATCAAAATAGGGTAATAAGAGGTGGCGATTATACTCTTGTCTGCATTATATCTGTTGGATCTAGATTCAAAGCAGAAGATCCACGTGCAGGTATTAGGTTAGTAATGAAAATTTAATGTTTTTAAAGTTAATAATATATTGTAGCTATGTTAGAAATTATTATTTTTTCTAACATAGCTTAAATGAATATATGCTTAATGGAGTATTTGAAAGTCTTCAAAATATATTGCAGATACTGAACCTAAAGTTAAAGATGTATTTATTTCAATAAGTAAAGCTTTTTTAAGATCACTTTCTTTTTGGCTTTCTATGCTAATCCATGATCTAGATAAAAACCATTTTTTTATGCACTCTCTTATAATATCTTTTTTTTGTACAATCTCTTCTTGTAAAGGAATATTAGTAACATCATATTCTAAAAAAGGTTCTAAAACAATTGTAGCAGGTTCTTCATCAGAAGATGTAATTCTTATTTGTTTTATTTCTGAATATATTGCTTTACCATTCCTTAAAATATATGGATTACTTTTAAGTGCACTTTCATCAGTATATGTTTTTTCTTCTTTATTCATAAGAGCAATTAAGGTACCAGATGCTATAAATAAAATTAGAAAACAAACAATAAAATAAAGAATATTTATTATAAAATTATAAATATAGCTATTTCTCATTTTTTTTGTTTTCTTTTTCAGAATATATATAACGTTTAATCTTTTGACTTGCAGTTTTTTCAAATTCAGAAACAATTTTTACAATATCTACATGAGAAATTCTATTAACATTGCTATTAATGAAAAATTTAATTTCATTAAGAAGTTCTTCTTTTTTATATATGAATGCTTCAGACCATTCAGAAACAGCTCCTTGAATGTTTTCAGTAAATGTTTTATTTGCATTTTGATTTGCTACTTTATTTAGTTTTTCTTCATCTAGTTTAACATAGGCTACAAGTGAAGAATTCTCTCCTTCAATGACTAAAGATTCTGAAACTAATGGATGTTGGTTTATTATAAATTCTATATCCTCTGGGTATATATTTTCACCACTCGAGCTTAAAATCATATTCTTAGAACGCCCCATAAGAGATACCCAACCTTTTTTGTCTATTTTGCATAAGTCACCAGTCTTAAAAAAGCCATCTTCTGTGAATGCATTTAATGTAAGTGCTGGATCGTTATAATATCCTTTCATTACATTTGCACCTTTAACTACTAGCTCCCCTACTCCTGTTTTAGAATCAGGATTTTCTATTCTAATTTCAATATCTTTTAGTTTATGCCCTAAATATCCAACACGAGTTTTACCAACAGAGGAGTATAGAACCAATGGAGATGTTTCAGTAAGACCATATCCAATAGAGTATGGAAAATGAGCATCTTTCATAAACTGCTCTACAGTAGGATCAATTTTTGCTCCCCCAATTCCAAAAAACTTTAACCTACCACCAAATGTTTTTTTAAGTTTCTTGCCTGCTTTTCTTAAAACCATTCCTTTTGTAAGAGGACATTTATATAAGAATGCTATAAGTTTTGATGCACTTAAAGCAGGAAGCACTTTTTGTTTATATATTTTTTCTATTACCATAGGAACAACTAACATAAATTGAGGTCTTACTTTTGAAAGGACAGGAAGAAGTGTCCTTGGAATGGGTGGACCTCCTAGATAATATATTAAAGCTCCATTTAAAATGAACATAATAAAACCAATTGTAAACTCATATACATGAGACATAGGAAGAATAGAAACTGCTATATCATAACAGTTAATTCTTTGTGCCTCTTGCCCTGCTATTGCTGTAAAAACTAAGTTTTTATGAGTCAGCATTACACCTTTAGATCGCCCCGTAGTTCCTGAAGTATATATAATAGAAGCTAAATCTTGTTCTTCACAAAGATGATAAGGTGCTTCACTATCATTTTTTATTGTTCCTTTAATAATAGAATTATCTTCAATATTAATTACTATATCAATGTTTTCCATTTTGTTTAATTTATTAAGCATTTTGCTTGATACAAAAATGGCTTTTGCTCCAGAATGTTTTAAACAAGAAGAAACTTCAGTTTCTGTAAAATCATGCAATAAAGGAACTGCAACACATCCTAATAGCACAATAGAAAAGTATGAAATGCCCCAAAATGGCGAAGAAGGTGATAGTATTGCAATATGATCACCTTTTTTTATACCTAAATTAGTAAGAAGTTTTTTCCCATTTTGAACTCTTTTATAAAACTCTTTGTATGTAATAGGCTCTTCATTAGCAAAAGAGACAGCAGGACGATTTGAAAAAAGTTTTACACTGTTTTCTAATAAGTGTTGGAATGTATATTTTCCCAAAGATGCAATTGTTTGCATAAAAAAATCTCCATTTAATGCTTATTAAAAATGTGATACTAGCAAAAGGTAAACATCTATTCAAGTAGTAAATATATGCCTAATATAATAAAAATTTAGTGTTTTAATACTATCAATAGTTTTTAAAGACTAGCCCATGTTTTGCCTTTAGAAATAGAAACACGTAAAGGTATAGAAAGTGGATATGCATTTTCCATTGTTTTTTTAACAATATTCATCACTTCATCTGCACCCTTTTCCACACTTTCAATAATGAGTTCATCATGCACTTGTAATAATATTGAAGCATTAAGATGTGAAACTTTTAATGCATTCCAAACATCTAACATAGCTTTTTTCATTATATCTGCAGCAGAACCTTGTATTATAGTATTTACAGCAATACGTCTTCCCAATTCTTTTGTCTTTTTATGATTGCTTTTAATTTCATTTACATAACGTCTGTGCCCCATAATAGTTTCAACATATCCTTTTTCTTCACATTCAATATAAACTTTTTCAATAAAGTCTTTCACCCCTTTATAGTTAGAAAAATATGAACAAATGAAAGAGGAAGCTGCACTTCTTGAAATGTGAAGTTCTTCAGAAAGACCGTAAGCACTCATTCCATATATTACACCAAAATTTACTGCTTTTGCCATTGCCCTCATTTCTTGAGTGATAAGGTGTTCATCAACATTAAAAATAACACTAGCTGTTCTTTTATGAACATCAATCCCTTCTGTTATTATATTTTTTAATACTTTATCACCTGAAATATGAGCTAAAACTACAAGTTCAATCTGAGAATAATCTGAAGAAATTAAAAGTTTTCCGTCTTCTGCACAAAAAGCCTCTCTTATGCGTAATCCTAAGGCATTATGAACAGGTATATTTTGCAAATTTGGTGTTTGGCTTGAAAGACGACCTGTTGCCGCCCCTGTTTGTATAAAATGAGTATGTATTCTATCTTTTTCATCTGCTTCTTCAATTAAAGAATGAGTGTATGTGGACTCTAATTTTGAAAGCATTCTATGTTCTAAAATTATTGCTGGAAGTGGATCGTAATTAACTAACCTTTCTAATACTTCACTCGAAGTGGAAAATCCTTGTTTGTTTTTTTTTATAGGTTTTAAACCGCGTTCTTCAAAAAGAAGTTTTTGAAGCTGTTTATAAGATGCAATATTAAACTCATGACCTGCTTCTATTATAGCTTTTTCTTCTAATTTTTTAAGTTTTTCTTTTAACTCAAAAGAAAAACTTAAAAGAATGTTTTTATCTATCTTAATTCCTTTTCTTTCCATATCTCCAAGTAACACTAAAAGAGGCATTTCTATTGTATTAAAAAGAGATAACAAGTTATTATTTTTTAATTTAGATAAAAAGACTGAATATAGAATTTCTGTTATATTAGATTTTTCATTAAAACTTAAATTATCTTTTTTATTAGGAAAATCTTCAATAAATGTTTTAGATAAAGATAAAAGATCATATTCTTTTCTATCAGGCTCTATTAAATAAGCTGCAATCATAACATCAAATATATGAGAAGGAAATTCGAGTTTTGGTGTTAAATCTTTTATTTTGTGATAAATAGATTTCCCATCATATACAATAAATAGTGTGTTAGATAAAAAAACATCATTTATCGCCTTTAATTTATCATTAATTAGCAAAGCATCCAAATCTTTTCCATCAAAAGACAATGCAAAATAATATTGCTTTTCTTCTCCTAAATTAAATATAAAACACAAAGTGTTATAATCATCCTTTTTATATATTGAAAGCGTAACTTCAGTTTTTTTAGCAATCATTTTTAAAAAGTTTTCTAACCCGTCAACTGTTTTAATTTCTTCAATACTAAAATGTTTAATTTTAGGAAGTTTTTCTTGCTTTTCTATAGTATATTGTTCATTTTGATTCGAAAGTCCAAGGTTAGAAATTGTTTCACTATATAATTTTGAAAGCGAAGGCATTTGCAATTTTTCAAATATTGGAATAGCTTTGCTTAATTCTATATGCTTTATAGAATACACATCTAATGTTTCAATATTTATAGTATTATTCAAGTTTATTAATTTTTTAGAAAAAAAAGCATCATGTTTTCCATCAATTAATTTTTGTTTTTGTGCACCTTTTATTTTTTCTATATTTTGATATATTCCTTCTAAGCTTTTATATTCTAAGAGTAATTTTTGAGCACCTTTTATACCAATACCTTTTATACCAGGCACATTGTCTGAAACATCTCCTGTAATAGAAAGAAGGTCTAACATTAAAGATGGAGGCACTCCCCAATCTTTTTCTACATCAGCTTTTTCATAAATTATCCATTTACCTTTTGCATCTTGTTTTATCACTTTTATGTTATCATTTATCAATTGTAATAAATCTTTATCGCCCGATATTATGCGGGCTTCATAGCCTTCTTTTTCGCATCTTGCAATAACAGAAGCAATAATGTCATCTGCTTCATACTCATCATGATAACATGTTGAAAAACCTATTTGTTCTAATATATTTATTATAAAAAGAATTTGCTTGTGCAAATCTTCTGGTGTTTTTTTTCTATTTGCTTTATACTGTGGGTACATTTTATGCCTAAATGTAGGAACTCTAGAGTCTAAGGCAACAACAAAATAATTTGGATTATATATTTTTAATAAAACATAAAGACTTTTGAAAAAACCAAATATGCTAGAAACATTCATACCTTCTTTATTTATAAGTGCCCTTTCATTAAAGGCATAATAAGAGCGATATATAAAAGCATAAGCATCTAGTATATATATGATTTTTCTCATAACTTGCCACCTTAAATATTTATTTTTTTTTATTATTCAATCCTTTAATTATATAACCTAAAACACCACTTATAATAACAATATAAAAGGCAGAGATACTAAAAAAGACAATTGCAATAAACGAAATAAAAAAAATAAAAAATGTTGGAACATCTATAATAGTCTTTTTGCTTATAGGAACAAAAGAGCGAACTAAAAGAGAGGTAACAGCTATGTTCACTCCTTTTACAACTTTTTCAAACCATACAACATTAGAAGCATTAGAAATAAAGTGAGCAAGAATAACAATTATTAAAAAAGATGGAAAAACAACACCAAGTGTTGCCATTAATGCCCCCCAAAAGCCACCTCTTTTAAAACCTACAAATGTTGCAATATTTACAGCTATAACGCCAGGTGTACATTGGCTTATTGCAAAATAGTCTAGCATTTCTTCTTCTTTTATATAATGAAGGTCTTCAACTAAATATTTTTTTAGCATAGGTAACATTGCTATACCACCGCCAAAAGTAAAAGCCCCTATCTTAAAGAAGGTGCAAAATAATGTAAAACATTCTTTAATCATATTTTCTAATGTGATATATTATTTAATAAATGAGTTAAATATATCTTTTGCACATTATTTTCCATAAATATTTAAAAAAGTATTATAAAAATGGATGAATCTATCTTTTTGTATTGCATCTCTAATTTTAAACATTAAGTTACTTAAAAATGCTAAATTATGATATGTTGCAAGTATTGAATATAATATCTCTTTGGATTTAAAAAGATGGCGTAAATATGATTTTGTGTATCTTCTACAAACAGAACAATTACAACGAAAATCTATAGGCGTATTATCATACTCATACTGTTTTTGTTTTATAGAAATAGGACCGTTGAATGTGAAAAGATTACCATTTCTAGCATTTCTAGAAGGTAAAACACAATCAAAAAGATCAACACCATTTTTTACAGCTTCTAAAATATATTGTGGTGTTCCAATTCCCATTACATATATAGGTTTATTTCTAGGAATTATAGAAGCAGAATATGATAAAAATTCATTATATATCTCTTTTGGCTCTCCAATAGAAAGTCCACCTATTGCAATACCTCTAGGAGAACATTCCAAAATAGCTTCTAAGCTTTTTTGTCTTAAATCTTTATAAAAACCACCTTGCATAATTGGAAAAAGAGAACCTTGGTATGAAGGTGGTGTATTATGCCATGCATCAAATGCTCTTTTCATATAATTTATTGTAAGATTTAAATGTTTCTCTGTCTCCTTTTTGTCAGAACCGTAAGGAGAAAGAATATCAAGCTGCATTTGAATATCACTATTAAATTTTGATTGTAAATTTACTACACTTTCTGGTGTGAATACATGATATGAACCATCTATATGACTTTGAAACTTAACTCCTTCTTCTGTTATTGTTCTAAGCTTAGAAAGAGAAAAAACTTGAAAGCCCCCTGAATCAGTTAAAAAATTCCTATTCCATCCTGTAAAACCATGCAACCCACCAGCATGCTCTATAACAGGTGCTCCAGGACGCAAATTAAGATGATAAGTATTTGCTAAAATTATATCAAATCCTAGTGCTTCTAAATCATCTTTTTTCATTGCTTTAACAGTTGCTAAAGTGCCCACAGGCATAAAAGACGGAGTTCTCACTATTCCATGTGGTAAATGCAAAATACCAAGCCTAGCTTTACTTTTAGCATCTTTATGAAGTTCTTCATATATATCAATATTATCTTTCATGTAATTTTTACACCAATTTTCTTAAAAAAATTATAATAATTTATTCTTTATGTTTTAAAACAGCTAAAAATGCAGATTGTGGAATTTCTACATCTCCCACCATTTTCATTCTTTTCTTTCCTTCTTTTTGCTTTTCCAGTAATTTTCTTTTTCTTGTAATGTCTCCACCATAACACTTTGCAAGAACATCCTTTCGCAATGCTGATATAGTTTCTCTTGCTATAATCTGACTTCCTATAGCAGCTTGAATTGGTATCTTAAATAACTGCCTAGGAATTTCTTCTTTTAACTTCTCACACACAATACGAGACCTATCATAGCTAGAAGGTCTATAAAGAAGTTGGGCTAAGGCATCTACAGGTTTACCATTTAATAATATATCTACCTTTACTATATCAGTTACTCTCATATCTATTATATCATAATCAAAAGAGGCAAACCCACGACTAATGCTTTTTAGGCGATCATAAAACTCAAACAAAACTTCAGACAAGGGCATTTCATAAGTTACTTCCACTCTTTTTTCATCTAAATAATTCATGTTTGTTTGTGTTCCTCTTTTTTCTATACACAAAGACATAATATTTCCAAGATATGTTGTAGGAGTAATAATAGTAGCCTTTATATACGGCTCTCTAGTTTCTTCAATTGCTCCCTCATCAGGATAAGTTGCAGGATTATCACATGTTATCTTTTCTCCCGTTCTTAAAGTCACAGAATACATAACCGATGGAGCTGTAAAAATTACAGATTGATTAAATTCTCTTTCTAATCTTTCTTGCACTATCTCTAAATGAAGAAGTCCTAGAAAACCACACCTAAACCCATGACCTAGTGCAACAGACGAATCTTTTTCCCACGTTAAACTAGCATCGTTTAACTTTAATTTTTCAAAAGCATCTCGCAAAGCCTCATAATCATCTGTGTCTGTTGGGTACACTGAAGAAAAAACTACAGGTTTAACCATCCTAAAACCTGCAAGAGCTTCTTTACAAGGAAATGTAGCATCTGTAATAGTGTCTCCTACACGAACATCTGAAATAGTTTTAATCCCAGCTATTATATAACCCACCTCTCCTGCTTTTAAAGACTTTGTTTTTACTAAATCAAGAACAAAATAACCTGTCTCTTCAACCTTGTATTCTGAACTACTATTAATAAACTTAATTGTAGCCCCTTCTTTTATCTCCCCTTCAAAAACTCTAACGTGGACAATAACGCCTCTATAAGCATCATAGTTGCAATCAAAAATAAGTGCTTGCAAAGGATTATCTAATGAGCCACTAGGAGCCCTAAAGTTTTTTATAATTGCTTCAAACAAAAGGTCTATATTTTGTCCTGTTTTTGCAGAAACAGCAACAGCAATACTTGAATCAAGACCCAAATCTTTATCTATTTGTTGTTTACATGCTGAGATATCACTTGCAGGAAGATCAATTTTGTTTATAACAGGAAGAATATCTAAATCATGTTCTAGTGCTAAATACATATTAGAAAGAGTTTGCGATTCAACACCTTGGCTTGCGTCAATAACTAAAATAGCTCCTTCACATGAAGCAATAGAGCGCGAAACTTCATAAGAAAAGTCCACATGCCCTGGAGTGTCAACAAAATTCAATATATAATCATTTCCATCTTTAGCTTTATAAGGAAGACGCACCGCATGGCTTTTAATTGTAATCCCTCTTTCCCTTTCTATATCCATGTCATCTGTCATTTGAGATCGCATCTTACGACTATCTATGATATTAGTCTTTTCTATTAAACGATCTGAAAGAGTAGACTTTCCATGATCTATATGTGCTACAATACAAAAATTGCGAATATTATTAAGATTATACATTTATACATAATATATAAATGTATATTAATTGTCTATACTACAAAATAAGAAGCCTTAAGTCTATTTTTTCATAACTCTACAATTATAGCTCCACTTTTTCTGTCTTTAAAAGATACATTAATTTTAGACAGCTCCAAATTAATATATGAGCCATTTGTAAGATTCTTTATCAATGATTTTTTTTCATCAAATTGTAAAAGCAAAAAACCTTTTGAAGAACAAGCATAAAACCCAACTTTTCCATTTGGAAGAGTGATCATATTTGAAGTAATAATAACACCCTTATCTTTTTCTAACAATCCTTTTTCTTTTGAACAATAAAGGTATGAAAGGCTAGCTGTCTTTTTACTTAACTTTACATTTTTAGAAAATTGTAAAAGATTACTTGGACAGTGAGTTGTAGTAAAAGAAAAATGACACCATTTGTTTTTTGCTACATTATATCCATTAAATGATTTTCCATGTATAGGACATATTGAATAATGTGGACAAGGAGATAAAACATTAAAGTCATGCTCCAAAAATGCTGTCCTAAAAGAAGAAACAATTTTTCCACCTATTGGAAGACCTGGTTCTACTAAAAGAATTAAACCAGTATTATCCTTTAAATAATGCTCCATAACTGACGAATGTTTTTTCGCTTCAATGTTAATATTTTCAATTTTATTCCAATATATTTCATTAAACAGATTTGCACAAACTAAAAAATCCAACCTTTCATTAATAGGAACACCAAAGCTACCAACAACTTTTTTTATTCGCCATTTTACACTTTCTTTTTTAAAGTCATTAAAATTTCCAGACGTAAAGGCACACAAAGAATAAAAAAGTTCTTCTCCTAACTTTATAACTTTTGAAGATATATCAACACAATAAAAAGTAATATTTTTTTCTCTAAAGTGAGGTTTGGAAATCCACAAAGCCATCATTATTGTTAAAGGTCCACATCCAAAGTCCCCAACAACATCTCCATCTTTTATATCAATCTTAAGTGCATTAAAAAGACGCACTAGTCTATATAAATTCCACCAAAGATAATAATAAATATATGCACTAAGGCGGGTAGGATCACTTAAATAATCCACATTTTTGCTTTTGCGATCTAAAGTAAGCTCTTCAAATAAAATCCTAACATTTTTTATCATTTGCCCTTTTTGTTTTTTATTTAACCTTAAAACAGGCTCTATAAAAGACAAAAAAGAATTCAATATGTCATATTCTTCTTTTGTTAATTCCTTAAAAACACTCACCTTTTCTTTTATAAGAGAATAAGAATGGCTTTTTACTATGTTTTTTTGTTCTTTGATCTTTTTTATATTTTGATCTTTTAGTGTATTAGATTTTTTACATTTATTTATAAACTCAGAGTAAAATGGCTTTTCATTTTGCATTTTGAAACCTTATAAAAACATAAATTTATCAACGTTCTTCCCATCTTGTGCGACTTCCTTTCACACTTAACAATATTGGAATATAGGAAAAGCCTAAGTCTTCCCTTATCCTATTTTGGATATACCTTAGATATGATTCATTTACCTTCTCTGGTCTATTTGCAAATAGCAAAAATTCTACAGGATGAACATTTTTTTGAACAATATATCGAAAAGTGAAACTCATATTTGGCTTAGTAGGGGGAGGAAAGTGAATAAGCCAATCTTTAAGTGCTATATTAAGAGCAGATGTTTCAATTTTTTTGTTTAATTGAACGTTAACAGAAAGTGCTAAATCTAATAATTCATGCACACCACTTCCTGTTTTACTAGAAATAAAAGCAACAGGTGCATAGTTCATTTTTCCAAACATTACTTTAATATTTCTTTCATTCAACTTTTTATTACGTTTTGTATTTTCTACCAAATCACACTTATTTAAAACAAAAATAAGTGGAATACCTTTCTTTGTTGCAGAAAAAGTAATTTTTTTATCTTGTTCTGTAAGACCTTCATTAACATCAATTAAATGGAAAACAATATCTGCCTTTTCAATGCTATCCAATGCTCTAATAACAGAATAATATTCAATATCTTCTTTAATATTTGCTTTTTTTCTAATCCCTGCTGTATCTTGTATAATAAACAAATAATCTTTATGTTTAAAACTTCCTTCTATTACATCTCGTGTAGTTCCTGCTATGTTTGTAACAATTGAAGAGTTTTTACCAGTTAGATAATTAGAAAGAGTAGATTTTCCTGTATTTGGCTTTCCTACAATTGCAATCTTCACTTGTTTTTCAATATTTTCAGCACTCACTTTAGAAAAATCTAACCCATGTAAAATATTTTTAATTAGCTCATCGATATTTTCACCATGCTCTGCACTAATAAATATAATTGATGAAAAACCTTTTTGTAAAAAATTATATGCCTCTTCTTTATATCTACCACCTTCTGTTTTATTTACTGCTACAATTAATTTATCAAAAAAAGGTCTTAAAAACTCAATAAACTCTTCATCTTCATAATTAAAATTAGTAGCATCCAAAACAAGCAAAAGCTTATCAGCTTTTTTAATAGCTTCAATAGTTTTTTCTCTAGAAATTTCATCTATAACACTATATTTATTATGCTTTTCTATATCTAATGAAAAACCTGCTGTATCAACTAGTAAAATTGGTTTTTCATATAAGACTACTTCATGTTCTATAGGCTCTCTAGTAACGCCTGCTGTAGGCTCTGTTATTGAACGTCTTTTATGTAATAATCTATTAAACAAAGTAGATTTTCCAACATTTGGCTTTCCAATAATAATTACTGAAGGAAGACCTTTATATTTCATTTTTATTATTTTTCCTTGTCACAATTTTATAAATTAAGATAATTACTAAAAACTTAAATGTTTTTGAGCATTTTCTCCTGACTGTGCCCTATAAGTAGCCATATTATCGCACATTTCATTAAATTTATTTCCTGCATGTCCTTTAACCCATTTCCATGAAAGAACAAGAGAAGACGAAAGATAATCAAGAGAAAGCCATAAATCTTGATTTTTAACAGGGGAATTAGAAGAAGATCTCCATCCATTTGCCTTCCATTTTTTTATCCATTCAGTAATTCCATTTTTTACATAACTAGAGTCAGTATATATAGTAAGATCTAAGTCATTAAATCCTCTTCTATGTATTTCTTTTAATGCTTCTATCACAGCTTGCATTTCCATACGATTATTTGTACTAGCTTCATCAAAACCACTTTTTTCACAAATAACATTATTTTTTTCAACAATCACAAAGGCCCATCCACCTTTACCTGGATTTCCCGAACATGCTCCATCAGTATATATTTCTAATTTTTTAATATTAATCTTTTTTGTTTTTTTAACATCCCAATCCTTAGATTTAAGAATTACCTTTTCATTTTTATTAATTAAACCATCATTTTTTTCTAATTTCTTTTTATCAAAATACCTTTTATACACTAAATCTAACAAGCTTTCTGTTTTTTCCAAACTAATACAAGGATCAGTTATAGAAACACCATATTCTTTTGTTTTAACATATTCACTAGGAGAAATTGATCCTTCATTTATAAAACTTTCAATCATAGCTCCTTTAATCATATCAGAAATACTTTTGTCTTCACCTTCATATTTCATTTTCATAATTTCTAAAAATGCCTTTTCTTGCATAAAAGGAATTTTATGAGCGTTATCATGAGAAGAATCTATTAAAATAGCTGGAGTTAAACCTCTTTCTTCTAACACAGCCTGAGTTTTTTTCAAACTAATCTTATCATAATTTGAAATGGAAGCATCGCCTTTTTTATAACCTCTAAGCACTAAGTGACATTTGTCATTTCCATTAGTACAAGCAATTACTGCCTTTCCATCATCATCAATAGTTAAAAAAGAATGCTCATTTTTTGCAACAAGAATACCATTACACGGAGAGGTTAAATCACCTTCTAGCGTATTTTTAAACCCAACAGGAAAAGAAAAAGATGAAGCTAAATAGCGATATATTTGACTCATAGAAGAACGAGCTCCTATTGATGCCCAACTTATCACATCTGAAAAATATGGAACTACAAGCGGATCTATAACCTCATAAGCTACAGGAAGCCCCATATTCGCCACTTTAACTAAAATCTCTCTTCCTTTTTTTAAGCCTAAGTCTAATCTTTGATTTTCATTTATATTTGGAGATGAAAGCAATCCTTGCCATCCAAGCGAAGTGCGCGATTTTTCAAGGTAGCAACGCATAACAATATAAAGGGCAGAAGAATACTTTTCCTTTAATTTAACTAATCTAGTTGCATAATCAAACAATGAAGTTTCTTCATGAATAGAACAAGGTCCAACAATAAGTAAAAATCTCTTATCCTCTCCAAACAATATTTTACTAATTTCTTCTCTTGCTTTAATAACCCCATCTTTATCACATAAAGGAAAACACTGTTTCAAAGTTTGAGGTGACATAAAAGGAAATTTAAAAGATGCAATACCCATTTTAATACTTAAGAAATTATTTTTTATTACCTTTTAAAAGAACCTCAAAAGGGTTATATTTAGTTCCATCATCTTGCACATTGCTTTTCACTTTCTGCTTTTCATGGTCTTTTTTATTTTCCAATCTTTTTTTCACGTCTTTTTTAAACCCATTTTCAACTTTCACTTTCTTTTTAATAACCACTTTCTTTTCTTCTTTTTCTTCTTTTTTAACTGTAGATTTATTTATTGAAGAGCTCTCATTTATTTTTCTACTAAGGCTAATACGCTTTCTATCACTATCAAGAGCTAAAATTTTACACTCCAATACCTCTCCAACTTTTAACATATCCAAAGGGTCTTTTACAAAAGAATCACTAATTTCAGAGACATGCAAAAGTGCTGTTTCTTTAATTCCCAAATCCACAAAAGCACCAAAGTCTACAACGTTTTTTACTTTTCCTTTAACTATCATTCCCTCTTTCAAATCTTCAAATTTTAGCACACCTTGTTGCATTATTGGTTTTGGAAAATCTTCACGTGGGTCGCGATTAGGCTTTTTTAATTCTTCTATTATATCTTCAAGAGTTGCATCACTAACATTATATAAAGCTTTTATTTCATTTTTTTTAGTATTAGAAACATCTTCATGCTTAGAAACAATATCATATATAACTTTACCTACCACGTAATTTTCAGGATGAACCCAAGAATTATCCAGTGGATTTTCACTTTCTGGTATTTTCAAAAAACCAGCACACTGTTCAAAAGTTTTTTCTCCCATTCCCGAAATATCTTTTAACTCATCTCTATTTTTAAAAATGCCCTTTTCTTCTCTTTTTGATACAATTTTTTTTGCAAGACTTGAATTAATACCTGAAACATATTTTAACAAAGAAGCACTAGCAGTATTTAGATTCACACCAACATTATTCACAACAGAAGAAACAACAGACGAAAGCTCTTCCATAAGTTTTTTTTGATTCACATCGTGTTGATATAAGCCTACACCAATAGATTTAGGCTCAATCTTCACAAGCTCAGCTAATGGGTCTTGCAATCTTCTACCAATAGAAATAGCACCTCTTATTGTTAAATCTAAATCAGGAAACTCTTCCCTTGCCACCTCTCCTGCAGAATAAACAGATGCACCATCTTCGTCCACAACAGTAAAAAGTACATTTGGACAAGAAGTTTTAATCACCTCTGCAACAACATTTTGCACTTCATGGCTTCCTGTTCCATTTCCTATAGCAACAAGAGAAATATTATATTCTTTTATTGCTTTTATAATAGCAATGGAAGACTCATCCACTTTATTTTGATGAATAACAAAAGAGCCCAAATACTTTCCTGTCTCATCCAAAGCAGCACATTTTGTACCTGTTCTAATGCCCGGATCAAATGCTAAAACACGTGTTCCTTTTATTGGGCTTGCCATAAGAAGATTTTTTAAGTTTTCACTAAAGATATTAATACCATGTGTATCTGCTTCATCAAATAAATTGTTTCTAATTTCACGCAAAACAGCAGGAGAAAGAAGCCTTAAAAAGCCATCAGAAATTGCTTGTTTATAATATTTATTATTAATTTCAAACCTTTTTTCTAATACTTTCACACCTTCATCAAAATCAACTTCTAACTTTACAGTTAAAACACCTTCTTTTTCACCTCTATTTATTGCCAAAACCCTATGTGGTTTAATTTGCTTTATAGGCTCTGTGTAATCCCAATACATTTGATACACTGACATTTTCTCAAGTTCTTCATCCCCTACCCCTTTAACAACAAACTTTCCTGTTGCAAAGAAAAAATCAAATATTGCTTTCCTATTTTCAGTGTCTTGTGAAACTTCTTCTGCAATTATGTCTAATGCACCTTGTATTGCATCTTCAATAGTTAAAACATTCATTTTCTCATTTTCACTATCTGTTTTAATAAAAGAAGAAGCTTTTTCTATAATTGTTTGCTCATTTTCTACCTTGATAATCTTAGCTAATCTTTCAAGACCTTTCTCAATTGCTAGCATTCCACGTGTCTTTTTTTTCTTTTTAAATGGAAGATAAATATCCTCTAACTCTGCCAAAGTACGTGCTTTTGTAATATTAGTATAAAGAACGTCTGTGAGTTTTCCTTCATTAAATATAGACTTTATAATTTCTAAACGGCGAGTTTCAAGATTAGTAATAGAATTATAAAACTTTTGGCAATCTTTAACTTGCACTTCATTTAAATTCCCATGTTTTTCTTTTCTATATCGCGAAATAAAGGGAATGGTGCAACCTTCATTAAGAAGTGATATAACTGCATTTGCTTGAAATAATAAAACCCCTGCACAAAGAGAAGTTTCTTTTATAATAGACGACTCATCAATAGAAAGACCATCAATAAATTCTTTTGTAAATTCCATTAGGCGATTGTAGTTCTCTCTTATACATATGTCAAGACGTTTTTAAACACAAAAACATCAAAAACGCTTTTATATTTAAGATGTACTTTTCCAAAAAACTTAAATCCCCAATAAATGACACATTCTTTAAGATTAGACTCTAATACGTTCTTGAGATATATAACTACTTTCAAAACCTTGAATCTCTTTAATATTTTTTAACCAATATTCTGCTTCTGTATTATTCTTAAAAGGTCCCACTCTAACTCTATGAGTTAAGCCTGCACTGGTTTCTTTAGTAAATATCTCCACTTTCATATGCCTAGAAACAAGTTTGTCTCTAGCATTTTCAGCTTTTAATCTACTAGAAAGAGAAGCTGTTTGCACCCAATATAACACCTCAATAGAACTAGGAACATTCTTTTTTTCTATAATAATTTTTTTATTAGATTCTTTAGTGTAAGCCCCCACCTTCTCACCAGGCTTTTTAATCTTTATATTTTCATTTTTTTGTTTAGATGCTTTCTCTTTTACATCTTTTTTTTCTATTCTTTCTATAACCCGCTCTTCTTTACTTTTCTCAGTATTTTCATCAAATCCAAGTTCTTTCACTACTTCACTAGAAATCTTTTTATCTTCTTTTAGTTTACTAGAATCTACCTTTGCAACATCAATATACTTTTTTCCGTCTTCCACATCATTACCATCAACTACAGTAATTCGCTCACCATTTAATTTTTTTTCATCCCTATTTTCTTCATATTCAGGAACTTTATCTAACTGCCTACTCCACATATCAGGATCAATTTTTTCAATAGGAGGAGCATCATTTATTTCCTTTAAATATGCTAGCTCTTCAAAAGAAGAAGGACTTTGTGACCTTGAAGGAGAGTATAAATAAAGAGCAGAGCCAAACACTGCTAAAACAAAAATGGAGATAAATAGCACCACCCATAAAAGTTTTTTTTCTTCCATAATAGATTAAGCCCCCATTACAATAGCCCAATTTGATTCAAAGCACATTTAATATTTTCTTCAAATTTTTTAATGCTCGCACTATTGAGTATGGGTAGTATATCGGTTTTTTTAGTAATATATTGAGAGTCAAAAGAGGATTGGCTTAAAAATCTTTTATAAATATTAAAGATGCAAAAGCCATCCCTTTTAATGGAACGAAAAAATCTAACAAAATAATTTGCCTTTATATAAAATATATAAGAACAACGTTCAAAAAATAAAGTCTTATGAAGAGTTGGTGCATTTAAGCAAATCTTTGCATTTGCATTTTGTTTCAATATATCATTAATCATAGCTTCTATTTCAAAACTAATTTTGGGCAAAATAAAATCTTCCATTTTTTTTAAAAGATGAGTATTAGAAAATAAAAAAGACGAAAAAGCTTTCTTATCAATAAAACCATCTTTCTTTTCTATTTTCACTCTATGTTTTCTACCATCATCTTTGAACAAAGCTAAAATCTCTTTCTCGCACTGGCAAAAAATGGAGCGACTAATTGCATCAGCATCTATAACAGTCCATCCATATTTTTCTAATATCTTTCCTGCTTCATTTTTACCAGCACAAGATTGCCCTATAAGCCCCAATAATATCATAGCTATTCAACTTTAAAACTTAAACTATTTCCTTTCTTTTCAACTAAAAGGGCTTTCCCTTCAGGAAACTTCCCTTCAAGAATCATATAAGCTACCTTATTTTCAATTTCTGTTTGCATAGCTCTTTTAAGAGGTCTAGCTCCAAAGGACGGATTATAACCTTTGTCCATTAAAAAGTCTTTTGCACTTTCGTCCACTTTCAAAACTCTATGTCTTTCTTCAAGTCTTTTATTTAAATTTTCAATTTGAATATCTACAATTTTTCTAATTGTATCTTTTTCTAGCCTTTCAAATAAAAGAACTTCATCTATTCTATTAATAAACTCAGGTTTAAAAGATTTTTAATATTAGAAGTATTATCTTCCAAAAAATATTGGGCTCCAATATTGCTAGTCATAATAATTATAGTATTTTTAAAATCTACCACTCTTCCTTGGCTATCTGTAAGCCTTCCATCATCCAATATTTGTAAGAAAATATTGAATACATCCTTATGTGCCTTTTCAATTTCATCAAATAAAATCACACTATAAGGTCTTCTTCTAACAGCCTCTGTAAGCTGACCTCCCTCTTCATAACCTACATAGCCAGGGGCTGCTCCAATTAGCCTACTTACAGAAATCTTTTCCATATATTCAGACATATCAATTCTTGTAAGGGCTGCTTCATCATTAAATAAAAATGAACTTAAAGTTTTAGCAAGCTCTGTTTTTCCAACTCCCGTAGGTCCTATACATAAAAAACTTCCTAAAGGTTTAGTACTATCAGAAAGTCCTGCCTTGTTTCTTCTTATAGCATCACAAACTGCTTTAACAGCCTTTTCTTGCCCTACAACTCTTTTTTGCAAAACATCTTCTAACATTAAATATTTTTGCATTTCATTTGCCATCATTTTAGAAACAGGAATACCTGTCCACATAGAAACAATGCGTGCAATATCTTCTTCACTCACCTCTTCTCTTAAAAGATGTTTACCAGTTTTGAACATTTCATCATTTTTCTTGTTTATTTCTTCAATCTTTTTTTCAAGTTCTGGTATTTTACTATATTTTAATTCAGATGCCTTTGTAAGCTCCCCATCTCTTATATATTTTTCTTCTTCTACTCTTAATTTTTCAAGTTCTTCTTTATATGTTTTAACTTCTATTATTCTGCTTTTTTCATTTTGCCATTGAAGTTTCATAGCATCTCGTTTTTCTTTTAGCTCCATAAGCTCTTTTTCAATTTTCTTTAATCTTTCTAAAGAAGAATCATCTTTTTCTTTAGAAAGAGAGACTTTTTCCATATCTAATTGAAGAATTTTTCTTTCTACTTCATCAAGGTCTACAGGCTGACTTTCAATTTCCATCTTAAGCCTACTTGCCGCCTCATCCACTAAATCAATAGCTTTATCAGGCAAAAACCTAGATGTAATATAGCGATTTGAAAGAGTAGCGGCCGCTATTAAAGCTTCATCTTTAATTCTCACTCCGTGATGCACTTCATACTTTTCTTGAAGACCACGCAAAATAGAAATTGTGTCTTCCACATTAGGCTCACTACAATAAACTTGTTGAAATCTCCTTTCTAAAGCTGCATCTTTTTCTATATATTTTCTATATTCATTTAATGTAGTTGCCCCAATGGAGCGAAGTTGACCTCTAGCCAATGCAGGTTTTAGTAAATTTGAAGCATCCATAGCACCTTCTGTTGCCCCCGCCCCTACAAGAGTGTGCATTTCATCAATAAACAATATTATATTTCCATGAGAATTAATTGCTTCATTAATAACTGCCTTTAATCTTTCTTCAAACTCACCACGATATTTTGCTCCAGCCACTAAAGAACCTAAATCTAGACTTAAAACTTTCTTTTTCTTTAAGCTATCAGGAACATCTTCTAATGCTATTCTACGTGCCAAACCTTCTACGATTGCTGTTTTTCCTACACCAGGCTCCCCTATTAAAACAGGATTGTTTTTAGTTCTTCGAGAAAGAACTTGCATAACGCGTCTTATCTCATCATCTCGCCCTATTACAGGATCAAGCTTGTTTTCTTTTGCCAAATGAGTTAAGTCTGTGCAATATTTTTCTAATGCATTAAAAGTTGTTTCAGGCTCATCACTTGTAACGCGTGCATTCCCTCTAGTTTCTTTAAGAGCCTGTAAAACACTTTTTAGATTAACACCATATTTTTTTAAGATTTTACTCACATTACCATCATCTTCTACTAATGCTAGTAAAAAATGTTCTGTAGAAACATAAGAATCTTTTAATTGTGTAGCATATTTTTCAGCTATAGCAATAACGTGTTCAACACTAGAAGAAAATTTTGTATAAGAAGACTCTCCAATTGAACGTGGCTTATTATCTAGCAAAGTTTTAATTTCCAAGATAATAGAATCCTTTTCTCCACCTATTCTTTCTACAAGAAAAGGCACAATTCCATTTTCTTGTGTAAGGAGAGCGTATAAAACATGTTCATTTTCTATAAGAGAATGATTATATCTCTTAGCCAAAGACGAAGCTTCATTTAAAGCTTCAACTGATTTAACTGTATATTTTTCTGTATTCATAGTAAAATGAATATAAGAAAAAAAACAAAACTAGACAATAACTAAACTTGAATGAGAAATAAATAACACTAAAAATTTAAGCCTTAAGTATCTTTATAAGCAAAGGGCTTAAAAAAAATACTTAAAACTTATATCTTACTATCCTAAAAACACTCTTGCATTTGCATCAATTGCAAGAATCGTTTTGCATTCAGAACATCTAAAGCGACCTGGTTTAGTAGCCTTTAGTTTTTTAGAACAAATAGGACATGCAAACACTTGTGGAAATGTATTAGCTTTCACCTCTGTTGTGCCAGCCTTAAAAAAGGCTTCTGCATCTTCTAAAGAATCTTTAACATTAAAAAACTGAGCAAAGCCTAATAACTGAAACACTTCATACACCTTAGGTTGAATGTCTAATAAAACTATATCTCCACCTTTAGGTTTGACTGTCTTTAGAAAAGCTGTAAACGAGCCAATACCTGTAGAAGAAACATAATTAAGACTTGCACAATTAAACACTAAATGCACATATCCTGATTCAATTACCTTCCCTACTCGTTTTTGGAAAAAAGTTGAATTGTATGTATCTATATATCCATTAAGAAACATAACCATACAAGTGCCTAAAGAATCTACCTTTTGAAGTTTTATGGTTAAACTTTCATCTTTCTCATCATCAAAGCCGGCTATTATACTGTTATTATTACTCATAAACCCTGATCCTGCTCCAAAATAATTAAAGTTTTCAAGCTACAACTACCTCATTAACATAATTACAATGCATACGATTATATAATATTATATATTTATATTCAATACACAAATCAACAATAATATCTCAAAAATGTAAAATTTCAATATAAACACATAAAAACAATACTTTGTTGCTAAAAATAAGCAATAAAGATAAGCACTTAAAATAGCAACAAAGCATAACACTGCACAAAGAAATTAACTTTTTTTATATTGCCTGTGTTTTTTCCTTTAAGAATGGAAGCATAGAAGGAGACACTCTTTTTTCCAATATATCATAAACTTTTTTATGATAATCATTTAACCAATCAATTTCTTCTTTAAGTAGCCTATCTTTTAGTATAGGGCGTGTGTCTATAGGGCAAATTGTAATTGTTTCAAACTGGTAAAAAGTGCCATGTTCATTTTCGCAAAAAGGCACTGTAGCAATAAGACTTTCAATTCTAATGCCGTGCTTATTTGCAATGTATAGACCAGGTTCATCAGATGTTACCATGCCAAGCTCCATAGGAACATCTAAAAATTTAGAAGAAATGGATTGAGGCCCTTCATGCACAGAAAGTAAATATCCCACGCCGTGCCCTGTTCCATGCTTATAATCTTTACCAAGCCTCCAAACAGGCTGCCTAGTTATTGCATCAAGTGCATAGCCTGTAGTTCCCTTCTTAAACTTTGCAAGTGCTAGCTGAATGTGCCCTTTTAACACTGCAGTGTAATTCTCTTTTTCTTCCATTGTAAGGTCTCCTAATGGAATGGTGCGAGTAATGTCTGTAGTGCCTGTTAAATAGTGCCCGCCACTATCAAGTAAGAAAAAGCTTTTTTTCTCTAGCTTTGCAGAACCATTAGAAGAGGGAGCATAGTGAATGATAGCACCATTAGGACCATATCCTGCTATAGTTTCAAAACTTTCTTCTACAAACTTATCGCCTTTCTTTCTAAATTCTAATAGTTTTTCGCTAACATCCCATTCGGTAATGCCTTTCCCTGCATTATCTTCTACCCATTTTAGAATGCTTAGCATTGCAACGCCATCTACAGCCATTGCCTCTCTAAAATTAGAAAGTTCTACATCATTTTTAATACATTTCATTAATGAAGTGAAATTAACGCCTTTTTTAATCTCTGCTTTTATTTTGCTATATAAGAAAACATTTGTTCTAGAACCATCAAGGTAAACAGTTCCTTGTAACTTTTCAACTTCACCAAAAACATCGTTATAATCTTTAATTTCAACATTTTGAGAAGAAAGATATTTTTTCATTTCATCTGTTAATTGTTCAGACGAAATAAAAAGCATAGCTCTTTTTTCATCCACTAAAGCATAGGCTGTAACAAATGGATTACAATGGACGTCGTTTCCTCTAATATTAAAAAGATAGCAAACATCTTCAAGAGCTCCAATAACCGTAGATGTTGCCCCCGCCTCTTTTAATTTTCCTCTTACCTCTTCAATCTTTTCTTTTGCTTCCTTCCCTGAATATTTTACATCTAAAACAAACCCTTTAGAAAGAAGAGCTTTAGGTCTATCGCTCCAAATCTCACCCACCATATCTTTATCTGATGCAAAATCAACCCCGCTAGCTAAGTGTTTTTTTAACTCTTCAAACATGTTTAAAGATAACACCTTTCCATCAAAACCTAGCTTTTCTCCCTTTTTTAATTTTTTAGAAAGATACTCCACAACCGTAGGAACACCAGACTCTCCCATTTTGTATAACACAAAAGGTGTGCCTGAAAGCTGTTTTTCAGCTTGTAAAAAATACCTACCATCTGTCCAAAGAATTGCCTCATCCATTGTTACAAGAACAGTTCCTGCAGAACCTGTAAAACCAGACATAAAAGCCCTTGTTTTGTAATGTTCGGGTAGATACTCACATTGATGTGGGTCTGAAGATGGAACATAGTATGCACTAAGACCCGCGTCTTTCATTTTAGCACGAAGATTTTCCACTCTCTCTTTTATACTCATATAAACACTCCTAAATATTCTTTAGAATAATTTAACTACTAAGCTAGTATAATACACTTTTTCAAAAAGAGTGTCTAATTAAAAATTAAATTGATTTTTTTATTTTGAAACATCAGAAGCACACCTATTAACCCCACTCCTTTTATTAAAGATTAAAAGGCTAGTTTTGACTTTACAAAAACACTCATTTTTTAGGTATAAGATGCAACACACATTTCTTTGCGCCCGACACGATTCGAACGTGCGACCTACGGATTCGAAGTCCGTTGCTCTATCCAGCTGAGCTACAAGCGCAAAAACTAAACGTAAAGGGTGGTCGATGGGATTTGAACCCACGACAACCAGATCCACAATCTGGCGTTCTACCACTGAACTACGTCCAC
>CAUUIE010000014.1:0-24995 GCA_963545065.1 uncultured Treponema sp.
AACAGAAATATCAAAAGACATGCCAATATTATTTTTACTAACACTAAGCTTCTTATTAACATTTTGATATTCAATCATCGTAGGTAAATATGAAAGAGTAGAGAGAAAACTCTTATTTTCTAAGAACACAAAAGCACCACGATTTGGGCTATAGAATGCGTTATATCCATAATATCCGGCTATCTTCATTTTGATTGGAACTACAGGAACATTAAAATTCCCCATTGCTTGTAAAATGAACGTACTATGTTTTGAATTTATGTTCAAAAGATAATCTGTTTTAACCGAGGTGCTAAAACCTCGCTCATCTACTGCAAAAAAAGGAGTGCCTAGCCTAAAATGTTTATCAAATTGTGAATACCTACCATACAAAAAATAAGAAAGAAATGAATCAGTGTGTTTGTGAGAATAAAGAGTCTTATGCGATAAATGATCGTCAGGAAATTTAGCAGCACCTGAAACCCCCATTCCAGAGCCAAAACTAAATCTCTTGTTTATTTGATCTAAAGAAAAACCTGTTTCTCCATTTATTGAAAAACCAGTGTTGCGTCCAACAAATCCAATATTTTTGTCATGAAAAGCAAAACTCAACTTAAAAGATGTAAAATCCAAATATGTGTTTAAATCAATATCCATAAAAAAAGGCTTTGCATAAAATACAGGAGTTACATCAAATGTAATAAATTCCGTAGGATCTTTTCCATAAAGATAAGCACCAAAGCCCCATTGTCCCATATTTTTCCAATTAGAAGAGGGAAGTAAATATGGAAGTGGCAAAACCTTCCAAAGCCAAGAAAAATAATTATATTTTCTTGCTGTACTAGCCATTTCAAAATGAGGAGCTTTGCTAATAACTTCCTTCTTTTCTATGTCAAATATAGCCAAACCAGAACTTCTTTCTTTAAGAAGACTACTTGAAAGTTGATATAAGCTATTATATTTTCCATGAAGTCCAATATAGGCAATCTTCAATATATCTTCTTTTCTTCCAAGCACTATAGGTTGAAACACTCCAGCCGAGATATCTTCTTCCAACACTTTTAATTTATTATTTTTTACGTCATAAAGTGCCATTCGGTAAAGATTTCCCTCATCACACCACGAAAAACTTAAAAATATTTCTCCATCAATAATACTAGATTTTAAATATCTGATAGCAGGTAATCCCTCTAGCCCTTCTAATTTTTCAATCTCCTTTGTTTTTATGTTTAAAAAAAGAATGTCTCTATTAAGACCATTTGCAGCAATAAAGGCTATTTTATCCTCTGAGACATAAACAGGATTATAAACATGAGAATATGCAAGTCCAGGTCCGCAACTAAACAATATTTGTTTTTCATTCAACTCAAAATCTAAAAGAACAAGCTTTGAGTTTTGTCCTTCAACCTTAATTGCACAAATATTTTTTTCTCCTGTAAAACTTGCATAACGAACCGAAAATTTTCGCTTATTCAAAAATCTCCTGTTTTCTATGTCATATATAGAAAGTCTTTGCTTCATTTTCCCCCAATCATCCTTAATATCTGCAACAAGCAAAAAAGAGCCATCAGGAGAAAAGTTTAAGTCTGTTATAAGAGATGGAGCATTAAATAATTTTTGTTTTTTTCCATTCACATCATAAAAATATACTGTTTTTTTGCTAGCATCATAGCAAGCAATCCCCCCTTCTTTTTGTGTGATTGGTGTGCTTGCTATAACACTACTACTCATTCTTTCTTTAGCAAACACTTCAGGCTTTAAAACATTTTCAGGATAACTAATAGACTCTATAAAATCTTTCCATAACTCCTCTAAAGGTTTTTTAAAAATATTCTTAGCTTTAGCTTTAGGAAAAACAAAAAAATTATTATGAAAAAATTTAGTATATTCTGTTTTTCCATAAATGTTTTCTAGATATGAAAGAAAAGAAGCCCCATATATATAAGCCCAAAAAGCTCCGGGATACACATCACGATGCCCTGCTGCCTCTCTCCAAGTTGGAGTAGTCTTATCAATCTTATTTTGCATTAAATGATGCATTATTAAAGGATCATTTAATCTTCCTTGGTCTTTTCTACTTTCAAATAAAACTGCAACACCTTCATCAAAAGAAAGAGAAAGAATAGGTAAGTAATACCACAAAGATATTGCATGTGTTAATTCATGATAAAAAACATTTAATATAGAATCATAAGAATTACCTAACTCACCATCACTTGCAGTTGCATCATAAATAACAATTCTTTGATATGGGAAAAGTGTGTAATATCCATTTAATACTTCCGACTTTGAAGAAAGATACACAGGATATCTATGCGGAATCTTCTTATTCAAACGCGAAGCAATTTCTTCAGCATAAGAATCTGCATATTCGCAAAGAAGAGTTGCACTAACTTCAGATGAAGGTGAATAAATAATATCAAAATACTTAGTCTTTAAAACTTGGAGAGTCTCAGAAAAACCTACAAAGTTAAAAGAAAGAAAAAATATAGTTAAACAAACACCTTTCAGCCTAAAAGGAAAAGCCATCATATTGGTGCTTAAGTATAGTTTTAGACCTTTATGCTGTCAAGTTTATAATTGGATCTGCCTGCCCCAACAAGTTATAACCAAAATTCGTTTTTATATTATTAAAGCGTTTTATTTCGGATAAATAATACTGAACAAGTCTATCAATTTGAGCTTCACTAACATCTTCTTGTTTTAGAATTTCCTTTGTTGCCTTTGCCTCTGCCATTGCCGTTTGTTTTGCATCCACAAGCCTGTCTATTAGCGAATTCAATATGCTCAACTTATCTATACTTGCACCTGCTTGACCTTCTCCCGCAGGTATTCCTGTAACATACTTAAAATGAGCATATATCACCTGATTTGAATTGACGGGCATATATGCTCTGCCACCTGCAGAAATTCTAGGCAATGCCGAATACGAAAGTGTTTGTAATGGCACATAATTGGAAACTGTCATATCCCTCTTCTCCTTTAAGCCCTATAAAGAGTTAATTTTTATAGAATACCACCTGATCTTAATATCGGAGAAATCTATTTTTTATTTAGAGTAAAGTGAGGTAACAATCCATAAATTGCATAACTAAAATCTTTAAAACAAAAAAAGCGTGTATATGAAAAACATATACACGCTAGAATCTATGGAGAATAGAAAAACCCCAAACAGTCCACCATTACTTTAATTTCTTTAGTTGTTTGAATAATGGTGCAAGAGTCTTTTCATCTATAGGTGCATCTTTAGCACGTTTACAGACCATACCAACTTCAACCACAGCAGTTTTGTATGTTGACTTGTAAGGTTTTAAAGTATGAATAAGACACCTTGCTGTACTACCAGAAATCTCAAGAATTATGATAGGGCACACCTTAACCTCATCTTTAACTTCAACACCATTAGCGTCAACAAAAGTCTCACCTGATGTGAAAACATCAAACACTTCACCAACACTAAAGCCATAGTTAGCAATAGTAATAATTCCACCTTCACTCACTTTCAAAACTGAAACAGGAAACAACTCTGCCGTAACCCTATCTGCAACCTTTGTTGCTAAAGCTTCCATCACAGATGAAACAACTTCTGGAGCAACACTTGTTGTAGGAACTTTTTCTCCATCAAAAGTACCCTTAATTGTTTCTTGAATCAATATGTGATTGTTGGTAACATTCGCAAATTTTATTTCGACAGCATATTTTGCAATGCGCTGAACCATTTTCTTTACAGTTGCCACCTCTTCAGAGTACTCTGTGATATTCAAGTCTAACAAATAGTTGACATCCTTTAAATCCTCATTACCATCTCTCTTAGCTACTGTAACTTTTTTAATTTTCAACAAAGCTGCAGAAATATGAGAATCCAATCTCTTAGCAGCTCTTTCACTATCAGCTGTCTTGACAGAATCCTGAACAGGATTAATCCCTACAACTTGCTTCTCATTCTGTGCAAAAAGAGATTCAACAAACATTGTCATTAAGACAACCATAACAACAAAAGAAATTCTTTTTTTCATCTTTATACCTCTCCTAATTTGTAAATACAACACCTATCCCACTTACTATACCAAATTACAGTGGTGAAAATATGATGTACTTGGATATACTGTCAATTGTATACCCATAGTTTTAAATAGTCAACTATAATTTTATATTTTACGTCTTTAACTTTACATAATATAATGGTAATATGAAGAAATTATGGATATCTCTAAAAATTGACTCAAACAGGTAAAGCTTGCTCTCATCATGAGGATGTTGTGTAGTGTCTATACTAACAAATTTTCTCAGCAATTATATAGCTTTGGCTAATGGCATTTTAGAGATTTCTTTACGTCTAACTTATCTTTATGATGGAGGATTAATATGATGTATGACGTTGTAGTGCTAGGAGCAGGTCCTGGTGGTTATATTGCAGCAATTAAAGCAGGAAGACAAGGTTTTAAGACAGCTCTAATAGAACAAGATAGTCTGGGGGGCACTTGCTTAAATAGAGGTTGCATTCCCACAAAACATTTTTTGCATGTTGCAGAAGTTTTTCATAGCTTTGAAAAGAACGATGCAGGTCTTTCAGCCCAAAACATAAAATATGACATAACAACAATCTATGAAAAGAAAAATGCTGTTGTGGCAAAACTCATCAATGGAATTGAAAAATTACTAGAAAATGCAAATGTAGAAGTATTCAAAGGTAAAGGCGTTATAAAATCTAAAAATAGCGTTTCAGTGGAAGGAAAAGATATAGAATTCAAAAACCTAATTATTGCAACAGGTTCATCTGTCTTTAAACCACCAATAGAGGGAATAGAAAATGCTTACACTTCAGATGACATTCTCTCTTCAAATCCTATAGACTTCAAAAGTGTGATAATCATAGGTGGTGGCGTAATTGGCGTTGAATTTGCAACAGTTTATGCAAAACTTGGCAAAGAAGTAACAATTGTTGAACTCGAAAAAACAATTCTTCCTCCTTTTGATCGCGATATTGCAATGCAACAAGCTTTGTGCCTAAAAAAACTAGGGGTTAAGATTATAAATGGAGCTAAAGTTACTAACATAAAAAAAACAGGTTGCACATATCAATTAAAAGAAAAGACAGAAAATATAGAAGCAGACGCTGTTATTGTTTCAATTGGACGCATTCCTAATGTAAATGCACAAGGTTTTGAAAACTTAGGAATTGAATTTGATAAACGTGGAATCATTACAGATGAATATCTAAAAACAAATGTTGAGAATGTCTTTGCAATCGGAGACGTTGTAAAAGGCAATGTTATGTTAGCTCATAATGCAGAAAACCAAGCTTGTTTAGTAATAGAAAATCTAACTGCAAAAACAAAAAAACAAAAGCTAAACATAATTCCTTCATGTGTATATTCAACTCCAGAAATTGCAAGCGTCGGTCTTTCAGAAAAAGAAGCAGAAGCAAAAAATATTTCTGTTAAAATTGGGAAAGTTCCAATGGGTGCAAATGGTAAGTCCTTACTTTCCGGTAGTGAAACTGGTTTCATTAAAGTTCTTTTTGATGAAGAAGATAGACTTGTCGGTTGCCAAATGATGTGCCTCTCTGCAACAGATATGATAGGAGCAATAGGCACCCTAGTCACTAACAAAACAAAACGTGAAGACATTCTTCATTCAATGTATCCTCACCCAACTGTTGTGGAAGCTTTTTTTCAAGCAGTAGAAGATGTAGAAAAAGCTGCAACTTGCATGATCTATAAAAAATAGCTTCCCTATTTTATAGCTTAATCACCCTAACCAATCTGAAAAATTGATTAGGGTAAACTCTTCAATCTCATAGCATAATAGAACGAAACGCATCAAAAGGATAAGCTTCTCGTACTTCAGGAAGCACTTTGTCAATTCCTTCATTGCTTGGCACAGCGATAGGCAAATTAAAACAGAATACCTTATTTACATTGCCTCCACAAAGAGTGTGAAGTTTCTCTTCTGAAACTCCAGCTTTTCGCAAAGCCTTAATCAATAAAAGCGTTCCTGCAAAGCCCGGAACTCCTGACGCAGCCGATTCTTTATCTTTTAGTGTGTGTGGAGCATGATCGCTTTCTATCCAATCAATATCACCTAAAATAAGAGAGGTAAATATTGCTTTTCTATTTTCTTCATCTCTTAACGGCGGATTCATCTTAGCAAACAATCCTTGAGTTTTATACGCCTCTATATTCAAAAGAGCATGATGAGCTGTTGCCCCACAGCTAATGTCTACACCTGTTTCTTTTGCCTTTTTCACAAGAGCCACACCTTTTTTTGTACTTATATGACAAATATGAAGATGTCCCTTAAAACCTGTCTCCCTCACTAAATCAATCTGATCTTTAATAGATTCAAGCTCTGCAATAAGAGGACGAGCAAGACTATGCGTTTCTGGGTTTGTTATATCAAAAAGTTCTTCTTTCATAAATTGAGTTTTTTCACAATGCACTGCAACAACACCTTTATAATTACATTCAGTTAGAGTTTTATAGACCTTATGTTGCATATCTTTTTCGAGTATTCCCATATTTCCTGTTGAATGCCCTGCAAACATTTTAAAGCCGACAACACGTGGAAAAAATTCATTATAAACTTGCACAACTTCCTCAATTTGTCTTTCATTGTTAGTAATTCCTGCATAAACCCTATAAGTTAGTTTTTCATCAATTTTTTTTGCTATTCCCTCTCCATATTCAAGACGATTCAAAATTTCCCTTCTATCCGTAAGAGGAGGAACTGTATTTGGCATATCAAAACAAGAAAGTATTCCGCATTTTTTTGCTACAGAAAGCCCATGTCTTATCGTCTCTTTTTTGCTTTGTATACCATCTCTAAAATGGACATGAATGTCAATCATAAATAAAACTCCTAAAAATTAAAAAGGCTTTAAGATTCATTTTCCCTTATTCTTAATATATGCTATTAAATACCGAAAATTATTGTATCATATTTCAAGGAGAAAAACATGTTACGTTTTAAGCGAGAAGTGATTATTTTTTCACTGATCTTTTTTGCTATTATTCTTTTTTATGCACAAGAAATAACAATAACAGCTGAAGGTGTAGACCTTTTTGGCACTCTTACAATACCTAAAACAGAAAATGCTAAAACTATTTGTGTTATAGTACCGGGCTCTGGACCCACTGACAGAGACGGAAATAGTGTAGCTGGAATTAAAACAGATGCCTATAAATTATTAGCCGAAGCACTTAGTGAGAATGGAATTGCTAGCTTCCGTTATGACAAAAGGGGCGTTGGCAAAAGTGTAGTAGAAGGTTTGAAAGAAGAAGACATGGTTTTTAAAACAAATATTCAAGACTTAAAAAGCATAGTTAATAACCTAAAAGGTATGAATAAGTTTGAAAAAATCTTTTTGATAGGGCATAGTGAAGGCTCTCTTGTTTCAATACTATGTGCAAAAGAAGAAAAAATTGATGGCATCATATCTATTGCAGGTGTTGGTAAAAATGCGGGAGACTTATTTATTGATCAATTAGAGGCACAATTATCAAAACCACTTGTAAAAGAAAGCAAAAAAATTGTCAACAATCTAAAGAAAGGAAAGCTTATGAAAGATATGTCTGCAATGTTGCAAAATATCTTTAGAGCTTCTGTTCAACCCTATCTCATTTCATGGTTTAAATATGAACCACGTAAAGAAATAGCTAGTTTGAACATTCCTATCCTTGTTTTACATGGTGCAGTAGATCATCAAGTAGCAATAGAAAATGCTAAATTGCTAGCATCTGCAAAAAAAGGAACAAAGATGGCAATAATAGCAAAAATGACACACATGATTAAAGAAGTGGAAAATGAAAATGATGAGTTTAATACCTATTCTGATTCTTCATATCCTATTCCAAATGCACTGATTGAAGAAATTGTTGCTTTCGTTAAATAAGGTGCTAAACATGAAACAAACTAAAATATACTTAATAGCATTTTTGGCATGCCTTAATTTAACTTTGTTTGCACAACAAGAATATCCACGAGAGTATTACAATGAAGAAGAAGGTTGGTCGGGAAAAGCTTTTGCTATATATCTAGCCGAAAATGAAGTTGAAAAGTTTACAAATGACTTAACGAATCAAAAAGGAAGATGGATATCAAAACTCTCAAGGAAAAATACTTGGCTTTCTTGGCAAGCATTAAATGAATGGGACTTAGTCGCTGGGGAGACTTATGTTATAATTTGTGGAGATGATGAGACACCTGATGTCATCTTTTTAATTGCAACTATAGAGGAAGATGGTTCTTTCACATATATTGGTAAAGTTTGCGATGCAAATGAGCTCGAATATTAGAAAATATATTAGCATAAATAAAAAAAGACCAAAGTTATAAAAGTTCTTATCATGGTTACGTTTATTAGCTAGTATGAAAAAAATACATTAGCTAATGTACACACCCTAAACCGATAAGTTTTGCACCCCTAAACCGATCAGTTTAGGGATCGCAAACCACTCGGTTTGCATATTCAAAACTTACTTAACTGTTGGAGTGCTATTTATACATATATTTGTTATTACTTCGTTTTATCTAAATTAACATGAATGAAGATATTGAAATTATTCGCTCTAGTGTAATTGGTTATTGCATGGGAGTAAAAAAGGCTGTTGACTCTGCTATAAATGCTGTAAAAAACTATCCTAATTCTAGTATTTATACTTTTGGGCAGTTAATTCACAACCCAACCACGTTGAAAATGCTAGAAAGTCTCAATATCAAAGCAATCAATGAAGAAGATTTAAAAAATAATAAGATTAAAGAAGGTGATGTTGTTGTTATAAGAGCCCATGGAGTTTCACCAGAAATTATTTCTCTTCTCGAAGAAAAAAAAATTAACATAATAAATTCAACTTGCCCTAGAGTAGTTAGGAATAGGATACTAGCAGAACGTTATGCACAAAATTCATTAATAATTCTCGCAGGAGATAGGAATCATCCAGAACTAATTGGCATTGAAGGCTATGTTTTGAGCAAGAAAAACGCAAAATGTATTATAGTTCAAAATGCTAAAGAAGCTAGTAATATAGTAACAACAACAATGATTCAAGAAAGTAAATCACCAATTGCTTTAATTCCACAAACAACTATAAAAAAAGATGAATTTATTTTGATTTCTAATGTTTTAAAGAAAAAGATTAAAAATCTAGTAGTTTTTAATACAATTTGTCCTGCTACAGAAGAAAGACAAAACGCCTTAAAAACTTTATTTAACAAAGTAGAAGCCATATTAATCGTGGGAGGAAAAAATTCTGCAAACACAAAAAGATTATTTAATACTGCAAAAATGAGTTCTCTCCCATCTTTTCTTATAGAAGATGAAACAGAACTACCAAAAAAAATAAAATTATTCGATAGAATAGGAATTGCTTCTGGTGCTTCTACTCCTGATGAGGTAATTCGAAAAATTGAAATAACCCTACGTTCACTTAAAAACATATAAGACAAAAACTATCCTTATGTATTTTTTTTTATATCCGATATCTCACAATGATGATTTTCCTTTTTAAGTGTATTTTTAATAAATATTTCAAAATTATATTGATTTTTTTTCCTCTTGTCTTTATAAGCTGTGCAACGATACCAAATACAATTACTAGTAAACCACGTCTTAATAGTTTTCAACTAACAGCATTTCTTATGTACATGAATCCAGAGTTGGATGAACAGAAAGTATTTAAGATATCTTCTATATACATAGAAGAAAGTGAAGTCGAATCTATCAATTCTGATATAGCTTTTGCTCAAATGTGTTTGGAAACTGGCTTTCTTTCTTTTAAAGGTTTAGTAAAAAGCGATATGAATAATTTTTGTGGTCTTGGTGCTATAGATGCCAATAATACTGGGGTTACATTTGAAAATGAAGTATTAGGAATTAGAGCTCATATCCAACACTTAAAAGCATACGCTTCAAAAAAACCTCTAAAAAATGAATGTGTTGATCCTCGTTATAAGTATGTAAATCCAAAAGGAAAAGCTCCAAAAATTAAATATTTAGCTGGAAGCTGGGCATCTGATCCAGAATACAGTAATAAAATACAAAATATCCTAAATAGAATGTATTTATTTTCTCTTTAATACAAATTTTAATTTATAATTTGCTTTAATACGATTGATAAAAGTATAAAATGAATTGTATAATAAATGGATTATGAGTGAATTGAATTATGAATCCCTTTGGGAAAAAACATTAAAACTTCTAAAAAAAGAAATGGATGAGTTTTCATTCATCTTTTTAAACTCTCTTGAATATAAAGATTCAAAAGAAGATTGTTTAATTTTAGCTGTTCCTTCTCAATTTCATAAAGATCAGATAATGCAGAAGTATCTAACTAAGATTGAAAAACATTTATTTTCTCTTTCTAATCATCATATTTCTTTGCAGATTGATGTTGATACAGATATGGACTCAAATGATAATATAGAAACAGAATCTACTTCGAATAAGATAGAAAAGGCTCAGAAAGAAAAAACTGATAGTCAATATTCTGATTTAAATGAAAGGTATACTTTTGAAAACTTTGTTATAGGTGTCAAAAATAGTTATGCTGCTAATGCTGCAATTGCAATTGCAAATAATCCAGGGCAGACAACATATAATCCACTTCTCATATATGGTGGTGTAGGTTTAGGTAAAACACATCTTTTGCAAGCTATAGGAAATCATATTCGTAAGCATAAAAAGCTAAAGGTTCTTTATGTTACTTCAGAAACGTTTATAAATGATTTTATTCAATCTGTAAATAATATTTCTAATAGAGTAACAGCAATGGAATCTTTTAAGAAGAAGTATCGACATGTAGATGTTTTGCTTATGGATGATATTCAATATTTAGAGAAAGGAGAACAAGTAAAGGAAGAAATATTTCATACATTTAATCATCTTTACCAAGATAAAAAGCAGATAGTTTTTACATCTGATGAACATCCTTCAGAGTTAAAAGGTTTTCCTGAAAGATTAAAATCACGTTTTAAGTGTGGTATAATCACGGATATACAAGTACCTGAATATGAAACTCGTTTTGCAATTTTAATGAAAAAAAATGAAGCTTCCAATATAAAAATTGAAAAAGATATAATTGATCTTATTGCAAAAAACATTTCTTCAAATGTAAGAGATTTGGAAGCTTCTTTTCATAAAGCTGTTTCTTATATAGAGTTTACACATCAAAAATTAGATTTAGAAAATGCTAAAAAATTATTGATTGATGATTTTGCCTCTGAAAAACATCTTAATATAACTGTAGAATTAATCTTAGATGTTGTTGCAAATTATTTTAATATTTCCGTGAATGATATAAAAGGAAAGAAAAAAACAAAGAAAATTGTTTCTGCACGTCAATATGCAATGTTTTTAGCAAGAGAAATGACAGAATATTCAACTACAGAATTAGGAGCTTATTTTGGAGGTAAAGATCATACAACAGTAGTATATGCCCATCAAAAAATTACTGAACAGGTGTTATCAGAACCTTCAATACAAGTTTCAATTGAAGCTTTGCAAAAAATAATAAAACAGAAAAGCGCCAAATAACTTGTTAATAAACCTGTATTTTAATGTTAAATAACTTGTTAATAAATATAGAAATTTATTTTATTTTTAGTTATTCTGTGGAATTGTGAAATAAAAATTATAAAAAGTTGCTTAATTATTCACAAGATAAATTAAGTAAATACAAAGTGATTATAGTGTTTTTAAGAATTTCACAACCACTATAACTAAGACTACTAAATTTATATAATTAATAACCGTTATTCTGTGATAAGGAGTAAAAGTCATGAAAATAACATTTGATAGAGATGTTTTGATTAAAGAATTAAGTATAGCTCAAGAAGTAATTGCTACAAAAACAGCATTAACCATTCTTTCTAATATTTTATTGATAGCAAAAGATGGAAAACTTACTATGAAAGCAACAGATGTAAAAGTCGCCTTTGAAACTACAATTCCTGTTAATGTCATAGAAGAAGGTTCTACTACAGTTTTTTGTGATAAATTAGTTAGTATTATTCTTTCTCTTCCACAAGGAGAAATAGAAATGGAACAAGCTGACCAAAAAATGATAGTTAGATCATCTTTAAAGAAAGCTAAATTTCAATTAAAAACAATTCCTGATAATGACTTTCCTGTATTCTTGGAAACCGAAGGGGTGAAGTTTTTTGAGCTTCCTAATAAAGATTTTAAAGAGAGTATAAAAAATACTATTTTTGCTACATCGGATGATGAAACACGATATTTCTTAAATGGTATATACATTGAATATAAAGAAGGTCAATTATGTTTTGTAGCAACAGACGGAAGAAGATTAGCAGTCGTGAAAAAAAATATAGTAAACACTGTTATTGAAGAATTTAAGGGTATAATAGTATTACCAAAAGTATTGAATATCATATATAAACGTCTTAGTGATGAAGGAACTATTTCTATTGGAATAACAGAAAAGAATGTGTTTTTCTTTTTTAATAATTATAAATTTTATTCCATATTGATTGATGGGCAATATCCAAATTATGAGAGAGTTATACCAGAAAATCATACTAGATTTTTTGAAGTTGAGAGAAAAGAATTTTTGGAAGCATTAAAGCGTGTTTCATTAATGGTAGAACAAAAATCAAAACGTGTATATTTAAATCTTTCTAATGATAATATAGTTATTTCTTCTCAAGAAAGTGAAATAGGTGTTGCAAGGGAGGAAATGTCTTGTGTTTTTAGTGGTGAAGATGTATTAATGAGTTTGAATTATACATATCTTGAAGAACCAATAAAGACAATTACAACAGAAAAAATAAGAATAGATTTTGATGATCCTACTAAAGCTATCATATTAAAAGGTGTTGGAGAAGATAATATATTCCATGTTATTATGCCAATGCAAATGGAGTAGTCTGTATAAGTGTCATTTTTGTCCATTTCTTATTTCAATTTTAGAAATTTGAAGAATACAAATGTTAATATTGCATATCCTGAAGTGTTTCTTGTTGGTAAAAATGGACAAGGTAAGACTAATTTTTTAGAGGCTTTGTACATTTCTTCTTATGGAAGTTCTTTTAAGACTATGCCGGAGTCTCATATTTCCACTACTGGCACTAATAATTATAAGATAAAAACATTATATAAAGAAAGTGAAGAAATAACTCATGATATTTCGATTGTTTATGATAAAAATAAAAAAGAAATATATAAGGATATGAAAAGAATTGATAGAAAGGAGTTAGTTAAAACAGTTCCTTGTGTATTATTTTATAATTCTGATATTGATTTCGTTACTGGTAGTCAAGCAAGAAAAAGATTTTTCTTTGATCAATGTTTGGCTATGTATGATAGAGAGTATTTATCGTTATTACATACTTATTTAAAGATTTTAATGGCAAAGAATGCTGTTATAAAACTTCAAAAAAATATAGAATTGCTAGATACTTATAATATGCAACTTGTAGTTTTAGCCATTTCCATTACTATTAAAAGGACAAATCTTATTAAAGAGTTTAATAATGAATTTCCTAAAATATATGAGAAAATATCTGGAGTTGCAAATGTAACTATTTTATATCAACCTTTAGTTGATACAACTTCAGAAAAAGAGTTATTAGATATATTAAACAAAAAGAAAGTATATGAAATTAAAATGGGATCTTCTATAATTGGTCCTCATAGAGATAAAATAAATTTTATTAAGGATAATATGTTGTTTGATAAACAATCTTCAAATGGACAAAAAAGACTTATGTCTTTAGTTTTAAGAACATTACAAGCAAAATTTTATACAGAAAAACTAAAGCAAAAGCCAATTTTTTTGATGGATGACGTTATACTTGAATTAGATAATGATAAAAGACAAAAGTTTATGTCTTTATTACCTTCTTATGAACAATTGTTTTGTACTTTTCTATATGGAGAACCATTTAATAATTATAAAACAAAAGATACAAAAGTTTTTTTTGTTGAGGATGGAATGTTAAATGAGAGAAGTTAAGAAACTTTCAAATTTATTAGATATTTACATTTCTATTTTGACTCAGCGAATGCAAAATAGAAAGAAAGATGTAAATATTTATAATTATTGGGAAATAATTTCAGAACAAGAAAATTTATCTTCAGATTCTTATTTAGATGACTTTAAAAATAATACTCTTTTTGTACATGTTTCTCATCCTGGCAATGCTCAACAGATAAGAATGAAAAATAAGAAAATTATAAATAGTTTTAATATTAGATTTCCTAATCTGAATATCAAAAAAATAAATATAACTATAGATGCTATTTTTGATGTAAATCAAAATGTTCCATGTGGAACATTTGGGAAGGATATATGAGTCTTAAATTATATAACACAATGGGAAAAAGAATAGAAGAATTTATTCCAATTAATGAAGGTGTTGTGGGATTTTATGGTTGTGGTCCAACTGTTTATAAAGCTGCACACATTGGTAATTTACGTGCTTATGTTTTTCAAGATATATTAAAACGTTCTCTAATGTTTTTAGGATATGATGTTACTCACGTTATGAATATAACTGATATAGGGCATTTATCTGATGACGGTGATGATGGTGAAGATAAAATGTTAAAATCTGCTAGAGAAAGTGGATTAAAAGTTAGTCAAATTGCAGATATGTATATCAATTTATTTTTAAATGATATTGATAGTTTGAATATTAAAAGACCTACAATTACATGTAAAGCAACAGAACATATAGATGATATGATTGAATTAATAAAAATAATAGAAAAAAATGGTCATACATATACAGCAGAAGGTAATTTATATTTTGATATTTCAACATTTCCAGACTATGGAAAACTTAGTGGAATAAATATTGAAACATTAAAGCCTGGGGCAAGAATTGAAATTGATAAGAATAAGAAAAATCCTAATGATTTTGTTTTATGGTTTACAAAGAGTAAGTTTGAAAATCATGCACTTTTGTGGGATTCACCTTGGGGACGAGGATATCCTGGATGGCATATTGAATGTTCTGCAATGAGCATGAAATACTTAGGTGAACATTTTGATATACATACGGGTGGAATTGACCATATTAGAGTACATCATACTAATGAAATTGCACAATCTGAAAGTGCAACAGGAAAAAAATGGGTAAATTATTGGTTACATAATGAGTTTTTAATCACTGATAAAGGAAAAATGTCAAAATCAGAAGGAAATGTGTTTGTTTTGGAGGATATTATAAAAGTTGGATTTGAATCATTGGATTATAGATTTTTTTTACTTGGGGGGCATTACAGAAAGCAATTAGCATTTTCTTGGGAAGCTTTGGAAACTGCTAGGCATGCACGTAAAAAATTATTAGAAAGAGTTAAAAATATAATAGAAGATTGTTCAAAAGAAAAAATAAATGAGTATGAAAAAATATCTAATGAAATTAGATTTGATGATTATAAACAATATATAAATAATGAAAAATTAATGTTAAATTTACATAAATTTAAAGAAGCAATAGAAAAAGATCTAAACACACCTAATGCATTAAGTTATTTACAAGCAATAATAAGAGAAAAAAACATAAAATCAATAGAATTATTACTGGCTATTGCAATGATGGATTCTGTTTTAGGGTTAGATATAATAAAAGAAGCCAAAAAACTAAAAGAATCAACTGACAATGTAGATAACGTAAATATAGAGAGAATAGAGAAATTAATAAAGGAGAGAAATCAAGCAAAGATAGACAAAGATTATAAAAAAGCGGATAATATAAGAGATCTTTTAAGATCTGAAAATATTGTTTTGGAAGATACTTCTGATGGAACAAAATGGAAAGTTGTAGATTTCAAGTAATCGTAATGTAACATTGATGTGATGTTTTTGTTTACTGGGTGTTTAAGATGCTGAGTGCTAAATCTGATGCTGATTTTCGTTTTATATATGAAAATATTATGAATGTCATTTATAAGGTTTCATATAATATAACGAAAAAGCGTGAAGTCGCTGAAGATATATGCCATGACTGCCTAATAAAAATGACAGAAAAAGAAATGGTATTTCCTTCAATAGATGATGCAAAATATTGGCTTATAAGGGTTGTAAGAAATGCTTCACTCAATTATGTAAAGAGGTTAGCAAGAGAAAGAAAAGCATATCAAAAAGTCTTTAAAGAAAGTGCAAATCAAACTACTACAAGTGAAGAAACACTTTTGAAAGATGAAACTGTTGAATGTGTGCAGAAAGCATTTGACAAATTGCCAGAGAACTTAAAGTCGGTGTTGCAACTTAAAGAATATAGCGACCTTAATTATAAGGAAATTGGTGATATATTAGGAATTACAGAAGGAAACGTGAAAATTAGAGTTTTCCGTGCTAGAAAGCGATTATCAAAAATGATAGGAGAAGATGATGTCTACTTGCCCTAATGAGGAATTTTGTTCTGCTTTTGTTGATGATGAAATGCCTCCGCTATTGAAAGAAAAGTTTGAATTACATCTATCACAATGTGAAGAATGTAGACGAATTGTTAGTAAGTATAACCTCTTACGAAGTATTTTGATATATGATGAGACTCCAGAACTAGATTTAGATCAATCCTTTGCAAAGTTTCTTTTAAAACGTAATTCCATTAAAAAGGGGCATTATAACTTATTTCCAGTTAGAATAAACTATAGAATGATTGTTGCTTCTGCTGTTGCTGGAGTTTTTTTATTTGCTTTCTTGTTTGTTCTTTTGCAACGTCATTCTAGCTATGATAAAGTATATACCTTAAATAAGGGAAAGGTGGAATTTATTCCTATAGTACCGATGTCTTATAGGCAACATAATAGTGTAATAACAAATATTGACTTGCATAATATGACTAATGTAGTTAAAACTAATAAAAAATACAACAATAGAATTTATAGGAATTTTACTAATACTTTTAATAGTTTTAGCACTTTATATACTCCAGTAGATGATAATATAAATAATTTTGCTGTAACTATGCCAAATATAAACGTAGAACTTCCTTATGCTTATAGAATTAATATGTCTATTTACGAAAATTTAAATAAAGATGCTAAATAGACTTGTATATTTATTACAAAGATATTCATTATTTCGTTTTTTTGTATTTATTGTTCTTTTTTTACTTGTTAGTGTTTGTGTGCTGGAGATTGGTTTTTTTAGCAGGCTTTCGCCAGTAATCTTAAATGTAATTCCTACAGTTTTTGATAAGAATGAAACAATTACTATTGTTGGAAAATATTTTGGTGAAGAAGCAGAAGATTCGTTTTTAAAAATAGATAATGTTATGATTCCTTCAACACTATGCAATGAATGGGATGATACAAAAATTGTTTTATCTAGTAACATGATTAGTAATGGAGGTTTATTATTTGTTATAGCTAAAAATACTTATTCTAAACCTATTTTTATATCAAGTAATGCTGATATTCCTATAGTAAAAATACAAAAAAATATTAAAACTAAACCCAGTATTGAAGCACTTAGTAGAGATTCTGGTGAAATAGGTGGTTTAATTAAAATATATGGAATCAATTTTGGTGCAATAAGGGATGATTCTAATGTAATTTTTATTAAAAAAGAAGCCCTTTCAGAAAGAGAGTACAATGAGGATTTCATATTTTTATCAAATAAAAAAAATGTTGAAACTTTTGTATACTGTTCTGAAAAAGATTTTGATTTTGACTTTTGGAGTGACGAGGAAATCCATATAAGAATACCTGATGGAGCAGAGTCAGGATTAATAGCAATTAGATCAAAAAATGGAATAAGTAATGTTGTTCCATTTAATGTAAGAGGAAGTACTGGAATTAAATCTTTTCAAAACAAACAAAATTTTCTAATTTCTATGGAAACAGAAATATCAAATGTCAAGGCTGAAAAAAATAACATACTTTTTTTAAGAATTCCATTACCAGAAGAAACAAATTCACAATCAAATATCGAAGCAATATTTAATGCTCCGTCTCCATTAGTGCAAAATAACACTGAAGGTGTGATCTATCAATTTGATAATATAAGAGAAGATGATAAAATATCAATAAAACAGCAATATACTTCTACAACTTATGAAATTATAACAAATATAAATATTCAGAATATTTCGATGAAAATTCAAAATCAAAAACTACATGATTATTACACGAAAGAAACCAATTTATTACCTTCAGGTAATACTTTGATAAGAGCTCTTATTAGTAATATAGTTGGAAACGAAAGGAATACTTATTTAAAAGCAAAAAAGATATACGAATATATAATATCAAATTTCAATATAACTAGAGAAACAGTTTCGGATAGAACTCAAACAGTTTTATCAATGTTAGAAAACAAAACAGGCAGTCCTTATGATGTATCTCTTTTATTTTCAACACTGTGTCGTGCAAGTAATATTCCTTGCATTCCTATTTCTGGTGTTATAATGGATGAGACAAAAACTTATCTTCATTGGTGGGCAGAATTTTATATAGATTCTTATGGTTGGATACCTGTAGATATAGGGATGGCTTTAAATATTCCATTTGTAAATAAAATAGAAAATACTAAAACATACTATTTTGGAAACTTAGATGGAAATAGGATAAGTTTTTCACATGGTGAAAAAGAAATATTACCCATGACAGCTGATGGAAAAGTGTATTCAAGAGAAAGAAATTTTGCATTGCAAAGCTTTTGGGAAGAGGCTTTTAATATAAATTCATATACATGCTTTTGGCATGTTCCTCAAATCAATAAGATAAATTAATTATCGTACATGGAATTTATTGGAGATAAGAATTAATGGCTATTATTAATGATTCACAATTTGAAAATACGCTACATGAAGAATGTGGAGTTGTAGGTATTTGGAATGCTAATGAGTTAAATTTAATTAACTCTTTTGATGATGCAGCTCGTTTGGCTTTTTATTCTCTCTTTTCATTACAACATAGAGGTCAAGAAGCAGCAGGAATAGCAGTATTGAATGGAAAAAATATTAGAGTGTTTAAGAAGCTAGGTCTTATAACAAATGTATTTAAAGAGGAAGATATTGCTAAACTGCAAGGTTTTGCTACAATAGGACATACAAGATATTCAACAACAGGTGATAATGTTGTCTCAAATATTCAACCTTTTTATATTCTTACTCAACATGGTCCAATAGCATTGGCACATAATGGTAATTTGGTTAATGCTAAAACTCTTAGGAAAAAATTGTTGGAACAAGGTGTAGGACTTTCTTCAACTTCTGACACTGAAGTTATGATTATGATGTTGGCTGCAACAAAAGGAAAAACATGGAAAGAACGAATAGCTAATTGCATGAAGGAATGGAAAGGTTCTTATTCAATAGTACTTTTAACTGAAGAAGGTTTATATGTAGCTAGAGATCCTTGGGGATTTAGACCTTTATGTTATGGAAAAGTACAAGAAGGAATATGGGCTGTAGCAAGTGAAACTTGTGCGATGTTGCCTCTTGGATGTTCTGATATAAAAGAAATTGATGCAGGACAAATTGCTAGATTTAATAATAGTGGAGTAGAAATTTTTAATGCAATAAAACCAAATATACCTTTATCATGCTGTATTTTTGAATATATTTATTTTGCTCGTCCAGATAGTATTTGGAATGGTATACAAATACATAATGCAAGAGTAAGATTTGGACAATACCTTGCAAAATCGTTACCTATTGAAGCTGATGCAGTTATAGCAATTCCTGATTCTTCGAGATCAAGTGCTATAGGATATTCTCAAGTTTCAGGAATAAAATATGATGAAGGTTTTTCTAAAAATAGATATATAGGTAGAACTTTTATACAACCCACTCAAAAATTAAGAGAGCAAGGCGTTGCAATGAAGTTTAATGTGCTAGAAAATACTGTAAAAGACAAAAAACTTATAGTTGTTGATGATAGTATTGTTAGGGGGACAACAATAAGAAGATTGATCAATATGTTGCGTGATGCAGGTGCAAAAGAAGTACATATAAGAATAGCATCGCCTGCGATTCGTTTTCCATGTTATATGGGAGTAGACATGGGATCTAAAGAGTGTTTAATAGCTAATAATAGAAGCATAAAAGAAATACAAGAATATATAGGCTCTGATTCTCTTGCTTTTCTTTCTTTTGAAGGAATGCTTTCTGCAATGAAAGATGAAGGAGCAAAATGTGGTTTTTGTTGTGCATGTTTTGATGGTAAATATCCATGTGACATAAGTGAGGCAAGTAATAAAGAAGATTTTGAATAGCATAGTTTATATGCAAATTTCATATTTTGTTATGCTTTTTGATTAAAATTGCTTTCTTTTAGAGAGAGTTAAGTAATCTTGTTATTAAAGAGAAGATGGAAAAAGGTTTCTATAATCTCAAAAGGAAGAAATGAAAATAAAATAACAAGTTTTATTATTCCTTTTATTTTCTTTTTTAAGGTTGTCCTTGTTTTAAAATCAGAAAAAACATCATAAAATTTAGTACATTTAAAAATGTATAAAAAAAATCCTTTTTTATATCCTTTTGATATTTTTCCATTTAGTTGAAAATTATCCACAACATTATAAATATCTTGTGTTAAGATATAGTTCTTAGGATATACTTGTATATCTAATCTTGGATATTTCTCAAAATCAAAGCAAAATTCACTTAGTTCTGTTTCAATTCTTTTTATATCTTCTTTTAGCATTTCGTATCTTTTATAAACTTGAGTATTTTTAATGGAATTTTGAGGATCAAAATATTGTAATTTTCTTGTATGTTCTGAACTAGATAATCCTATAAAATTCATTATTTTTTCTAACGAAGCGTTGTATTCATATATAAGTTCTTCAAAATTCATAAATAGACAGAGATTATCTGCTTCTTTGTATATTTTTCTAGAAAATCGAGTTTCTCTATACCATTTTATAAAGATATCAACATTTTGAGTTGGAATAAATCTTGCTCCCCATTCTGCTTTAGATAAGGCATATAAATCTCTTGGATCCCGATCGATAACAATTGTTTTTATCTTATAAAAGTACGAAGAATATTCAAATATATCATAGGAAGGTAAAAGTTGATCAATCAAAACATATTTATTATCTAATTTTTCAAGTTGTAATAAACTTGAAATATAGCTCTTTGTCTTTTTGTAAAAATCTTCTTGTTTGTTTCCATAATAACAAGAAATAATAGGACAATAATGGAGAGTCCAACCATCAGGCTCATAAGTATTACAAATTTTATTTTTATACAAGGTATTAAAAATACCAGTGCTAAATTTTTGTCTAAATTTATCTATTCTTGAAGAAGAATTAGCATCAAAAGCTCTGTGCCAGAGACCTTTATATTCTATAATACCAATACTATTTAAATATTGTAATGTTTTTTCATAAAAGTTAGGTGCAAAATACTCTTTATATAAGGTTTGCTTACTTAAATTTTGCACCAAGTTTAAAAAGCGCTTGCAAGCTAAGTCTACTTTTAGTCTATGTCCTTCATCGAGAGCTTTTTCTAAATCACGTATACCATCAACTTCGTGTATAAAAGTACATTCAAAAGCATTTCCAAAACTTAACACTGAAGAGAATTCTTCTAATATGTTAGTACCAGCAGAACTACCTGTTCCACCATATCCTGTGCATGTTAAAATGCAAGGTAACTCATTAAAATCTCGCATAAAAACATTATAATGTATTTATATAGTCATGAATATAACTTATTCTTAATTTAAAAACATTTTTATAGAAAAGCCATCTTACAGGAATTGTGAGAATATAAAAAAGAAACCTCATAATATGAAAGCCTACAACTAAAACATCTCTTGGATTTCTTTTTTTGTAAAGTCTATCAAATGCAAATCTTAAACGTTGCAAGGCAAAATCAAAAGAACAAATATACAAAACTTTTAGTTTTTTGTTTGCCTCATCAAAAGAAAGGTTTTTTTTAGGAGTACATGTGTTAGCATTAATTCTTGAGCTATCAATTGATTGTGCAACCAATTTATTAAAATTCAAAATAGTTTGCTCTATACTAAATTTTTTTATATTTTCACTACATGCCTTAGACATTTTTTTATGCAATGCTTCATTTATTATTATGGTTTCTATTTTTTCTGAGTAGTCTTTTGCATCCCATTTTGCAACTAACCCACACTCTCCATCAAAAATAAGCTCATCACTAGCTCCTGCAACAGGTGTTGTAACAAAGGGCACTCCTAAACAAAGAGACTCGGTCACAACCATTGGAAAACCTTCTTCAAAAGAAGAAACACAAAGTAATTTTGCAAGATGCAAAAAAGGATATGGATTTTGTTTATAACCTAGAAAAAGAACATTATTTTCTATATTTAATTTCCTTGTTTTTGCTTTCAAGTTATCTTTCTCATATCCTTCCCCAATTATTAAAACTTGAGTTTTTATTCCTTTATCTTTTAATAAAGAAACAGCTTCAAGTACCAAAGAAAAGTTTTTATTTTTGTCGAGTCTTCCAATACACACCAAGACTGGAGAACCATCTAAAAATGATGTGTCAACTTCAGATGATGAAAGTTTTTTTATTTTTTCTATTTCGATAGGATTATAAATAATTTGAGATTTTTCTATATATTCAGGAAAAGCTTCTTCCAAAGATTGCAAAGATTTTTTAGAAATAGTAATTAATTTTAAAGCTCTATCCCAAGCTTTTTGCTGTAACTTACGATTATATATTTCATTTTTTAGATTATGAGAAGGAGCTAGATCATAAATAGTTCCATGAAACCATCCAATAGTTGTAACATCAGAAAAACTAGGTAACAAAAAAGAAGGGCATTGATAGTTCCAAGAAATAACGATGTCATAATTTGAAGATAATCTAATAGATCTAATTATTTCAGGATAATTGTCAATAATATATCGCTTAAATAGCTTTTGAGTAGATTTTTCTTCATTTTCTTTGATTAACGGAGGTAAGAGTTTAATATTATCGTTTATTGGCTCTTTTTTAACTCCAAACCCATACATTTCTTGAATGCTTATATCATACATTTCAGATGGAAGATTATTTACTAAAGTTGTTAAAACTTTTTCTGCACCGCCTCCACCTGAATGTGTGATAGTTATAAAAAGCAATTTTATCTTTTGCATTTATTTCTTTATCTTGTCTGCAAGCCTACAAGCATGGAAATGCCCTGATCCAATATCAATTAAAGAAGGTTCTTCATCATTAGAACAAGAAGACTCAGCGTAAGGACAACGAGTGTGAAAGCGACATCCACTAGGCACATTCGCAGGAGACGGAATTTCTCCTGAAATTGGAAGTTCTTTAATTATATTAAGCATACCAGCTTTTGGTTCTGGCACAGCATTAATCAAAGCTTTAGTATATGGATGCTGAGGATTATCAATTACATCATCTGCCTTACCCATTTCCATAATACGTCCTAAATACATAACAGCTATTCTATCAGTAAAATATCTTGCAGTAGAAAGATCATGTGTTATATAAAGATATGTTAAATTAAGTTCCCTTTGTACATCTTTCATCATGTGAAGAATCTCGGCTCTAGTGGAAAGGTCAATCATAGAAACAGGCTCATCAGCCACAACAATTTCAGGGTTTAATATGAGAGTTCTAGCTGTTGCAATACGTTGCCTTTGCCCTCCAGAAAGCATGTGAGGATAGCGACCCATAAACTCCTCAGGAGGGTTAAGTTTTACTTCTTTTAGTGCTTTGATTATTTTTTCATCATGTTCTTTTCTTGTGCCTTTAATTCTATGAATGATTAAGGGTTCTTCCAAAACATCTCGGATTTTGAAACGAGGATTCATCGAAGCATAAGGGTCTTGAAAAATCATTTGTACTTGTCTTCTATAAAGTTCTTTTCTTTTTTTGTCACAATTTGTTACATCATCTCCATTAAAGATGATTTCTCCTTCAGTTGGTGTATATAGCTTCATAGCAATTTTACCAAGTGTAGTTTTTCCAGAACCAGATTCTCCTATAAGCCCAAATATTTCACCTTTGAATAACTTTAGCGAAACATCGTCAACAGCCTTAATTTGCTTGCGATTTTTCCCACCAGAAAGTGCTTGTGAAAGGCTTAAATGTGGCGAAAAATACATTTTGATATTAGAAAGCTCTAAAATAATATTATCTTTCATTTACACACCTCCAACATGCAACATAGTGATCTTTTTCTATTTCAATTAATGGTGGCTCAATTTCTTTGCACTTATCCATAACGCAATGACAACGTGGGTTAAATCTACAACCCCTAGGTGGAGCGATAAGGTCTGGAGGAGTACCAGGTATATAAGAAAGAGAGTCTACTCTTTTATGTAATAATGGAGTTGCTTGCAAGAGTTTTTGAGTGTAAGGATGGGCTGGTCCTGCCTCTCCATATATTTGGGCATTAGTTCCTAGCTCTGCAATTTTTCCTGCATACATAATGCAGATTCTATCCGATATTTCTGCTTCTAAAGCTAAGTCATGAGTGATAAAAATAAAAGAGCAACTAAACTTTTTCTTTAATTCTTTTAATAGATTTATTATTTGAGCTTGAACTATAACATCGAGAGCTGTTGTAGGCTCATCAAGAATCACCAATTTTGGACGTAAGAACAGACCTTGAGCAATAACTACTCGTTGCTTCATACCACCTGATAGTTCATGTGGATAGCGTTTTAACACCTCAGGAGGAAGACCAACATATCCTAAATATTCTTCCATTAATTCAATAGCTTCTTTCTCTTTTATATCTGTATGTTCTTTTAGTGTTTCCATCATCTGCTTACCAATAGTGTAAACAGGGGTTAAACTATTCATAGCTCCTTGAAATACCATAGCAATTTCTTGCCATCTAACATTACGACGAATCTCTTTATCAGAAAGTGGAACGATATTTCGTCCTCCAATAATTATCTGAGAACCCTCTTCAATAAAACCTGGTGGAGAAGGCATTTTAAGAAGAGCCATACCAGTTGTAGTTTTTCCACAACCAGATTCACCTACAAAGCCTACAGTTTCTCCTTTTCTGACATTAAAACTCACATCATCTAAAGCCTTAACAATTCCTGCTTGAGTATGGTAATAAAGACGTAAGTTTCTAACATCTAATA
>CAUUIE010000015.1:0-24608 GCA_963545065.1 uncultured Treponema sp.
CCTTTCCTCTTCAGCACTCTTTCTAGCTATCTCCTCTTGTCTTCGTTTTTCTTCTAACAGTTTCTTTTGCCTTTCCTCTTCAGCACTCTTTCTGGCTATCTCCTCTTGTCTTTGTTTTTCTTCTAACAGTTTCTTTTCTCTTTCTTCAGTTTCTTTTTTAGCAATTTCTTCTTGTTTTTGTTTTTCTTCTAATAATCTTTGTTCTTCAATCTTTTTTGCTTCCTCTGCAACGCGAGCTTCTTCTATTATCTTTTCTTCTTCCTTTTCTCTACGCTTTGCTTCACGTTGCTCTGCCTCTTTTTCCACTATTTCTTTCCAAGAAGAATCATCTTTTTCATGCACTTTTCTACTATCTTCTTCATAATTATTTGTATTATTTAAATCTTCATTTTGCAGTTTTTTGTCTAAATTCAAAGATGAGCTATTATTATTTTCTAAAGAACTATCATCCAAATGATCTTCTTGAAAATTATCTATATCTTTTTCATCACTTTTTCCATTCCTAAAAAGAGTTTCACTATCCAGACCTTGCATGTCAAAAGCTAATTCAGATTCTTGTACACCTGTTTTATTTTTCCCCCTAAAGAAGAGAAAAAAAAGTCCCATTACAATAAAAGCTAAAAGAATGCCACATATAATGCCAATTATAAATTTTTTAAAATTAGTCAAGCTCATTTTCCTCCTCATAATCAATTGTTTCCTCTGTACCAGATGAAACTGAATTTGTTTCTTTAACAGAAGAAAGAGATGAATTTATGTCTTCTAAAATCTTTTTCTGTCTTTCTTCTTCAGCTTTCTTAATAGCATCACCTGCTAAACGTGCTGCCTCTTCCAACAAAATTGCCTTTTCTTTTTCCTCTTCAAGTTTTATCTTTTCTAAAAGACTTATCATTTTTTTAATCTCATCTTCTTGCTCATCATTTGGAGAGAGTGCTAGATATTCTTTGTAATCAGAGAGAGCTAGCAAATATTTAGCAATCTTCATTCTAGCATTAGCACGATTTAAAACAGCAGGCGGATAAACTTTTCCTGTTGAAATAGCTTCACTATAAGAAACCTCTGCATCATAATACCTATTTTGAGCAAAAAAAGCATTGCCCATGTTAAAGGAATAAACATAAAAGTTGTCTTGATCCTTATTTTTACCCTTTGCAAAAGTATTAATTGCATCATTGTATTCACCTAGCTTAAGATATGCTATGCCAAGGTAAAGATACACATTTTGTGGACAATCTTTTTGTCTAACAGCTTTCAAAAAAAGGGAAACAGCACCTTCTGCGTCATTTTTTATTAAAAGCTCCATTCCCTCTTCAAAAAAAGAAGACGGGTATAAACATAAAAATAAACTCAGAAATAAACAAGTGCAAAACATAAGTTTTTTTAATCTTGAGCCCACATTTTTCATAATTTTATCCTACCTTTGTATTTGACAATTGCCACTAAAACATATAACATATAAAACATGCCAGAAGTATACATTTATATCGTAATTTTTAGCATAATAGTTTTGCTACTTTTAATTTTTATCATAAAATCTATTGTCTCGCCAAAGAAGTTTTCTGCAATTGAAAAAAACATAGCGTTAGGCAAGTATTCGCAGGCAATAAAACTAACTAAAAAGTTATTGATGAAAAACGAGAAAGACACACGTCTACGCTATTTATTAGGCAAAGCCTACCTTATGGATGGAAAAACAGAACTTGCAATGACAGAATTCACAAAAATAAGTAAATCTGGTGTGTTTCCTAGTAAAAATATGGAAATTGAGTTTAGAACAACACTTGCAGGGTTATATTCTAAATCTGGAATGTCTGATGCAGCAATGGAAGAATACATTCTTTTAATCAAACTAGATGAAAAAAATCCAATATATCACTATGAAAGTGGAAAAATTAATGAAGAAAGAAACAAAATAGATGTTGCAATTGCAAGCTACCAAAAAGCTATTGAATGTGACTCTAAATATATTTCAGCTTATGCAAGACTAGGATATTTATTGTATCAGGCAAATCAAGTAGCAGAAGCAGATAAAGCAATTTCTAGAGCTCTAAAATTAGACCCATCAAATAATGAAGTTTTATACAACCATGGGCGTATTCTTCGTGCAAAAAAAGATTATGCACATGCCCTAGCTTCATTTGAAAAAGCTGCTAGAGAAAAATCACTACGTTCAAAATGTTTTTTAGAAAGAGGACTTACGTATATGGAAACCAATAACTTAGAAAAAGCAATATTTGAATTCTCTCGTGCTTCTAAATCTGCACTGGACCCACGCTCAAGCGAAGCTTTAAACTCTTCATACCTTTTAGCTAGTTGTTATGAAAAGAAAAGAGACTTAGATAAAGCAATTGATGAATGGAAAAAAATTGAAGCAATAAATCCAAAGTTTAGAGATGTTAAAGCTAAGTTACAAGAATATAAAGATGTTAGAACAAATGACCACATGAAGGATTATCTTACGTTTAGCAAAGAAGATTTCTTACGTCTTGCCAAGGCAGTAACAGAGCAAGGATTTAATTCCACTATACAAGCAGCAAGAGACACAAAAAATGGATGCTCTATATTTGCTGTAGAAAAAGGGACTGAAAAATGGTTAAATGCACGCAAAAAGCCTCAGCTTTTTCTTTTTTTACGAGACACTGAAGTTGTTAAAGAAGACTATCTCCGCAATGTGCATGAAGGCATGAAAAAGCAGAACATGTTTAAAGCATTTATAATAACTTCTTCCACATTTTCTAATGAAGCGTTAGAATTTGCTGCAAATAGACCTCTTGAACTAATTGATGTGAATAAGTTAGAAAAACTACTTGAAAAAGTAAACTTTTCACTTTAATTCACGTATACTAATTTTTTCATTAAAAAATGTTAGTAGCTTAAAAATTTTCACTTTTAACACTAAAGCTACTAACATGTTTTCTTCTTTAATAAACATCTGTGTAACTGTAGCTTTTCAATTTGACACTACTTAAAAAATAAAGTAGACTTTTGAAATTTGAAAATAATTAGGAAACAAAAATTATATGAAAGATTTAACAAAAGGTCATGAAGCGAAGATTTTAGTAATGTTTTCACTCCCTATGTTACTTGGAAATATATTCCAACAACTTTACAATGTTGTTGACACAATAATAGTAGGTAAATATCTAGGAGAAAGAGCACTTTCTGCAGTGGGGCAAGCTTTTCCAATAGTTGTAGTCTTTTTAAGCTTAATAATGGGATTCTCCCTTGCTTCCAATATTTTAATTGCACAATTTTTAGGAGCAAAAAAAGAAGATAATGTAAAAAAAACAGTTCACACAACAATATATACAATTTTTTTCTTTGGCATTTTAATGTCAATCTTGGGCTTCTTTTTAACTCCTTATATATTGCAAATTATGCGGGTGCCTAAAGATGTAATATCAACTTCAGAAAGTTATGTTAGAATTACATTTATTGGCATTATTTTTCTTTTTTTATTTAATGGTTTCACTGCTATGCTTCGTGGCATGGGAGATTCAAAAACACCTTTATATGTGTTAGTAACCTCAACAATATTAAATGTGATACTAGATCTTATTTTTATTATTGTTTTTAAACTTGGTGTAGAAGGTGCTGCTTATGCAACGGTAATTGCTCAAGCCCTCTCTGCATTCTTAATTATCATAATTGCATGCAAAAAGCATGAACTGTTACGTTTTAATGTGTTTAATCTAAAATTTGATTCAACCATTTTTTTTAAAACATTAACACTAGGGCTCCCTTCAGGCATTCAACAATCTTTAGTTGGAGCAGGTTTTATGACATTAACTTCTTTAGTCAATAACTTCGGCTCTATTGCCTCGGCCTCTTTTGTAGCTGCAAGTAAAATTGATGCTTTTGCTGTAATGCCATCGTTTAACATGGCTCTCGCCTTAGCTTCTTTCACCGGGCAAAACTTAGGAGCTGAAAAAATGGAAAGAGTAAAAAGAGGGCTTCACTATGCTTTATTAATTGGTCTTTCCGTCACTTTGTTTCTTTGCATTTGTGTAATGTTTTTTGCAAAATGGGCTGTTATGCTTTTTCTTTCTTCAGAAATATATATTAAAGGTGGAATGTTATATATTTATTTTGTTGCCCCTTCTTATGTTATACAAGCAACTATGTTTATACTAAATGGAGTAATTAGAGGAGCAGGAGATACATTTTTTTCTATGATTGCCACCCTTCTTACAATGTGGGTATTTAGAATTCCTCTTGCCATTCTTTTATCTTCATTTTTGGGTGTTAAAGGAGTTTACCTTTCTATTGGAATTGGATTTTCTATAGGAGCAACTATCTCTTTTATCTATTACCTTTCTGGAAACTGGGCAAAAAAAGCAAAGAGACTATTAAAAGAATAATCAAGATTAGTTTAATAATCTCCATGCCACTCCAAAAATTATATTATGTACACTTTCGTTCTTTATTAAAATTTCTCTTTTTTCAATGTCTTTTACTATAAGAAGAGAGTATTCTTCAATATAATAGACTCTATCATTAAGCATAATTTCAACATTATTATATGGAGAAAAAAAATAGATAAACATATCTTGCTTAACTTCAATTTTAGTCTCCTCTAATGCCTTTAATGTTTTTGCCCAACCATTAGCTTTCGTTTCATCCAACATTAAATTAAAATCGCGAACTATACCATAACTATTAGTCTTTTGATCGCCTAAAAACTCGCACCATTCAAAAGGTAAAAGAAATCTTTCTTTTCCATCTATTTCTAATAATAAAGCATTACTTATTGGAGTAATAAACCTTTTTATTTTTGGTAAATGAGTGAAATTAGAAAAAGGAATCTCTACTGTTGCACTACTTAGTCTTATAGCAAAATCTCTTTTTTGGTAAGACGAACTATTTGGCAATATTAAAAGCTCTGTAGTTGTGCCACCTTTCCAAAAAGACGTCAAAAAATTTTCTTCTTTATAATATTCTATTTTCATAGTTTCCTTTTTAAATTCTCTTCCATAATTTCAAGGATTTCTCGCTTTCCATAACTTTTTAATGTGGAAGTAGGAACTAAAAGAACATCTTCAAATTGTTTTCTCAATTCCGAAATTCTTTTTTTAATTGATGTTTTAGGAATCTTATCAGCTTTAGTTGCAACAAGCACTGGCAGTATATTATTTTCTTTAAAAAACTTAATAGTGTCTATTTCATTTAAAGTTACTTCTCGTCTTATATCCATAAGCAAAAACATTGCTTTTAAGTTTTCTCTCTTAGTGCAATATTCAAACAACATAGAATCTATGTTTTTTATTCCTTCTTTGTTTAATTTAGCATAACCATAACCTGGTAAATCTGTTAATATAAAACTCACCTTTTTATTGGAAACAGATTTATCTAATGTTGCATTAATAAAAAAAAAGTTTAAGCTTTGAGTCATACCGGGTCTTTGCCCCACTTTTACAAGATTTTTTCTATTAAGAATAAAGTTAATAAGTGAAGACTTGCCTGCATTTGATCTACCAAAAAAAGCAAACTCAATATTTGTCAGCTTTGGATATTCACTACTTTTTGTTGCACTTTTTATAAACTCTGAACTGGTTATATTCAACATAAACACTATAAATTATATAATATAACTTGAAACATGTTTTCTTCTGCAAGTAGTTTTCGTGCTTTTAACATTGCCTCCCACTGATTTTTTCCTTCAGCTTTTGCAGAAAGAGGCACTTCTAATATTTTTTTATTTTGTTTTAAATCCCAAATATAAATAGTAGAAATAACGGAGCAACTCCAAGTTCCATCTTCATTTTTCCTTAAATCTTTTATATAAGTTCTTCCATAAACATAAATATCTACAACACCATTAAACAACCTACGTGCATTTTCAATTATTTTCAAATCATCTAACTTCACAAGCTCTTCAAAAGGAGCAAGCCCCGTGCGAGAAAACCTGTTACTCATAAGCTTAACAAAAAGTTTATTTGCTGTAATATTTTCTTTTAAAATTGGTTTTTGATTTTGATCATAATCAAGAATTGCAATAGAGCAAGAAACTCTTTTATTTGCTGTTGCAATGCGATATTCGAATGATACACTAATTTTTTTTAAAAGCTCTTTATCTAAATAATTATTTAACAAAAAAACATCTTCTTCCATGTTTTCACTTTTAAAAAGATCAATATACATAGTAAGCTTGCCATCAATAGAAGCATCACCTTTTGGTGCTTTAAAAGAAACATGACCATCATCTTCTATCTTCATCTTTTCATAAATCATATGAATACCATTCATTTTTTTAACTGGATATTCAACAATAATATTTGTGTTTTCAAACACTAAAGAGTTAGAAGTTGCAAGAATAGCAGAAAAAGGCTCTTCAAATTCTTTCTTTGCTATTGTAGGTTTCGGCTTAGAAGAAGAATTCAAAAAAACGAATTCAAAAAGATTGGTATTTTCATTTGTAAGAGTAATTGCATTTAATTTTTCATCCTTTGTTTTAGCATTTGCCAACCTTTCTAAAATAAAATCTAGCGTAATCTTATTAGCATTTTTAGATTTTTCATCACTCTTTTTTGTTGAAGAAATATTAGATTTTAATGTATTATTTTTAGAAACATGCTGATTAAGACTAGCACAACCAATCATAATAAAAGCAAACAAAAAAAGTATAAATTTCTTCAAAATAGTTCTCCTAAAAAAAATTAAAGAAAGTGCTAATAGAGACACTTAAAGAACAAATTATAAAAATTTGTGTGAAAACAGTAAAGATAAAAATTATTAACTTTGAAGTATTACTCAACATCGTCAAAAAACACTTTAAACTTTATAAAAGTTTAAGCACAAAGCTAGACTTAAGTCTTTTTATTAATGTGTAATAAGGTTTATTTATCTAATTTTCATCTATTTCTTTAAAAGCATTAAATAAAAAAGTGTTTAATAATAACAATCCATTTTTGTTTAATTTAATACATTCACCATCAAAAATTAATAACTCTTTTTCTTTCCACTTTTCAAGTGTTTTAGGAATAAGGTGGGTTAATTCCACTCCAAATTGTTTTTTAAAATAATCTCTATTTATTCCTGAAACAAGGCGAAAGCCCATCATAATTGCATCTTTTAATAAATCTTTGTTCTCTATATCTTCAAAGCTATATGCTTTTAAACGATTTTCTTCCTTTATATATGCATTTAAATCTTCTTTTCCAGTAAAGCGCACCCCTTTAACTACATCTTCAACTAGCTTAATATTTCCAACAGCACCAGAGCCAATACCTATATAATCACCAAGATGCCAATACACCTTATTGTGCTCACATTCAAACTTTCCTTCATATGAAAAGTTTGAAACTTCATATTGAATATAACCCTTTTTTTTAATATATGAAACACCTGCGTTAAAAATTGCCTCTTTTTTTTGAATTTCTTTCTGACTTTCTATTGAATGACTCACTAATTCATATAAAGAAATATGATGTGGGTTCACTTTAATTGAAACTTCTAAATCTTCTATTAGGCTTTCTATATTCTGATCTTTAAGCCCTGCAATAAAGTCTAAAGAAAGAAGACTTTTCCAATATATTGAAACCTCTTCTAATGCTTTTAGAGTTTGAAAATGACTCCCTCTTCTATTTTCATTTTTTAAAACTTCATTAGACAAAGATTGAATGCCTATAGAAAGCCTAGTAACTCCACCATCTGATATAGATTTAAGCCATTCTTTTGTTATATCTTCTGGATTTGCCTCTACAGTAAACTCTTTAATTTTTTTCTTTTGTGATAAACTAATTTTATTAGAAAGATGAAATACATCTTTAGGTGAAAGAAGACTAGGAGTACCACCTCCTATATAAACCGTATCAAAATGAGAAATTAAATATAAATCTTTAAAAAACGAAATATCTTCTAAAACTTTATCAATATATGTAGTGAACAATAAAGGTGAATCTTGAACTGTTGAAAAAAAATCACAATATGCACACCTTTTTGCACAAAATGGAATATGAATATATAAAGAAGCAGAACGAAAGGTCAAAATATCTTTATGTTGTTTAGTGGCCAATACCTAAAGAGCACTTTTTGTTTTACATCTTTTTGTGCATCAATTTTACCAATAACAGTAGAATCAAAAGACATTAGCCTATTATCAGAAAGAAGAAAATATTCTCCTTCTTTTAAAGTTGTAGTTACCATAGTGCCAGAAAAAGGAAGCTCTCCTTTCCAACCTTCAAAAAGCTCTTCTGTGTTTATATTATAATCACATTCTGCCACTTCAAACTCTGTAAGAAAATGCTGTTCTCCTTGTTTTTTTACATACAAAATGAAATCTTTCATATATATAGTATCCCCTGGCATTCCAACAATGCGACGCAAAAGATATTTTGTGGAATCTTTATTTTGTTTATTGAATGGTATGTAAATTTGAAGCGTAAAAAAACCAACTACTGAGTTTATAAACTTTTGAAAAAAGTTATATTTTTCTTCCTGTTTTGAAATTAAAACAAGTGAACCCCTCTTTAATGAAGACACACTATATATTGGAGTACTTAATATTCTGCTACCTGAAACAAATTCAGGCATCATAGATTCACTATTTACTAAAAATGGGCATAATAAGTATCTAGTAATTAATTGGTATAAAAGGAAGACAATTAAAACTATAAAAACTATATCACTTGATTTTTTTTCTTCTTTGTGCAAACGAAAACCAAACATAAACACTCAAACCTCATTTACTTCGCCTAAAACAGCAAAAAGAGTGTAACTTTTTTTTATCTTTTTGTAAACTAAAAAAGGCGATATATTGGAAATAAGAAAAATTTAATATATTTAATAATAAAATTTATTATGTGTTATTTTATAGAACAATTGTAGTTTTTTTATTATTTCTTTGAAAAGTCTTGTAATTTATATAATCATTGGAACATACCCCCTTGTTTTCATAAGATTAGTTGTCTAAATTTTAGCATATGAGTGTTTTTCTATTCTTTATTACATCACTTAACATAGCTTTTAATACTTAAGTCTAAACACCTAAAAATATTCCTCTACCTCTTAAAGCCAATGTTTAGACGTTTATCTTTCTCTCATCTAAAAGAGGTGGTAATATTTTAATCTATTATGAAAATTCATTTTTTTACTGCAAATATGCCTTTATGATACTTAAATTTATTGCCTTGAAAAAAACTATAAAACTTGCTAAACTCACTCATTAATTTTCTAGGGGTGTAACATGATTCGTGGTGGTGAAATTGGAAAAGGCACAGTTTTAATAAATAAAGGTTCTCCATATTTAGTTGTTGAAAGGGAGTTTGTAAATCCCGGTAAAGGAGCTGCTTTTGCTCGAGTTAAGATGAAAAATTTAAAAGATGGCTCTGTGTTAACTCAAACAATAAAAACTGCAGACACAGTGGAAGATGCTATAGTGGACACTCGTAAAGGTCAGTATCAATATAAAGACGGAGATTCTTTTGTGTTTATGGATACTGAAAGTTTTGAGCAAATTGAAGTACCTCAAGATATAGTAAAAGAAAAGGTTTACTATCTTAGAGAGGGTGATGAATATGAAATTGTAATATGGGAAGGAAATGCAATAGATGTTAAGATTCCTACTAAAATGATTTTTGTTGTTGAGCAAAGCGAAAATTATATCAAAGGAGATACTGTTTCTGGTGCAACAAAACCAATTGTTACAGAAACAGGTCTTACTGTTAGAGTGCCACTTTTTATTAAACAAGGGGAAAAAATCCTCGTAAACACAGAAACAAATGAATATCAAGAAAGGGTTAATTCATAAAAGCTTTTATTTAAGTTGCTTGCTTAAAAAAGCCCTGTATAAATGTACAGGGCTTTTTTATTATCTAGCATATTCTACAATGCGAGTTTCGCGTATTAATGTAACTTTAATTTTACCGGGATATGTAAGTTCGTCTTCTATTTTCTTAGCAATATCTCTTGCCAATATTTTAGCATCTAAATCAGTTTGCCTTTCATTATTCACTAATACTCGTAGCTCTCGCCCTGCCTGTATTGCATAGGTGCGTTCCACTCCATCAAAACTATTTGCAATAGCTTCTAGGTTTTCTAATCTTTTAATATAATTATCCATGCTTTCACGTCTAGCTCCAGGACGGGCTGCAGATATAGCATCTGCAATTTGCACAATTATTGCTTCTATACTAGTAGGTGCAACATCGTTATGATGTGCTGCAACAGCATTAACAATACGTGGATCCTCCCCCATTCTTTTTGTTATTTCCATACCAACTTCAGCATGGTTTTTGTCTGAATCTGTTTCTACACCCTTCCCTATATCGTGAAGCAACGCCGCTCGTTTTGCAATTTTTACATCTGCTCCAACTTCACTAGCAATCATACCTGCAATAATCGCAACTTCTTTTGAATGATGTAAGACATTTTGACCATAGCTAGTTCTAAAATATAAACGTCCTAAAGCTTTAATGCCTTCTTGGTTCATATTATGAATGCCTAAATCAAAAAGTACTTTCTCACCTTCTTCGTATATCTTTTGTGAAACCTCTCTCGTTACTTTTTGAACTATTTCTTCTATGCGACCTGGATGAATTCGCCCATCAAGAACCAGACGCTCTAATGCTATGCGAGCTATTTCTTTTCTTACTGGATCAAAACAAGAAACAACAACAGCTTCTGGGGTATCATCAATTACAATATCTGCACCTGTCATAGTTTCTAATGCTCTAATATTTCGCCCTTCACGCCCAATAATCCTACCTTTCATCTCGTCATTTGGTAGCGTAACAGTTGCGACACTAAAATCGCCTGAAACTTCAGTTGCCATTCGCTGTATTGTTGTAATTAATATATCCTGTGCCCTTTTTTCTGCTATAACTTGGGCTTCTTGCTCTATTTTATTAATACAAGCTATAGCATCACGCTTGGCTTCAATTTCTAATCCTTCCATTAATATGGTTTTCGCTTCTTCACGTGTAAGTCCCGCTATGCGTTCAATCTCTTCCTTATGCTTTTCTTCTTCTCCTATTAGTATTTGTTCACGCTTATCAAGACCTTCTTTTCTTTCTATAAGTTTTTTCTCAGTTTTGTCTGCTGTTTCAAAACGCCTATCCAGTATTTCTTCTTTTTGTTCTAGCCTAGATTCTAGTCTTCCTAATTCCTTTCTTCTTTCTCTATTTTCTGCTTCCTGCTGTTTTTGTTCCCGAATTAACTGCTCTTTTGCTTCTAGTAAAAACTCCTTACTTTTTGCTTCGGCACTCTTAGTTGCCTCTTGCAATATCCTTATTGCTTTTTGCTCACAACTAGATAATTGAAATCTTGCATATAGCCATCGAATCGTCCATCCAAGAATTATGCTGACAGCAGGAAGAATTATATAATATAATATCCACATAACATGCTCCCTTATGCTATACCACTGTCATAGTTTCTCATTATATGTAGAATTATAGCAAAAAGTCAATTAGCTATATGGGGGTATGTTCATGGAAAGAAATTGAAATCTTCAATTTTGTCAAATTTCAAAAAAATTGTTTGACAACATCTCTGTAGTATGATTATACTATTAAAATAGTATCTATCCTAATAAGGAGTGTTATGATGAGTATGTTAAAACGTTTTTGGGCGTTAGGCGTGTTTGTCGCTGTTATGCTTTCGTCTTGTGGCGGTGGTAGCGGGGAGGCTAAAACTACACAAAAGGAAACTGAGCATAAAAATGGAATTATCTGCGACAAAGTTATTTTTTCGGTTAACATGGATGAGACTGTAGCTCTCAAGGATGTTGTTGAAGGCAAACAGGATGTCCTTTTCACTCGTGTGCCACCTGCAATTTTGAGTACACTTTCAGATGCAGATAGGGATAAGCTTGATATTTATACAATTCCTTCTGGCTCTTGGTCTTTATGGCTTAATCCAATACCAAACAAAGCCCCATACACACATAAATTAAATACAGGTGAGGTTGTATTTAATCCTTTAGCAGTAAGAGAAGTGCGATATGCTCTTAACTGGCTTATAGATAGAAAGAAAATTATAGATGAAGTTTTAGCAGGTGAGGGAGATCCTATGTTTACTGCTATGACACCAGGTCAACCAGGTACATATCGTTATAATCTTTTGGCAATTAAACAAGGAATGGTAGAAACAGGAGATGAAAAATTAGCTATTAGTATGATTTCTAAAGCTCTTGAAGAGGCATCTCAATTACCTGAAAACAAAGGAAAACTTGTTAAAGGTGATAAGTTTTGGCAGTATGAAGGAAAGGATTTATTAGTAAAATTCTTTATTCGTGTTGATGATGCAACAGGAAGACTTCCTGCAGGACGTTACATTGCAGATCAAATTGAAAAAGCTGGTATTAAAGTTGAACGTCTTGAATGGGATAGAAGCCGAACTAGCGATTCAGTTTATGGAGCAAACCCTGCAGATTACATTTGCACAATGTATACAGAAGGTTGGGGAGCTGGAGCCACAAGAAGATGGTGGGATGTTTCTGTTTGCCAAATGTATGCACCATTTTATGGATATATGCCAGGAGGTGCTACACCAGGTTATTGGAACTATGAAAATGCACGTATTGATGAACTTGGAAAGAAAGGCAGCTTTGGTCAGTATCTAAAAGAAGATGAATATTGGAAAGGAAATTTGGAAGCTACTGAACTTGGTTTAAAAGATGCAGTTAGAATTTATCTTTGTTCCACAAAAGATAGTTTTGTTGCTAACAAAGCTAGATTTAATTCCAGAATGTTATATGGAATTGGCGATGGTCTTAACGGATGGTCAATTCGTTCTGCTGATGTAAAGCCAGATGAAACAGGACCTTTTGCAGGACAAAAAGTTTTAAGAGTTTCACAACATTCAGCTCGTGGCTCTCTATTTATGTCTAGCTGGGACCCTGTAGGTCGTGGTGGTTTTTCAGATTCATACTGTGCTGTTGTAACAGGTGCTACTCATCTTAAAGAGGAAGATGAAGCTCCAAATACTGCAGAAGATATGGAATTTGGTTGTAAGGTGGACTTTAATAATGCACAAATGAGTCCTAAAATTTTAAGTGATGGTACAATTGGTGGTGATGTTCCTGTTCCTTCAAATGCTGTTATATTTGACACAAAAACAAAAACATGGAAAGAAGTTGGGGACGGTATTTCTGTAGCAGTTGCAGCATCTGGCAAATTTATTGATGGTTTTTATTGGCATCATGGAGAGCCTATAACTCAAATTGATGAGCGCTATGCCTATGCTTTCCAGCTTGATTGGTGTACAAAAGACGGAGAGGATGATCCATATTATGATGAACCTTTGTCTTCTAACCTTTCTGAAGATTTAGCAACACACAAAGGCACTGTCTACCATGATGATGGTTCTATGACTTACTATAGAAATTTCTTTTTCTCTCCTGACATGCAAAGAACCATAATTAAATCAGGTGCTCCTAGTGCAAAGGCAGGCAATCCAGGTCGTCCTACTGTAGCTCCATGGGAAATAAGCGAAGCATTGGCAGAGATGGTAGTTCATGGTGCAGCTAGTGGAACTGTTTATAACTTCCTAGAATCTGGACAGGGAGCTACAGAGGTGGATGTTGTTTCTCCTCCATGTGTTGCAGATATTAAAGCAAAATTAAAAGAATTCTTAGAGAAAAAACATATACCAGTTTATATCAAAAATTTTGTTGATGAAGCTTATGTTACCAAACGTTATCAAGCAGCATTAGATTTTATAGAAAAGTATGGGCATGCTTATATAGGTAATGGACCTATAATGCTTACAAATATTGACACAAATACTAATGCAATTGTGGCAGAATCTTTCCCACAATTCCCATATAAGAGTGATTATTGGGTGAATAAACTTTCTATTCCTATGAGTGTGATAGATTACATTAAGGCACCTAGTTCTGCAAAGCCAGGAGATGAGGCAGTTTTTGAAATTAATGTTTCTCAATTTATTTATCCAAATAATGAATTAAGTCCTCTAATCAAAGGAACTGTATTGTTAAAATTACAAAATGAGGATGGTTCAGAAAGTGTGTTTACAGCAGAGAAAGTTGCTGATGGAAAGTTTAAAGCAGTAATTCCTGGAGAAAGAACTGCAATGTTAAAGTCTGGTAGCACATATATAGTTGTTGTAACTTCAACTGTTAATCAGGAAACACCTTCTGTTGAAAGCTCAAGACTTTCATTATTATAAAACAAAACATAAAATGATAAGCTAGAGTGAAAACATGAAGAGGTTCGTTACCATAAAATTTATGGTGATGAACCTCTTTTAATATGCTAAATGCTTTTTTATTAGCTTTCTTGTTTGCACTTTTAGTTAAAACCATTGTCAATATTTTGCACAGTTTAATTCATACATTAAAAGTGGTTTACAAACTTTTGTCATCTTAATTTAATGCTTAAAAATAGGTAGGAGCGTCATATGTATAAATGGTACGCTATAAAACGTATATTAAGGGGAATTATTATATACGCTCTTTTAATTTTTATTTTTTCTCTTTTATTCAACCAAATAAACGAAACTACAACTCGCTCTCAGCTTCTTGAACAAGTGCATATGGAAGCTCAAGGGTTGAGAAATATGAGGCAAGATCAAATCTTAGTTTGGAGAGAAAATAGGTTAAAAGAGTTATATTCAATTTATAGGTTAGACAAACCTTTTATGGATAGAGTGTGGTTTAATGCTAGTAGAATTTTAACCTTTCAATTTGGAAAGTCCACAAAAATTAAATCTAGTAAAGGCTCACAAGATGTTTTAGAGATTTTGTTAGAAGCATTGCCTAGAACAATTATATTGTTTACTGTGGCTTCCATAATAAACATTGCTATAGGTCTTTTTGTAGGATTAAAAAAGGCACAAAAACCGGGGGGCAAGTTTGATAAAATTACTAGTCTTTTAACTCTTGTAGTTTATGGTATGCCAACATGGTGGCTTGCTCTTCTTTTAATTTTGTTTTTTGTTTATGGAGTTAAAATATTCCCTTCAGGAGGAATTAACTCAGTGCCAACTCCCGAAGGTTTTATGTTTGTTTTAGACCGTTTACACCACATGGCACTCCCTATAATCACACTTGTTCTGATAGGTTTCTGGGGTACAGCTTTTACAGTTAGAAACTTGGTTTTAGGTACATTACAAGAAGATTTTATTATGAGTGCAAGAGCTCGTGGTATTCCTGAAAGGAAAGTTCTTTTTGGACATACGTTACGAACTTCAGCTCCACCAATTGTAACAATGGTGTTATTAAGCCTTATTGCTAGTATGAGTGGTGCAGTGATTTATGAAGGTATTTTTTCATGGCCAGGTATTGGGAACCTTTACTGGACTGCTTTACAACAAAGTGATATTCCGGTTTTGATGGGAGACCTTGCTTTTAGCACAGGACTTTATCAAGCAGGTCTTGTAATTTTAGATCTTATATATGGTTTCTTAGATCCACGTATAAAAGTTGGAGGCAAAGCATAATGAGTATATCTGATCTTACATATAAATTCAGAGATTTTTGGCAAGATTATAAAAAAGATAAGGCAGGACTTGTAGGTATAGGAATTTTATTAGCTTCTTTGCTTCTTATTGTTTTTGAACCTTTTGTTTTGACTTATGATAAAGCAAACACAAATTGGAGAAGTATTGAATATTGGGAAGATAATTCAATGGCAGCAGCTCCTGTTTGGACTAATTGGTTTTCTTCTGTTAAATCTTGCACCACTACTATTTTGAAAGAAGCAACAATAACTGAAGAAAATGGTTCTTACGGAGAAGTGAAAAAATATGAATTCTCTTATGACTATAAATATGATTTAGCTCCGCCTGATTTAATTGTGCGAGCTATATGTTCAGGACAGGCCTTTTTTAGTGTGGTTGTAACACGTCCAGATGGTGAAGAAGTGTTTTTGGGGCAATACCAAAAAGGAGATGTGGAAAATATAAAGGTGCGTTTTTCTACTCACTCAGATGCAAAGGCTTCTGTGAGATCTTTTACTCAAGAAAGAGGTGCTAATATTCAAGCTGGAAATGCTAAACCTACAGACCTTATTTTTTCAAAATTGGGTAGAGACATGTATAAGCAAAAAGAAGCACTAAAGGGAATATACAAAATTGCACTTTTGGTTCCACTAAGTATAAGTAAAAATGCTACAAATAAATTTGAAAATCCATATGTTGTGGTGCAAGGTGCAGTATCTGGTGTGCTTGGAACGGATACTCAGAAACGAGATATCTTTTCAGGTATTATTGCAGGGCTTAAATGGGCATTGTTTATTGGTCTTGTGGCTAGTGTTTTTTCTGTTTTAATTGGTGTAATTTATGGTGTTACTTCAGCATACTTTGGTGGACTTGTGGATTCTACAATGTCTTTTATTTTTGAAATTTTTATATCCATGCCTTTAATGCCTGTTTTAATAGTGCTTTTTGCAACAAGTAAACCTAGTATTTGGTACATAATATTAGCTGAAGTTGTTTTTGGTTGGGTAGGTCCTGTTAAGACTATTCGTTCTATGGCAATGCAAATTAGGGAAGAAACTTATGTTGAAGCTGCAAAAGCATTAGGGGCAGGGCATATAAGGCTAATATTTAAACATATCACTCCTATTTTGCTCCCATATTCTTTTGCGAGTATGGCAATTAGTGTTCCCGGTGCTATTCTTTTGGAAGCTAACCTTTCTCTTTTAGGCTTGGGAGATTCTACTATAGTTACATGGGGACAAATCTTACATGATGCACAAAAAGCAGGGGCAAGCTTAAATGGACTTTGGTGGTGGATTATTCCACCTGGTCTTTTCATTTCCATAATGGGAATGACTTTTGCATTTATTGGTTTTGCTATGGATAAGATTTTGCATCCTAAACTAAAAACTAGATAAAAAGGAGTGAGATAATAAAATGGAAGATAATAATGTTGTTCTAGACGTTAGAAACTTACGCCTTTACTATCACACTCAAGCAGGGATTGTTAAGGCTTTGGATGATGTAACTTTTAAAGTGAATAAAGGGGAAACTGTAGGCTTTGTTGGAGAATCTGGTTGTGGTAAAACTACTACAGGTATGGCACTATTAAAGATGCCATCTCCTCCAGGCTTTATAGAAGAAGGTTCGCAAATAATAATTGGAGGTAGGGACATTGTTCCGCTTTCTGATAGAGAAATTAGACGCAATGTGCGTTGGCAAGAAATTGCTATGGTTTTTCAAGGTGCTATGAATAGCTTAACTCCTGTTTATACAATTGGTAAGCAAATGATGGAAACATTGAAAGAGCATACTAATATACAGGAAAAGGAAGCTATTAGCTTAATGGAAGAGTATTTAGGCTATGTTGGTTTACCACCAGAAGTACTTAAAAGATACCCACATGAATTATCAGGTGGTATGAAACAGCGTGTAGTTATTGCCCAAGGATTGTTTTTAAGACCAAAATTAGTAATTCTTGATGAGCCTACTACTGCTCTTGATGTTATAGTGCAAGCTCAGATAATTAATTTATTAAAAGAATTAAAGAAAAAGTTTAGTTGCTCATTTATATTTATTACACATGACTTAGCTCTTGAAGCAGAAATTTCTGATAAAATTTGTATTATGTATGCAGGAAAAATTGCTGAATTTGGTACAAATAGTCAAATATATGGTGAGAAAGGACCTTTACATCCTTATACTCAAAAACTACTTCAAGCAACTCCTCTTTTGCATAAAAGAGTTGATTCTCTTTCTTACATTCCAGGCACTCCACCAGACTTAATAGCTCCTCCTAGAGGATGCCGTTTCCATCCACGTTGTCATTGTGCAATTGATAAGTGTAGAGAACTTGAACCACCGTTAATAGAAATTGAAAAAGACCACCGTGTTGCATGTTGGAGGTGCGTAAATGAAAGATGATGTTATTTTAGAACTTTCTGATATAAAAATGTATTTTTCACCACATTTAAATCTTTCTCAAGCCTTTTCTGGTGGAAAAAAACGAAAACAAATAAAAGCAGTGGACGGTGTTTCTTTAAAGCTTTATAGAGGTGAAATATTTGGGCTTATAGGAGAATCAGGTTCTGGAAAAACAACTCTCGGTAAGATTGTAATGAAGCTTTATACACAAACTGATGGAAAAGTTATCTTCAATGGAGAAGATATCACTAATTGCGATAAAAAGCGAAAAGAACTTTATAGAAGACAAGTGCAAATGATATTTCAAGATCCATATGCTTCTATGAATCCTCGCTTTAAGATTAGGGATGTTTTGGAAGAACCTTTAATTATTCATAGAATTAAAGGAAACAGAAAAGAACATGATGAGAAAATTATAAAGGCATTAAAGGAAGTAAAACTAAATCCACCAGAAGAATTTATGGGGCGCTACCCACATATGCTTTCAGGAGGACAGAGGCAACGAATTGCAACAGCTCGAACTCTTATATTGAATCCTGAAATTGTTGTGGCAGATGAGCCTGTTTCTATGATTGACTTATCCACTCGTGCAGAAATTTTGCACATGATGAAAGATGTGCAACGAGAATTAGGGCTTACATACCTTTATATAACACATGACCTTTCTACTGCAAGATATTTTACAGATAGAATTGCAGTTATGTATCTAGGACGCATTATGGAAATGGGGAAAGCTGACGATGTTATAGATAATCCCCAGCACCCATATACTAGAGCATTGATTAATGCAGTGCCAGAACCAAAAGATGGCATGCTTGATGTTATAAAGGAGCTTCCAATTTCTGGTGAAATTCCTTCTCCTGCAAATGTGCCTAAAGGATGTCGTTTTCACACACGATGCCCATATGCTGAAAGTTCTTGCAAGGAAGAAGAAGAGCCTAAATTGGTAGATATTGGCGGAGGACATTTTCATGCTTGCCGTTTTGCAGAAAAAATTAAACAGCAACATTAATCATATTAGATATAATTAATGTTTTTAGCCTATTGCATATCTTATGCAATAGGCATTTTTTATTCATGATATATCTTCCTTAATATCAATTTAAAAATTATTTTTTTTTATTTATAAAATAATACTTGTGTAATAATTATTATTCTGATATAAATATTACCATAGCATAAATTATCCTATTAATATCAAAAAACTTTACTAACTTTAAAAAAAATAGTGATTTATGAGTAAAACAAACATTAATATTATTGATGTTTGCTAAAAATATTGTTTATCACTAAGTAGCCCAACATTATTTACAATATTTTACTTTGTATTTATGTTTTAATATCTTTTAGACCTTTTTAATGCCTATTGCTAGCAAAAGCTCTTAAGCGTTTAGACAATATTTTATTACAATGCTTATAAAATAAATATTGTAATGAAGAGATTACTAAGTTTTTTTTGCTAAGTTACTAAAAAGACTTTAACAATAGTTATGCTTACAGCTTAAACTAAAAGCCAAATCTAATTGAGTACTTTGAAAAATTACCTGTTATATTATAAAACATTTATATTATTAGTGTTATAGGAGGTAAACTTATGAAAAAGAAATTGCAATCGATAAGAACAAGATTTATTGTTCTAGCCATTATAACAGCATTTTTACTTTTTGGAGTTGTAGTTCTTTCAATTTTTGTTAATATAACAAAAAATAGTTTAATTAAAGTCCAACAACAACAAGTTATTCTTTTACTAATGGCAACAGAAATAAAAGAAACTTCTAAAACACTTACCACTTTGTGTCGCTCTTTTGTTGCAACTGGAGACATAGAATATAAAAAACAATATTTATCCACAATTGCATGGAAAAATGGCAATATTCCAAGACCTGATACAGTCCACAAACTTCTTTCTCCAGGCAAAATGATAAGCCAACATAATTTACTAAAAGATTTAGGTTGCACACAATCGGAACTTGAACTATTAGAAAAATCTGCAGATTTTTCTAATGCTATGACAGGTGTTGAAACTCAAGCAATGGAAACCGTGAGAAAAAATAAATTTGTAAGAGGTCCATTTAACCAAAACGAAAACGAAACTTTACAAGCATTTGCTTTAAGAATCTTATATAATGAAGAATATAATAAAAATGTTGCTCTAATTATGAAACCTTTAGAAGATTTTTTTACAAAAATTGACACTAGAATGGCTAGAAATGTAAGCCATGCTACTAGTCTTCTTAATGCCTGTATAATTGCAACAATTATTATGTCTCTTTTCCTAATTTTTTGGATTATTTTATCACTATCTAGGATAGGTAAGTCAGTTATTAGACCTATAGGAGAGATTTCTTCTAAACTAAAAACTTTAGGAGAAGGAGACCTTAGGGTGTCTATGGAAACAAAAAGAGATGATGAAATTGCTGTAATGGTTAAAGGTTTTAATCAAACAGCAAAAAACATAAAACATCTTATTACGTCTATAAATAATATTGTAGGTTTTTTAAGCTCAGTGGGTGATGAACTTTCCACAAATACAACAGAAACAGCTAGTGCTATGAATGAAATTAGTGGGAACATAGAAGGAGTGAAAGGGCAAGCTCTTATGCAAGGCGAAAGTGTAAGTCATACAGCATTAACTGTTGAAGAAATGATTAGTACAATTACTCTTCTTTCTAAAAGTATAGAAAAACAAGCTACAAGCATTAGTCGCTCCTCTTCTTCCACACAAGAAATGATAAATAACATTTCTAATATTACAAAAACACTTATCACAACTGATAGCATGATAGCAGAGCTTTCAAATGCCACAAAAGAAGGAAAAGAAAGTATTTCCTATTCTAATGAAATTACTCAAAAGATTTCAGAAGAATCGGGCGGTCTTATAGAAGCTTCATCTGTTATTCAACACATTGCAAGCCAAACCAATCTTCTTGCAATGAATGCAGCAATAGAAGCAGCTCATGCAGGAGAGGCTGGAAAGGGCTTTGCTGTTGTTGCTGATGAAATAAGAAAACTTGCAGAAGAATCTAGTTCTCAAGGAGCTACTATTACAGAAACCTTAAAAATGCTATCAGGAGAGCTTAGTATTTTAAGTGAAGCATCTAAAAAAGCTGAAGAAAAGTTTAACATTATTTTTAATCTTTCAGAAAATGTAAAACAAATGAGTTCTAGCCTTAATGAAACTGTTGAAAAACAGCATAATAAAAGTCAAGAAATGCTAGAAGACATCAAAGCTATTACACTTGTTACTCAAGAAGTTGGATCAGGGTCTACTGAAATGCTAAAAAAAGGTGATGATATAACAATAGAAATGAAAAAGCTTGATGATCTTACTCATGTAATTTCTGGTAGTATGACTGAAATGGCTACAGGAACAGAACAAATTAATAAGGCAGTGCAAAGTATTAGTGAGATAAGTCAAAAGAATAGAAAAAGCATGGATGAGCTTGTAAATGAAATAGGTAAATTTATAATTTAACATAACATTTATGAACATCATTCTATTTTCTTTTAATGACTTTAAATATACAAATAAAAATGAAAACATCTTTTCCTTTAATAAAAATGATGAACGATACTCTCATATAACAAAAATATTACGTCTTAAAGTTGGAGATGTTTTTAAATGCGGTTTAATAAATGCTGATATAGGAGAAGGAATAATAAAAGAGATTAATGAAAACAATCTTTTATTTAGCTTTAATGTTTTAGAATCTCCAAAGCCATTACAACCAATTCACTTAATATTAGGAATTAGTCGCCCTATTCAATTAAAAAGAATATTAAAAGACGTTTCTACTATTGGTATTTCATCTATCCATCTTATGGGAACAATATTAGGTGAAAAATCTTATATGAACTCAGCATTAATTGAAAAAGAAAACATTCAAAAATACTTAATTGAAGGAGCAAGTCAAGGTGGTTCCACTCTCCTTCCATCTTGCACTATCTATAACTCTCTTTATCAATTTTTAATTAGTGAATCTTCACCAAAAGACGACGACGTAAAGATCGTTTTTGACATTATGCCCAATTATAAAAAACAAAATATAGACTATGAAATCAAAAAAGAAAAAAAAATATATCTTGCAATAGGGAGTGAAAGGGGCTGGGCAGAAAAGGAGCGTGAAATATTTTATAATCATAATTTTATTTCTACAACTCTTGGAAAAAGAATATTAAGAACAGAAACTGCTACTATTGCCTCTCTTTCTTATATACTAACAAAAATGGGAATATATCCATAGTATAACTAGATGCCTTTAAAACTTAAGACATTTAGTTATACTATTTCTCTAATATTGCTTTAATTCTTCTAACTCCAGATGATGAAGATTGCTCCTTTTTAATCACAAAATGTCCTAAACTTCCTGTACTTTCTACATGAGGCCCACCACATACTTCTTTAGAAAAATCTCCTATAGTATATACTTTAACAACATCTTCATACTTTTCACCAAAAAGAGCAATAGCACCTTCTTTCTTTGCATCTTCTAACTTTTCCATCTTCATAGTAACAGGCAAATCTCTTTTTATTTGCTCATTAACAATTTCTTCAACACGCTTTTTCTCTTCTTCAGTCATAGGAGCTGGATGAGAAAAATCAAAACGCAAGCGCTCCACCGTAATATTACTTCCTTTTTGCATTACGTGTTTTCCTAAAACAATTCTCAAAGCTTGATGTAAAAGATGTGTGGCTGTATGATATGCTGTTGTAGCTTCAGAATGGTCAGCAAGCCCACCTTTAAACACTTGCTCTGAACCAGCTCTTGAAATTTCTTGATGTTTTTCAAATGCTTTATTAAACCCTTCCATATCAACATTAAGACCATTTTCTTTAGCCAGTTCTTCTGTTAATTCTATTGGGAAACCGTACGTATCATAAAGACGAAAAGCAAGTCTTCCTGGAATCATCTTTTTTGGGTCTTTTAATAAATTAGGAAGCATTTTTTCATATTCTGCTTCACCTTTACGCAAAGTCTCCATAAACTTCTTTTCTTCTTTTTCTAATTCTTCATTAATATAAGAAATTTTTTCTTTTAACTCAGGATAAGCTATTTCATTTTCTTCTATCACTATATTTGCAATTATAGAAAGAAACGACGAATCAATTCCTAACTTTTTACCATGACGCACTGCTCTCCTAATTAAACGTCTTAAAACATATCCTGCTCCAACATTAGAAGGAGTTACTGCTTTTGCATCTCCCAAAATAAAAGTAGAAGAACGTATATGATCACAAATAATCCTTATAGACTTATCTATTTCTTCATTCTTACCATATTGTACATTAGACAAAGCCTCTATTTTCTTTATTAAAGGGGTAAAAATCTCCGTATCATAAACTGAACTTTTTCCTTGTAGCATTGTTACAGTTCTTTCAATTCCCATACCTGTGTCCACACAAAAGCGATTTAATTTTGAGTATGAGCCATCTTTATTTTTAAAATACTGCATAAAAACATTGTTCCATATTTCAAAATATTTTCCACAATGGCAACCTGGTTTACAGTCATGCCCACAAGGCTTTTTGCCTGTGTCTATAAATATTTCAGTATCTGGTCCACAAGGACCTGTCATTCCAGCAGGTCCCCACCAATTATCTTTTCTAGGCATAAAGTATATTCTCTCTTTTGGAATACCATGTTCTTCCCATATTTTTGCTGTTTCTTCATCTCGCGGAACAGAGGAGTCCCCTTCAAAAACTGTAACAGATATTTTTTCAATTGGGATACTTAAATAGTTTTCACTAGTTAAAAATTCAAAACTAAATGCAATAGCTTCTTTTTTAAAATAATCACCGAGCGACCAGTTGCCAAGCATTTCAAAAAAAGTTAAATGGGACGAATCTCCCACCTCTTCTATATCACCCGTACGAATACACTTTTGAAAATCCGTAAGGCGTTTTCCTTGTGGATGTTCTTCTCCAGAAATATATGGAACTAAAGGGTGCATTCCTGCAGTTGTAAACAAAACTGTTGGATCATTTTCTGGTATTAAAGATTTTCCTGAGATTTCTTTATGTTCTTTACTTTTAAAAAATTCAATATACATTGAACGAAGTTCATTCGCTGTAATATCGTGTCTCATATTTTCTCCCATATAATAATAACAAACATTATTTTTTCATATTGAAATTGTTATTATAAATTGACCTTTTATGTTTTTCTTAAAGTTAATTGAATTTTAAATTCATATTATAATAAAAAATGGAAAAAAGAACTATAGCTTAAAGGTCAGAAGACTAAAACAAATATTTTCTTAAAAATATCCTTAAGATCTATATGTTGTGGTTATTTACGAATATGCTTTATGTATCAAAACACTATTTTATAACTAAATGTATGCACACTTTTATGGACTATTTCTAACGTAATTTTAAACTAGAGTCTCCCTTTAGATGAAAAAGTAGCTTATAATGAATGTTAAAAGATAAGATAATAACTTATCTTTTTTTTACTTTTACTACTTCGCGTTTGCAACACATATTGTTTTAATGTTACAAGCTTATTTTGAAGGAAGAAAAGAGCTTTTTACGGGTCTTGCAATTGAAAAAATTAAAGAGGAAGATGGGAGCGAATGGAAAAGCTATCCCATTCTAAAGCTAGATTTAAATGCTAAAGCTTACACAGAGAAAGAGCACATTATTACTATTTTAAAAGAGCATATAGACGAATGGAAAAAAGACTATGGTATTTCATTTAACACAACAGATCCAGATAGTGCATTTGCAAAGATTATAAAACATCTTTATGAAAAGTTTAATCAAAGGGTGGTTATCTTAATAGATGAATATGACAAACCTT
>CAUUIE010000016.1:0-24412 GCA_963545065.1 uncultured Treponema sp.
AATGAAAAAGACAAAGAGGCAAGTGTTAATAATCTTCATTTTAATAAGGCAAATTAAACCACTTTTTAAGGCTTTCTTCCATATAACAAATCTTTTATTATAGTGATAAGATTTTAAGTTTATTTTTTAAACTTAAAAGTCCTCTTGATTCTTGCATAAGCTATTAATTTATGTAATAATACTAAAATTAATGTTTACCTCTCCTTTTGTTATAAAACTTGTCTCTCTTTCTCTTATATTTTTTTATGTGGGGCTTTTTACTGTTGGAGGGGGTCTTGCAGCTTTAACTTTAATGCACCAAAAGCTTGTGCCCTCTTATATTCAAGAGGAAGCTTTTTATTCGTTTGTGGCAGTTTCAGAGTCCACACCTGGTCCTATTGGTGTGAATATGTCCACATATATTGGCTATGAAACCCTTGGAATTTTTGGCAGTGTATGCCTTACTATAGCTATAATTTTGCCATCTTTCATTTCTATTTTAATAATAGCAAAAATGAGTAGTGGTTTTCAAAACAGTGTTATAGTTAAAAAATGTTTTTATGGTCTTAGGGCAGCAAGTGCATCACTTATAGCGGTTGCAATATATAAAGTTTTTGTTTCTAGCATTTTAACATTAGAGTTATTTAATACATATAAATCTTTTTATTATCTTATAAATTACAAAGCATTTTTTATTTTTGTGATTTTGTTAGTGCTGTCTTTAACAGTATTGAAAAAAGTTCATCCTGTGTTTTTTATTGTGGCAAGTGGAATAGTGGGTTTTTTCTTTTTGTAATATTTTTCTTTTATGACTTTAAGAAAAAGTTTTTGAGGTGATATGAGTAAAAAAGGGGAGCTTTTAGTTTATGGTTTTAATAGCGTAAAGTCTTTATGTGAAAATAAAAAAGATGAGGTTTTGCGTCTTTATTTTACAAAAGAAGTTTCTAAGCATTTTGGGGATATGTGTCGACATATGGCAAGTAAGAAACGCTTTTATAAAATGGTAGAAGAAAAAAGTGAATTAGAAAAACTTTCTGCTTCAATTCATCATCAAGGAATTGTAGCGGTAATAAAAGAACCAATATTTAAAAAAGTTAATGATTTAATTATAGATGAATGGGTTAAAAATGAAGAAGATGTACTTTTTACAGATTCTGTAGGAAATGCAAACAATCTAGGTGCCATAATTAGAAGTATGGCGTTTTTTGGTGTGAAAAATATTGTTATCCCAGTAAATGAAGTTCAGTCTCATATAACTTCTGCAACATATAGAACAGCAGAAGGGGGGATGAGCTTTGTTAATGTGTTTTTGTGTCATTCAATAAAAGATTTTATACTTAAATGTAGGGGCAAGATGAAAATAATTACAACAGATGTAAAAGCACACCATGAGATAAAAAAAATGTCTTCCTTTGTAGAGGCTGGGGATTCAGTGCTTTTGGTTTTAGGCAATGAAGTGGAAGGAGTGAGTGAGTATATTAAAAAACAATCGAATTATTTAGTTAAAGTTAAAGGAGTAGGTAACATGGAAAGCTTGAATGTTGCACAAACAGCAACTCTTTTTTTACATAAACTTTCGCAGATAAAATGCACATTAGAATAGTCTTTTTTATCTTTTTGTCCAATCTTTTTCTCATCTTTCCAGATGAAGGAGATGTTTTAAATATACTTTCAAAAATGACAGTGGAAGAAAAAGCATGGCAAGTTATGATGATAAACATTTCTAACACAAAAGATGTGCATTCATACATAAAAAAAGAGTTTTCTAAAGGCTTTCCAGGTGCTATTCTTTTGTTTAAACAAAATCTTCCTTCGTCTCCTAAAGAGTTTTTTGAATATACTTCTAAAATGAAAAATGCTTTTAAGATGGTGGCAAATGAAAACAAGTTACATTCTAGCCATCCGCTTATTGCACTTGATAATGAAGGTGGGCGTGTTTTTAGAACTTCGAGTCTTACAACTTTTTTGCCTTCTCCTAGAATGATAGCTTCAAAAATTAGCCCAGATCAAGCTGAAAAGCTTTTTAATCTTATTGCAAAACAGATGAAGATGATGGGGCTTGATTTTAATCTTGCACCAATTGCTGAGTGTGCAACAAACATAAATGAAGTGTTTTTAGGAGATAGAACATTTTCTTACTCTGAAAAAGAAACAGTAGATTTCTCTAATGCCTTTGTTAAAGGAATGAATGAAGCAGGCATTCTTTGTAGCTTAAAACATTTTCCAGGGAACGGAGCATTAGACCCACATGGAGATGTTGCAACGCTTTCTTGCACTAGTGAAGAATTTGAAAATGAGTATGTTTCTTCTTTTAAGAAAATAATAGATAAAAAACATAAAGCTCTGTCACTTCTTCTTTCTCATGTTGTTTTTACAGTCATTGATGATAGACCTTTTTGTCTTTCTAACAAAGGGATTAAAGAGATAATTAGAAAAAAGATGGGCTTTTCTTCTTTAATTTTAACAGATGATATTGCAATGGGTGCATTAAAAAAACATTATTCTTCTTCCGATAACGCTCTTTTGGCACTTGAAGCAGGTGTTGACATGATTATGTGTAGCGAAAGAAATGTTTTTCCAATAATAGATGCAATTATTAAAAAGGCTAAAAAGGATAAAGATTTTGCAATAAGGTTAGACGAAGCTGTGAAAAATGTTTTAAGTGCAAAAAGTGCAATTTTTGAAATAGATAAAAGTAGCGGAACCAAAGAGGCATTTGATGAAAAGCTTTTTAATGAGTTAAAAGAAAAAGGTGATAAGATTGTTAAGAGTATGTTTTAATATGTTGGCACTAAGAAAGATGATTTTAGATTAGGAGTTTTTGTGAATAAAAAAGATTTTCCAAAAATATATTTTTATGATCAAGATTTTGTTGACATGTATGATAAAACATGGGCGTTAATAGGGGACTATTGGTACCAAAATGGTAATGCAAAAAATAATGAAGGTTTTTTTGTTTATCCTTCTCAAGAAAAGCCTTTTATAGATCAATATGAAACAATTTTTTCCACATTTTTCTTAGTTTATTCAAATAAAAATTATACGTCTTGCACCGGGCTTGACTATTTTTATGAAAGACAAGAAGAAAATGGTGCAATAAGAGCTAGATATAATTTAGAAGATAATAGCCCTATCTTTTCATCTGATAATCCTGAAGGCATTTCTATGCCACTTTTTGCATGGGCAGAATTTAATATTTATCATAAGACAGGAAATAAAAAAAGAGTTAAAGACATTCTCCCTCATCTTATTAAATATACTAAATGGATTGAAGAGAATTTTAAGGCTGAAAATGGTTTATATCATGCTCCTCTTGCTAGTAGTAATATGCTAAATGCACCAAGAGAGGATGCAACATATCTAATTGATTTTAATGCAAGTATGGCAATAAATGCTTTGTATATCTCTGCTTTAGGAGATATCTTAAATGATAAAGAAATTACTTTTCAATATAAGAGAACTTATTTTACCATAAAAACTAGAATAAGCTTTTTAATGTGGAACGAAGAAGATAATTTTTATTATGATTTAGATGAAAATGAAAAGCATATTAGAAAAAAGACCCTTGCATCTTTTTGGGCACTCCTTGCAGAAATACCGAATGTTGATAGAGCTTCATCTCTTATTTCTCATTTAGAAAACCCACAAACCTTTGGTTCAGAACATCCTTTTCCAAGTCTTGCAATGTGTGAAAAAGAATATAGTGAAGTAGGCGAAGGTTATAGGGGTGGGGTCTTTCCCATTCTTAATTTTATTGTAATAAAAGGTTTGGAGCACTATGAAAAGTGGGAGCTTGCAAGAGAATATGCAATGAGGCATCTTTATTGCGTTCTAGGCACTATGACGCCACCTGAAAATTCAAAAGAAGTGGGATATTTATGGGAGTCTTACATGCCTTCTAAGGACGGAAAAGCGGTTTGGAGTGATAGACCTAATTTTCCTAGAAAACAATATGTTCTAACAGTTGGGCTTTCTACTATTACATTGATGATTGAAAATATTATAGGTCTTGTAATAAGTTTGCCTAGAAAAACAGTTGATTGGACAATTCCTGTGTTAGAGCTTATGGGAATTGAAAACTTGAGCTTAAAACGTAATTTTATTACAATTATAACTTCGAAAAGCCATAGGGGCTGGGAAATACACATGGAAAGTGAAAAACTTTATTATTTTACAATTAATATTATAAATGTAAAGAAAAAAACACTTCCTATTCCTTCAGGAAAGTGCTCAATGTTTATTGATAAAATATAGTGTTAAATATTTTTATTAGGGTTTAAGCTTTGTGTCTATTGTAGATTTTATTTTTTTTATTGCATTTATTGTTTTTTCTCTTATTTTAGTCTTTCTTCTTTTGTTTGTCTCTAAAAAAATTAAAAGAGCGTCTTATTATCGCAAAGTGCTGTTTGGAGCTATTTTTTCCATTTGTTTACTAGCTTTTGCGTCCAGCATTTTTGTTTTTTTCTTCCCCTCTCTTTTCATTCTTTTTATTGGTTTTATAATAGTTTTTCTTGTGATGTCTATTTACTTAATTAAAGGGGCATCTTACTTTTTAAAACTTGAAAGTGCGAATGAAGAAAAAGAAAGAGCTTTTAAGGAAGAAATTGAAAGCCTTAAACAAAGACCAAATTTAGTTTCTAATATGTCTTGTAAATTGTTTCAAATTCCTCAAAAATGGTTTGAATATATGGTGTCTTTTTTTGGGAAAAATAATAGTTTTGAAACAGATATTTTACCATTTATATTTAAGACAATAAAAGAGATTCTTGATGTGGATGGCTTTGCTTTTTTTGTTGCAGATACTTTTGATGATAGCCTTAGTTGCAAAGTATGTCTTGGAGATTTTCCGCCACCTTATAAACTTGAAGATGATGTGAAGTGTAAGAAAGAGTTTATTGAAACAAATTTTAAGCACTATTCATGTAATGTTGGCGAATCTGTTTTTGGGAAAGTGGCAAAAGATGGAAAGCCTTATTATATAAGTTCTTATCAAGATGATGGAATTGTTTTTCAAAATGGAGATGAAGATTTTCTAAAGATTGGCTCTATGATTGTTCTTCCTCTTTTCATAGATAATAATGTTTCTGGTGTTTTTGCTATTTCTCGCTCTCCAAAAAAAAGTGGTTTTACTGAAGAAGATTTTAAGAATGTTTCTTTTTTGTCTATGTATCTTTCTTCAGTTTTGAGTTTTGTTATACTTTTTCGTGACTATAATGAGATGGCATTAATTAATTATGCCTCTGATATGGCTCAAGAATTTAGACAGGTTTTGTTGCCTAAAAAGATAAAGAGTGTAGCAAATCTTGATATTGATGTTTATTTTATGAAACAGCATGGTGTTTGTAGTGATTATTATGATATTATTCCACATAAAGATCGCATCTTTGCAGTAGTGCTTGATGTTACAGGGAAGGGTAAGTATTCTGTTATTGCTATGATTATGATACGTGCCATTTTGTATCTAATTACTAACACAGATGAAAAACTTGATTCTATTATGGATTGGCTAAATAAAGGAATAACGGGGAAGCTTGGGGTTGATTATTTTTCTAGTATTTCTCTTTTATGTTATTATCCTAAACTATCAAAATTAGAGTTCATTGCTGCAGGAAACCAGTCGATGATATTATACAAAGCAGAAAAAGGTGAGGTAGAAGTATTTCAACATAAAACAGACCCAATTGGTATTGATTTGTATTCTAAATATAAAAGTTTAACCCTTAATCTTTCTAAAGGGGACATAGTATCTTTATATACTGATGGCATTTCTGGTATGTTAAATAAGAATGGAGAGTGCTTTGAAGTTAATAATCTTGCAAGGGTTATTGCTGAAAAAAGTGGAGAGAGTGCAAAAAATATTGTTAGTGCTTGTTGTGATTTGTTTGGTAAATTTAGTGAAGGCATGACACTGCATGATGATCAAACTTTGCTTGTTATAAAGACAAAATAATATTTAAAAATTAGAGGGAGCGTTTATGGAGCTTAAAATTAGAAAAAGTAAAGAAATCTACATTATTGATGTTACAGGGGAGATGGATTTGTATAATTCATACAAGTTAAAAGATCTTATTGTTAAAATGATAGAAAAGAAAGTTACTAGTATGATTATTAACCTTCAAGATGTGGGCTATATTGATTCTTCAGGAATTGGTGCTTTAATATATATTTGTTCATCTCTTAAAAAGGCAGGTGCTAAACTATTCATTACAAATATACATGGTTCAGTAAAAAAAGTTGTGGAGCTTACTAAGCTTGGTGGTTTTTTCCCTATGACTAATAGCTTAGAAGAAGCAATTCAAAAACTTGAAAGCTAGCCTTTTTTTATTTATTTTTACTTTTTTAATGTTTGTTTTCTTGTCTTATAATGAGGTGTTGTATTTATGGAAGATGTAATTAAAGAATTAAAATCTGATGGTAAAGATCCTCTTTTTGATACTACAGATATGCTTTATAAAGAGTTTCCGTCAGATTTTCGCCAAATACGTTATTTTACACTTTTAATTGTGCAAGCTGCTCCACTTGAAATAAAAGGAGTTAATTTATTGGAACAACAAATTAGTGAAGTAATTAAAAATGCTGTTAAGCATGGAAATAAATGTGATATTTCTAAAAAAGTGAAAGTGTGGTATAAGTTTAGTTCTACTCATGCTCATATCATTGTAGAAGATGAAGGGGAAGGATTTAAAGAACTTGAGAAATGGAATGAGTTTAATAGAAAAAGATTAGAATATTTATATAATCAAGATTTTGAAAATATTGCTTCATATGTTTCTTTTAGAACTTCAGAAAGTGATGATAATGATGGAGGAAATGCTCTTTTTGCCGCTCTTGAATATTGGGATGGTGGCTTTTTGTTTAATGATAAAAAAAATGCTGTTGCTATGTTAAAAAAATATCCTAAAAAGAAATGGGGCATTATGGGAAATAATGAATAAAACTTTTGAGCTATAAGTGAAAGATAAATCTTTAATATTTCTTTTTTTAACAATAGTTACTTTTGTTCTTTTTTTTGGTCTGTTTTGTGTTTTTTCGCTTTATGTAATAGGCAATTATAAAGATTTTATGGACGTGCAACAAATTGCGATTTTACGCATTTGCTTGTCCATTGCTATTATTCTTTTCTTGTTTTCGTTTTTTTCTTTTTTGTTTGACGTTTTTATGTTTTTTAAAAACAGAAAGTTACGTTTTGCCTTTTTTTCTTTTATTTCACTAATTTTCCTTTTTGTTAGCGTTTTTATGACACTTTTGAATACTATTATAATAGTGCTATCAAGTTAAAGTTTATAAAATGCCTTTTCATCTTTAAGGTAAGTTTATAAAGAATGAGCTTATCCATTCTACTTTTATAGTATGTGGATAGTTAAATGTCTTAAGTAAAATTGTACTTAATCTCTTTCTATTTGTGTTTGTTTTTTTACATTATAAAAAGCTTTGAGGTTTTGTAATAATAGTCATTGAAAATCTTATTTTCCATAATTTTCTATTTCTTTTATTTTATCCCTTATAGTAGCTGCTTTTTCAAACATAAGCATATCAGCATATTCTGCCATTTGTGCTTTTAACTTTTTAATAAGCTTTTTTCTATCGCTTGGATTTAATATATTAAAACTATTTATTATAGGGGAGGCTTCCTTTAGGGCTTCTTCTTTTTTTTCTTCGTTTTCACGAGTTAAAATATCATTTACAGCTTTTTTTATTGTAGTTGGGGTAATATTATGTTCTTTATTATATGCTTCTTGAATTAAACGTCTTCTTTTTGTTTCTTCAATTGTTTCTTTCATAGAATCGCTTATTTTATCTGCATACATAACAACACGCCCATTTTGATTTCTAGCTGAGCGACCAACAATTTGAATTAAGCTTGTAGTAGATCTTAAAAAACCAATTTTATCTGCATCTAAAATAGCAATGAAAGCAACTTCTGGCAAATCTATTCCTTCTCTTAATAAATTAATTCCAATAAGAACATCAAACTCTCCTGCTCTTAAACCTTTTAAGATTTCTACACGTTCAATTGTCTCCACTTCACTATGAATATATCTCACCTTTAAACCTAAATTTAAAAGATAACTATTCAAATCTTCTGCCATTCTTTTTGTTAAAGTAAGAATTAAGGCTCTTTCATTATTTTGGATGCATTTTATAATATTTTGATAAATATCTTCCATTTGACCTTCTTCTTTGTGAACTTCTATAATTGGGTCTAAAAGACCTGTAGGTCTAATTAATTGTTCTACTACTTGGCTAGAATATTCAAGTTCTTTTTTGCTAGGAGTGGCAGATACAAAAATGCAAGTATTAATCATTTTTTCAATTTCATTAATTTTTAATGGTCTATTATCTAAAGCACAAGGAAGACGAAACCCAAAATCTACTAAATTTTGTTTTCGAGACCTATCACCTTCATACATTGCACCAAGCTGTGGAAGAGTTACATGGCTTTCATCCATAAAAAGCAAAAAATCATTTGGAAAATAGTGTAGCAGTGTGGCGGGGGGCTCTCCTTTTTTTCTATTTGCAATAGGAGCAGAATAATTTTCTATTCCAGGACAATGCCCCATTTCATTAAGCATTTCAATATCATATTCTGTTCTACTTTTTAATCTTTCTGCTTCTAAAAGTTTTCCACATTTCTTAAGTTCTTCAAGCCTACATTCAAGCATTTCTTTAATTCTTTGCACCGCTTTAGGAATTGCATCTTCTGGCATAACAAAATGTTTTGCAGGATATATAGTAAGCTCTTCATATTCTTGACTTATTTCCATAGAAACAGGATTAAATCGTCTTATTTGTGTAACTTCATCAAAATCAAACTCAATTCTATAGGCTTCTTCCATATATGCAGGAAATATTTCTATAACATCTCCTTTCACTCTAAATCTTGCTCTTTGCAAAACTGCATCATTTCTTTCATATTGAAGACTTGCTAATTCTTTTTTTATCTTTTCTATATCTAATATTTTTCCCTTTTCTACTGTTATACGTAAATCTTTCCAAGATTCAGGCAAACCTAAACCATATATGCAAGAAACAGTAGAAACTACAATCACATCTCTTCTTTCCATAAGGCTAAAGGTAGCAGAAAGGCGCAAACGATCAATTTCATCATTAATAGATGCATCTTTTTCTATATATAAGTCTCTTTGTGGCACATATGCTTCAGGCTGATAATAATCATAATATGAAACAAAATATTCAACTGCATTATCTGGAAAAAATGTTTTAAACTCTCTATAAAGCTGTGCTGAAAGTGTTTTATTGTGGCTAATTATAAGAGTGGGACGTTGCACTTTTTCTATTATATTTGCCATTGTGAAAGTTTTTCCACTTCCTGTAATACCTTTTAATGTTTGATAGCGATTCCCTTCTAACACACCTTGTGATAATCTTTCTATTGCATTTATTTGGTCTGCCATAGGGGAATAAGGAGAGCATAGTTTAAATTTTTTCATAGGCTTTTAATCCTTATAAAGAGCTAAAATACTATTATATTTTTATTATGTTTTAAAGTAGCCTTTTCCAAAAAGGCAAAGCCTTATTGCAAAACAAATCCTTTTTAAATAAAAACTTAATTTTTAATATGAATCTTTAAAGAATCTTTAAATTTATCTTTTAGACTCTCACGCTAGCTAAAATTCTATAAGTATAAAGTGAGGGAAAAATGAAAAAATACATTTTGGAAACAAAGGGGTTAACAAAGATATTTGGAAAACAAAAAGCAGTAGATAATATTTCCATGCAAGTAGAAGAAGCTTCAATCTATGGGCTTTTAGGTCTAAATGGAGCTGGAAAGTCAACATTGCTTAAAATGTTTTCTAATATTTTACACAAAACATCGGGAGACATTCTTTTTGAAGGGCACACTCATACAAGAAATGATTTAAAAAACATTGGCTCTTTAATTGAAAGACCTCCACTATACGAAAACTTAACTGCAAAAGAAAATCTTAAAGTGCGTACCCTCCTTTTAGGGTTACCCACTTCAAGAATTGAAGAAGTGCTAGAACTAGTCAATCTAAAAAATACAGGCAATAAACAAGTGCTTAAGTTTTCAATGGGCATGAAACAACGATTAGGAATTGCAATTGCCCTTCTTAATAACCCAAAATTATTAATTTTAGATGAACCAACAAATGGGCTAGACCCTTTAGGAATTCAAGAACTTCGAACACTAATTCGCACCTTTTCAAAAAATGGAATTACAGTCATCCTTTCAAGCCATATATTAACTGAAGTGGAGCAAATTGCAGACCATATTGGAATTATAAATGCTGGCAAATTAGAATATCAAAATGAAATAAATGCAAATGACAATTTAGAATCTTTATTTATGGAAGTAGTAAAAAAGTCTTATAACACAATAGGAGAAAAAAATGATTAAATATATTATAGCAGAAAACTTAAAATATAAGCATACTCTATTAAAAAAATTACTACTAATTATACCTTTTGTATTTGTATTAATACCATTTTTTTTAATCCCACAATATTTTACTTCTTGTGCATACAACTGGTGGTATATCCTCTTAATGCCAGCAACTTTTACACTTATTCCTTCTATGATTCATAAATATGAAGAAAAAAACGTAAAATATGCAAGTATCTACTCTTTACCTATTAACTTAAAGCTAGTATGGTATTCAAAAATACTAGTAGCTAAAGGATACATTTTAGAAATAGCCACACTGCATATCTTACTAACATATGCAGGGCAGTTAATTATTCCAAAACAATTAGGTCCCACTTATAGCATTGCAACACTCTTAATGGCAAGTTTAAGCCTTGTAATAACATCTATTTGGCAAATTCCTTTGTGTTTTATCTTACTTAAGAAAACTGGCTTTTTCTTTACTATTATAATAAATATAATTATAGGAGTCTTACTTGGAATAATATTTGCCAATGGAAAGTATTGGTTTTTATGCCCTTATAGCTGGTCAATGGGAGTGATGATTCCAATTATGAAAATATTACCTAATGGCACTATAGCAAAATCCAATGAAGCTATGCTAACTAGTTCTGTTTTAATACCTTTCATATTTTCAATTTTTCTTACCACTATCTTTTCTCTACTTTCTGCTAAGTGGTTTGCAAAACAAGAGGTATAAATAATGCTAAACATATTAAAAAGTGAATTTTACAAAACAAACAAAAGTTTTCTTCCTATTATATACATCTTTTTACCCTTATGTTATGCAATTCTTATGTACCTTGCATATTTAACTACTAGTTTAAACGGATTTTCTTTAAAACAAATAGTTAGGCTCTATATAGTAATTCTTTCTAGTGCACTGCCTTTAGTCATTAGCCTAATCACATCAAAAGTAGTTGAAATGGAAAAAGAAGCAGGGCATTTCCATTTCATTTTATCAGAATGTAACTCAAGACTTAAAGCCTATTTGGCCAAATTTATTTTCTTAATTCTAAACACTCAATTTTCACTTTTTTTAGCCATCTTTATTTTTGCTATTTTATTTAGACGCCAAAATATTTATGACTGGACTATAGAAACATTGTTAATATTTGTAGGATGCCTTCCCCTTCATTTAATTCACTTATGGATAAACTTTAAACTTGGAAAAGGTGCGTCAATTACTTTAAGTTTTTTACAAACCTTACTTTCTATTATTTTACTCACTAACTTAGGAGATAAAATATGGTACTATTTTCCTAGCACTTGGAGTACTAGATTAAGTATAACATATTTAACTTTAAAAGGAGAAAACATTAAAAATACAGTCTTTAATGCTGAATTAATTAAATGGAGCTTGTATGGCATTCCTTTAATTGTTTTCATATTGGCTTTTAGTTTATTATGGTTTTGTTTTTGGGAACCAATAGCAAATAATGAATAATATTTGGCGAGGTGTATGGCAGATGAGGATTTTAGTAATTGATGATGAGGCAGATATATTAAACCTCATTAAAAACATTTTATTAAAACAATCTTATACTGTTGACGTTTACCAATCTCCTAAAGAAGTGGATGAAGAAAAATTATCAAACTACGATCTAATTTTATTAGATGTTATGATGCCAGGAGTTGACGGCATTTCATATTGCAAAAAAGTGAGAAACAAGGTTGATTGCCCAATCATATTTCTAACTGCTAAACATGGAGAAAGCGACATTGTTGAAGGATTAAGTAGTGGAGCTGATGACTATATCATAAAACCATTCGGCATAAATGAACTACTTGCACGAGTTTTAGCTCATCTTAGAAGAGAAGGAAGGAAAAGAGAGCATTCACTAAATATTGGTGATGTTCGTTTTTCGCTATCTTCACATGAAATATTTGTAAAAGATAAAAGATTAGAACTTACAAAAAGTGAATATCAAATATGCTATCTCCTTGCTAAAAGACGGGGTGGGGTTTTTTCAAAAGAACAGATTTATGAAGCACTTTTTGGGTATGATGGAATAGGTGATTCTCTTTCAATTTATGAACACATAAAAAACATAAGAGCAAAGTTTGAAAAACTAGGCTCTTTTCCAATAACTACAGTTTGGGGCATTGGGTATAAATGGGTATAAGGATGAAGTTCAAAAAAGATGTAAAAACAAAAACTTTATCTCTAAAACTCATCTTTTTAGGATATCTATTAAATGTGGGCATAGTTTTAGTATGTTCTGTTCTTTTGAGCTTTTTTACTCTTAACATATTGTTTTATTTAGAGTTAGTAATACCTGCAAATTATACTGAGAACATCATTAAAAAAAGATTACCAAAAATGGAAAAAACCATTCCTTTTAGTGAATCTTTAATACCTAGTGGCACATCATATCTTTTAATTTCTAAAGATGGAAAAAAGCTTAAAAGTAATATGGAAGAAAAGGAAGAAAAAAAAGCTATTAACTTTCATAAAACTAAAATTCCACATTATTCCATAGCTGATAATTATCTTGAAATAAAACGAAAAGATGGCTACTTAATAATTCATTATTCCCTTGCCCCTCATTATGTAAATGTTTGGATGGAAAAAAACTTGCCAAATGCTAACTACTTACTTATAGTTTTTATTTCTCTTCTTTTCATTTTTAGCACTTTTGCAACAACTCTTTTATGGGCTAAAAAACTTGCAAAAGAGCTAAAACCTTTGCTTAAAGCTACAAAAGAAATTGAAGATAAAAATCTTGATTTTAATTTAGATTATTCTCATGTTAAAGAATTTAACGCTGTATTAAAAGGGCTTGAAGATATGAAACAAGCTTTAAGCGATTCTTTAAAAGAACAGTGGAGGCAAGATGAATATAGAAAAGAGCAAATTTCTTCACTTACTCATGATTTAAAAACACCAATTTTTATTATTCAAGGAAACCTTGAGCTTCTTAAAGAAACAAACATTAATGAAGAGCAAAAAATGTATATAGAATATATAGTTAAAAACATTAATAGAATTGCAAACTATGCTCATGCCTTAAGAATGATAGACAAAGAAGAAAGCTTAAATAAAATTTCTTTTCAAGAAATAAGTGCAAAGCAATTTGCAAAACAAATAGAAATGTTAGGAAAAGAAATTTTGCCCAATGATAGACTTAATGTGTTTTTGGATGTTAAAGATGAAAGAGTATTACTTGACGTTAATTTATTGGAGCGTGCTGTACAAAATATATTGATGAATGCATGTGAATATAGCTTTAAAAATACAATGATAGATATTATAATTAAAACTCATTCAAACTTTATAGAAATTAAAGTGAGAAATGAAGGAAAAGGTTTTACAAAAAAAGACTTAATGTATGCACATGAACTTTTTTATCGTGGAGATGATAGTAGGCATTCTCATCATAATTTAGGGCTTGGGCTATATATTGTTTCTAAAATCATTACTTTACATAAAGGGCAATTAAAGTGCGAAAATTGGGAGAAAGGAGCTAGTGTTACATTAAGCATTCCTTATGTCTTTTAGCTTATATTTTATTAAAAACCATTAAGTAAAATCTTAGAGTTAGTTAATAGGTCTCCTCCCGTTAGCTAGTGGGAGCTCTCCTTCTAGCTAACGGGAGCCTTCCTTCTAGCTAGAAGGAGCAGTGTTGTACGGCTAGAAATGCTACAATATTATTAACATGTTTGATGTGTGCCTCTAGCTAGAATGCCCCTTTAGTTCTAGCCGTAATTGATGTTTGCATCTAGCAATAAGCGACATGCATTTCTAGCTATTTTAAAGCTTCTTTTATTAAAGCTTAAATTAAAGAAAAAGCTTATAATAAAATGTGCAAGACTAATTAAAATCTTATAATTATTTACTAATAGACAAAATTATATTTTATAGCTTATATTTTAAGATAATCTTAAATTTTGGGGATATAAATTATGCAAAAACTATATTTTAACTGTAATGGTAAAATAATAAATAATGGTGATAAAACTATTTTAGCAGGTATTTTAAATGTAACACCTGATTCATTTTCTGATGGAGGAAAATATGTGAATATAGATAATGCCTTAATTCATGTAAAAAAAATGATTGCAAGTGGAGCTAAAATAATAGATATTGGAGGGGAATCTACAAGACCGGGTAGTGAAGCAATAACTGAAGAAGAGGAGATATCTCGTGTAGCACCTATAATAAAAGCAATAAGAAAAGAATATAAAGATTTAATTATTTCTGTAGATACTTGGCATTCAAAAGTTGCAAAAGTGGCACTTGATGAAGGGGCAGACATAATAAATGACATTACAGGGCTTTTAGGTGATGATAAAATGATAGAAATGATAAAGAATAGAAAATGTGGAATCATCCTAATGTTTAACCCCACCATTATTCGCCCCCATCATGAAGGAAGCCTTATTTTTAGAAACTTCACTCTTGGAAAACCTTTTTCTATTGAAGAATTAGAATATTTTAGCTCGCTTTCTATAATTGATGCTATGAAAGAATATTTTAAGAAAACATTGAAAATATGTGAGAATGCAAAGATAGAAAAAAATCGTATAATGCTAGATCCAGGTATAGGCTTTGGTCTTACAATGCGTGAAAACCTTCAATTATTAAATAATATAGAGCTAATTCATGAGATGGGGTATCTTTCTTTTGTTGGTGTTTCAAGAAAACGTTTTATTATTAATCTTTTAAAAGATGAAAATATTAATGTAGATATTAAAAACGATGAAGGTCTTTTTATTGCAGATTATGCTAGTGCTTTTTTAAGTGCAATAGCTGCAAATAAAGGAGTGAATGTTTTAAGAGTGCATGATGTTGAAAAACATAAACAAGCAATATTAATAGGAAATGCAATAAGACTTTCTGACTTTGCAAGTAATGTTAATTTTTCTCAATATGGAAAGCATTAGCATGTTTTTATATTAGTGTCTATTTGACACATTAACTACATTTTTTTTATATCATTTTGTTATTTTGCTACTTTTAAGCTTATTTTTATAATAAGTGTGTCATTTTTGCTAGTTAGTTATATTTTTAATAGATTATTTTCGTTGTATATATGTTTCTTAGAGGTCAAAACAAATTCTTAATTTATAATACTTGTAAAACAAATATTATAAAGAGAAAACAAAAGCTTTCTTTTATTGAAAAAAAGAAGAAATATTCACTATAAATTCTTATTTTATAAATTAATTTCTTTGTTTGGCATGAAAATTGCTTTATATATTAATAGAGTTGTAAAACTCAAGATTATAAAACATTTTTAATGCTTATAAAAAGAATGGAGGAATGTATGAATAAGAGTGTTATGAATTATGGCGATGTAAGTAGTATTTTTGATGTTTTGTTTAATGATTTTGGAAAAAGTGTAATAAAAGAAAATGTGGAAAAATATTTTAGTCCTAGAGTTGATATTAGAGAAAATGATAAATCTTATATGCTTGAAGCAGAACTTCCAGGATATAAGGAAGATGAAATTAATATCAGTATAAAAGATAATATCTTAACTCTTTCTTGTAAAAAGGAAGTGAATGAAGAGAAAAAGAATGGAAACTATCTTATAAAAGAAAGATGTAATAAAGAGTTTAAAAGACAATTTAACTTTTATGATAATATTAATGAAGAAGGTATTGAAGCAGTTTTTGAAAATGGAGTTTTGGAAGTGAATATTCCTAAAAAAGAGGAAAGAAAGTCTTTTCAAATTGAAGTGAAAAAAAAGAAAATAGTTTAAAACTCTTTTAAAAAGCTCTAAAGGTTAGTAAAGACCTTTAGAGCTTTTTTTTATTTTAAAGGGGGTGTTATTAAATATTTATATTTAAAAATTACCAAAAATGTAATATAATGTAGCAATTATTATTAGTTTTTACACATTTTATAGGTGAATCATTATGAAAAAATCTTATATTCTCATGTTAATTTTTGCATTCTTTCTATCTTTTAACTTATATTCTCGAGTAGTTCTAGATGATTTAGCTGGTGCTGTTCGCACTTTTTGGAATGATTCTTCAGGTCTTCCTTCAAATACATTGCTAGATATAGTTCAAGATGATGTAGGCTATATTTGGCTTGCATCTTACGACGGGCTTATTCGTTTTGATGGTCTTACCTTTACAAAATTTACACGAAAGGAGCACGGCTTTACAGGGCGTTCCCCTCGCGTCTTATGCAAAGGGAATGATGGTTCTCTTTGGATTGGAACTAATGCATCAGGTTTATATAACTATAAAAATAAGAAGTTTATTCATTATGGTCTTGAGTCAGGGCTTCCTAATGTTTCTATTCGTGCAATTAGGTTTGATGAAAATAACAAGCTTTATGTTGGCACTGCAGGTGGTATTGCCATTTTAGGAGAGGATGGCAAGTTTATTCCTTTATCTAGTGATGTTAATTCTAATTTAGGAACTATTTCTTTTATTTTGCCAGTTAAAGACACCATTTGGGTAGGTTCAAATTTAAATGGAGTTAAAGTAATAAAAGATGGAAAAATTGTAACCCCTTCATATTTAGCTGAAGCACAAAATGAGATTTTTTCTGCAGGATATTTAGATTTTGATGGTTCTATTTGGCTTGGCACTGTTTCCGGTAAGATGTTTCAAATAAAGAATGATAATATTTTTAAAGTTTATGAATTTGAAAGTATGCATTCTGCAAGTATTAATGGTTTTGTGCGCCTTAAAAGTGGCACAATGTTTGTTGCAAGCTATAAAGGGCTTGGGCGTTTTACTAGCGAAGGTTATGACCTTTTTTCTGAAAAGAAAGGGCTTCCTGATAAGCTAGTTTCTAGTCTTTGTCAAGATAGAGAAGGGAATTTGTGGCTTACTATGAAGCATGCAGGAGTTGGTAAATTTAGTAGAGGAAAATTTTTAGATATAACAAGAGCTGCTTATTTACCTCAAGAATCAATTAATTCAGTGTTAGAAGACTCTGATGGAAATATTTGGAGCACTAGTGATAATGGTATAGTCTGCTTGAAAAATGAGACGCTAGACCTTAAGAGAAAAGAATTAATTGATAACATTGTCTCTCACTTTAAAGGTGTGCGTGTGAGACAAGTAAGAGAAGAAGCTGATGGTTCGCTTTTTTTTGCAACTTATTCTGATAACGGTCTTTTAATTTTTCATAAAAATGGAGATATTGAAACATTAACTAAAGAAGAGGGTCTTCCAAATAATCGTGTGCGTTTTTCTTATAAAGATAAAAAAGGGGTTACATGGATAGGTAGCACGGCAGGGCTTGCATTTTATGTGAATGGTAAGGTGGGAAAAGTAAGCGATGATTTATTGCCAAATTCTTTTATTCTTTGTGCATTAAGGGATAGTAATGGTTCTCTATGGGTTGGCACCGATGGCGGTGGAGTTGCAAAGCTTAACATTGAAGAAGGGGGAGATCATTTTTTTAAATTAAAGCAAGAAAAAGTATTTAACAATGAAAATGGTCTTAATGGAAATATTATTTTTAGAATTACAGAAGATAATCAAGGTAATTTATGGTTTTCCACAAGTGAAGGGCTTACATTATATAAAGATGGCACTTTTTATTCTGCAAATAATGCTATAGGATATGCTGAAGATCAAATATTTAATCTTATATGTGATGACTTTGGAAATGTTTGGGTTATAGCTCCTCAAGAGGTAATATTAGTTCCTTTAGAATCTTTGATAAAAGCAGTATTAGAAGAGCATCTTTGTAAAGATATGATTCATTATAATAAATTAGATGGAATTACAGGGCAGTTAGTAGCAAATTCTTGGCTTTATCTTACGTCATCAAACAAGCTATTTATTCCAACGTCTAAAGGAGTCTCTTTGTGCGACCCGCGTTATGATGTTTCTAATAATTTGCCCCCACCTGTTGTTATAGAAAACATTGTAATTGATGATAAGGTTTTTGAAGCATTTGAGAAAAAATTAAGAGTGCCTGCAACATGTAGGCGTATTAGTTTTAAGTTTACTGCTTTAAGTTACACTGTGCCTGAAAGAGTTCATTTTGAATATCAACTTGAAGGTTATGATAAGAAGTGGCTTTCTTGTGGCACTAGCAGAGAAATAGCTTATACAAATTTAAATCCCGGTAACTATGTTTTTAAAGTTAGGGCAACAAATAATGATGGTATTGTAAATAAAAACGGTTTTTATATTTCTTTTTATAAAGAAGCTTTTTTTTACCAAACCATATGGTTTTATGTGTTTTTATTTGTAATAATAAGTGCTTTAATTTTTTTAGTTGTAGAGTTAAGATTACATAGCCTTAAAGCAAAAGCTTTAGAATTGGATATGAAGGTTAAAGAAAAGACACAAGAGCTTGAAGCAGAAAAGGAAAAAAGTGATAGTCTTTTAGCAAATGTTTTGCCATCCTCTATAATAGAAGAGCTTATTGAAACAGGGAAAGCTAGACCACGCCTTTACCCTGCAGTGAGCATTTTGTTTGTAGATTTAGTTGATTTTACTAAATGGGCTGGTGAGAATTCTTGTGAAGAAGTTGTTTCAAAACTTAATAAGATTTTCACTCATTTTGATGAGATTATGGATAAGACAGGATGTGAAAGAATTAAGACATTAGGCGATGGCTATATGGCATGCTGTGGGCTTAGAGGTGAGAAAGCTCATGCTGAAAGGTTAGCAGAGGCAGCTATTGCAATGTTAAATTCTATAGATAGATTAAATAGGGAATTAGATTCAAATTTTCAAATTAAAATTGCAATAGATTCAGGTGCTGTAACAGGTGGAATTGTAGGAGAGCATAAATATATTTTTGATCTTTTTGGCGATCCTGTAAATACTGTGTTTAGACTTCAATCTATAACGTCCCCTATGGGTTGCACTGTTTCTAAAAATACTGCAAATCTTTTAGATGAAAAATATCCGCTTTATAAGCGCCCTAACCGTCCTTTAAAAGGTAAAGGAGTGTGTGAAAGTTATTATTTAATTTATAAAAGTTCTTCTATTAATTCTAATATAAATATAAAGTCACTATTAAATGAGTTGGCAGAATCTTTTAACAGTAAAGAATATACTAGATGTCGTGGGCTTTTAGCAAAAATTGATGTTACTTTGCTTGAACCAGAGATTGCTAAAAAAGTTTCTTTAGTAAGGCAAGTTTTAACAAAGGTTTAATTTTAAGAATTTAATTATTCTTCTTGTTTTGAGGCAACATATCGTCTTAAAACAAGAAGTGTTTCATGTGTTAACGCATCCCCTACTTCTAAGTGTAGACGACTAAACATGCCCTGTGGCACTTCAAGAGCATAACGCACAGAAAAAGTGCTTGTTATTGTTTCAAGGCTATATGGAATCATATCTTTTATTTCTTTTATTACGCCAGCAGAAGATATGAATGCTATTGATAGGGGATGTGGTGTGTCTTTCATCCAAAAACGCATTCTTTCATCAACATTGTATAAAAAAATCATTCCAGTGCCTTCAGGAATGTTTTTTCTTTTCATAAAGCCTTTAGCTTTCTCTTCGTTTGTTACTGCAAATTCAACATTTATGGATATTTTCTTTCCTTCTAGTTGTTTTGAAGTGAAGCTAATTTTTCCTTTTTCAAAAGAGGGCTCACTAAAACAATGGAGTGATATGAAAAGATAAAATAAAAAAAAATATTTAGAACGCATTTATAAAACGCTCCCTAACTTCATCTGAAAGCACCTCTTTTTTTGTTTTTGAAGCTAATATTTCATTAAAAACTGATAAATCAATATATTTTATTGTTAGCGGGCGTTCTAACACAAGACGGATGTTTTCATTTTCCCATAGTGCTTTTTTTTGGTCTACAAGATTAGGCTCTCCATACTTTTCTATTAAACTTGAATATATAGAATAATAATCTATATTATTAGGATTCATTTGCACAATTATAGAATATAGTTTTTCATTATAAAACTGGAAAGAGCCACGCTTTACAAAATGTACTCCTTCACTTTCAATTGAACTTCTGTTTTGGTTATTTAAAAGAGAGACATCTCTATCTCCACGATATGCAAAGGATGCATCATTTTTTAGTTTATCTTTAACATCCTCTAAACTCATACCAATGCCAATTTCATGAAACGAAGTTGGAAGTTCTTCTTTATTAAAAGACTTCACATCATCTGCACATAAAATGAAAGAAAAAAACAGACATAAAGCTAATAAAGTATATTTTTTCATAGTTTTACCAATGTTTTGCTTTACTTTCTTGACGCGATTTTTCAATTTGTCGCATCTTTTTAAGATATGCTACTTGTTTAACAAGTTCCAGCTGATCTGTAGCAACTATTTTAGAACCATCATATTTAATTATAGTTTCTTTTAAAAAGTCGTTAACTGTATTTGACACAAGCTCTTTTGGAATGCCACACATATTTGCAAGCTCAATAGGTCCAAAATTAAAAGTATATTGTTTTCCTTTAGATGGAGTTACACCTGCTTTCTCTAATTGCAAAGCAAGCATATCATACATTTTTTCTATGTAGTCTGGAATTAGTGCATTTGCAAGTTGCTTATACATCATCCATATTCTATTTGCTAATGTTGTGGTAAGGCGTGCAATTAGCTGTGGCTGTGTTGAAACCATTTGCTTAAAGTTTTGTCTATTCACTGCTAAAAGCTGGCATCCATCTTCCATTACTATAGCACTTGCGGAGCGAGGTTTATCTTCTAACAAAGCCATTTCTCCAAACATATCGCCTTCTTTTAAGATTGCTAAAAGTACTTCATTGTTATCCACAATTTTTGTGATTTTAACATGCCCTTTTTGAATTATATATAGCTCTGAACCAGATTGGCATTCACAAAAAATCATTGCTTCTTTTTCATAAGTTCTTACCATTTGATCTGTTTTAGGTTCTATCATTTCTACAGGAACTTTTACCCCCATAGCTTTAATATCCAAAAACCTTTTTTGTGCGGCTTGAGACATCTCACCTTTTGGATTTTCTTTCATATAATGATAGTAGGCATATAAAGCTAAATCGAATTTAGACATTTTTAAGTAATACTCGCCTATTGTGAAAAGATGCGAAATGTTTGTTTCTATGTTTTTTTTTAGAGTAAGCCTTGTAAGACCTTCATCTAAATGTCTCATTTTTTTTGAGAAAAAATATATAATTTTCATTGCAATAGAACTGTTTTTTTCTATTAATTGAGGGAATTGAGAATATGGCACAGAAATTAAAACTACATCAGTTAAAGCAATAGCCGTATCTATTTGGCTATGACCTGACATACAAGAAACAACACCAAAAAAGTCCCCTGGATTTAAAAGATTACCTTCCTCTTCTTCTACTATTTCTGCTTCCTTTACAATCTGAACCTTGCCTTGTTGTATTATATAAAACTTATCTACGTCAGTTTTTCCTTCAACTATTATATATGAACCTTTTTTGAAATTAATAAATGATAACTGTACCAATTACTTAAACCCTCTCAAGCGTCACATAAGTAACTTATAAAGTATATTTTTAATATCATTTATTGTCAACTATTAAATTTGGGAATATAATATGGTAGATAAGTGGTAATTTAAATTGTTTATTTTCTAACTTTGCATTAAAAAACTAATTTTATTATCTTCTTAAAATTGTAATAGAAAAGTCTTTTTAAATGAGCTTGATGTAACTTAAACATGGCTAGAAACAGAAGACTTTTATGTAAAGTGATTTAAAGTTTAACCTAGATAGAATATCTTTTAAAGATTAAATTGTGATAGGGCTTCATTTCTAGCATGTTTATATATTTAAAACTTTTAAGGTATGAATCTTGTTTTTATCAAGATATTTAGTACCAATTATAAGATTGTCTTTTAAACAAAAATTTAAGTTTATTTTTAAAGGTTATTATATATGTGGCACTTTTACTTTTAGCTCTATTTTCTTGCAAACGAGAAAACGACGTGAAAGATTTTATAGACAGAGGGTTTGCAAAGCTGGGAGTGGAAGGGGGTGTGCATTTTACAGATTATAGAAGATATCCTTGCATTTTTGGAGTTTCCTTTAATGATATTATAATATAAGGAGTCAAAAATGGTGTTTGATAGTAAAACCTGTTTTGGAAAAGTGAATAGTGGAAAGTCTTTAAAAACATATTCTACAGAGAGTGAAGCTACTGAAACAGCAGAGTATGCCTTACAACATTATGACAATGAGTTAGTTCCTTATAAATGCGATAGATGTGGATATTGGCATCTATCTCCAAAAGATAGAATAACAGTTAAGTCAAATAAACCATGTGGTTTTACCGACGAAAAAGGAAGCCCTAAAGCCCTTTACCTATCAGAAAAAGATGCAGAAAAGAGAGCAAAAATAATATTTGATGAAGTAAGGAAAAAAGTTGCGTGTGTATAAATGCCCTTATTCAATATGGATGGCATTTAACTCATAAGTTCGTTTAGGAGTATTTATGGGTTTGTTGTCAAAAATTACAGGTAGCGATAAACGAAAACAAAAAGAATTAGAAAAACAACAATTAGAAGATAAGAAAAAAAAGGAAGAAATAGAAAGACAAGAAAGGCTAGATAAGCAGATTATAGATTCAAAAGATATTCAAAATTCTAGTTTAGAAATACAAAAAACTTCAGTAGAAGTCCAAAAAGAATCTCTACTTGTTGCTGCAGAGAATCAGAAGCTTGTTCAGGAAAGCCATCAGTTAAACAATGAAATGAAATCATTAGTTCAAGAATATGAAAAACGACTTGATATATTAAAAGAAAAAGAAAATATTTTGTTAGTAAGAGAGAATGAATTAAATAATAAACAAAAAGAAATAGATGAAAGACTTAAAGAGATAAGAAAAGAGGAAATATTAATAGCTACAAGAAAAAGTGAGCTTTCAAGAAATGAATCAACTGTTGATAAAAAAGATCAAGAATTGGAAAAAGAAAGAATTAATATAAAAGAGCGTGAAAAAGAAGCTAAAAAACAAAAAAAAGAAGCTGAAGTAGAAAAAGAGGAATATCAGAATTTAAAGAATGAATTAGAGAATCAAAGGCAAGATATAAAAATAAAAAATCAAAATGCTAGTGAAAATGAATCTATAGCTTCAAAACTTAAAGAAGAAGCAGAAACGATTTATAAAAAAGCTAAGATTATTGATGATGAAATTAAAAAGAAAGAAGAAGAATTTGAAAGAAAACGTGTAGAAATAGAAAATTCACTAAAAGAAAAAATAGATGAATATGATAGAAAAATAAAAGATATAGAAAAAGCAAGTGAAACTTTGAAGGATATTAATTTTGATAATTCAGAAGATGGAAGAAAGGCAAAAATTGTAGTTAAAGAAGCTATACGACAAGCAATGAAAACTATTGAAGATATTCAAAAAATTTTTTCTGAGCTCAATGAAAAATATTGTGAAGGAACTTTTAAAGGTTTTGCAACTCCTATTGAAGAGATAGATACAAGGTTTGAAGAACTTAAAACAAAATTTATTCAAATAGATGAGCATGCAAAAGAAAATGGCTTGTATAATGATGTTACAGAATGGCTTAATTTTATTGAGGAGTGTATTATTAATGCATCTTTAGGAAAAGGATAAATGGGAGTTTTCCGAATGCTATAGAAATATTATTTTTGGACTTGCTTCATGCAAAAATTATGAGTTACTGATTAAAATTTTGAGTAGTTGGAGTGATCAAGCAGATGGCGAAGAAGATAGTACTTCAACTGAAGAGTTTGTTAATTATTATGAAATATTAAATATAAAAGAAGATGCCACAGATGAAGAAATCAAAAAGGCTTATAGAAAACTTTCAAAAGAATATCATCCTGACACTAGCAAATATAAGAGTGAAGAAGAACAAAAAGAAGCTGAAGATATGTTTAGACTCATCACAAAGGCAAAACGATATTACTAAATAAAGAAACTCGTGTTATAAAAAATTTGCGTATTGGTATAATATTTTATCTTGATCATGGTTCTGGAGACCCTTATATTACCAGTATTTGTCAACCAACAACTAATATTCAAACTTTAAAAGATTTTATTTATAGAACATCTACTGGTGGTGGAGGGGATTCTGACGAAGCAGTGGAAGATGCTTTAAATGATCTTTTGCAAAATATTCAATGGAAA
>CAUUIE010000017.1:0-23114 GCA_963545065.1 uncultured Treponema sp.
GTACTTTTGGGTTACGACTCAAAGTGAGGATTTTCTATTTTTTTTGTTACTTTGCTACGCAAGGATTTCACGTTCTATAGTTCTTCTATCCCTACCTAATACTTTTGCTATTTCTTTTGGTTTGTACCTTTCTTTCAAAAGCATCTCAATTTTATACCGTTCTACTTCATCAATGACTTTCCACTTTTTTCTCTTTGTGATATTATTGCTAGCACTGTTTTGGTTCATTTGTACCTCCTGTTAAGTGTTATTTTTTACGTTTTGATAATTTCATTATAACGGGTTTTTAGGCTCAGATGAACCTCTTTTTTTTTAAACAAAGCTGGGCAATATTTTTTACAATCTTCACTTTTTAGCTATTGGCAACAAGAAAAAAGTACAAAATGGCTTTCTCTCTACTCTTCGCGTGTAAATGCTACTGCTGGTAGCACTCCCACAATAGAAAAAGAAAATATTTGCATTGCATCTCACGATGCACCTGATATGATACTGAAATCTAGCAAAGATGAAGGTATTTTGTTGTATAACAAAGCAGGTAATGCAAGCGATCTCTTTGCTGTGTGGAGTGCAACATACAAAAAAAGTATCTTAGGAGACTTAATATTTATAGAAGATTCCTCTCCTTATGAGATAGGAGTAAAGCCTTTACGAAAAAAAGATTTAGTTCCGCTTTCTCAAGATAACAAGATAATCAATGAGTTTGAAGAAATATTGAGGCATAATAACGTAAGCGATAAAGAAAATGCTTTTAATCGTCTTGTTGCTCTTTTTATTTGCAAGTTAGTTGATGAAGTAACAAAAGAAGAAAATGCCGTGTTAGACTTTCAGTGGCAAAGTGGAAAAGATGACTATGAAAAATTGCAAGATAGGTTGCAACGCCTACATAGAGATGGCATGAAAAACTTTATGGGAGAGGAAATCTTTTATGTAGAAAATGAATACCCTGACCTTCTTTTTTCAAACTATACAGGAGCTAAAAGACAACAAGCAATAAATGATTTGAAAAGCACAATTAGAAAACTCAAATTTTATTCTAATAACGATTTTGCTTTTAAGGATGTGCATAACGAAGAGCTCTTTTTGCAAAATGGCAAAATAGTTGTAGAAGTAGTTTTACTCTTTCAAAAATATAGGATCATTTATAATGAGACAAATCAACTTTTAGGCGATTTGTTTGAAAAACTATTGAGCAAAGGCTTTAAGCAAAATGAAGGACAGTTTTTCACTCCCCTACCCATCACTCGTTTTATTTGGGATAGTCTACCCTTAAAGACAATAATGAAGGGTGGAAAGTTACCTACTGTTATAGATTATTCTTGTGGTGCTGGGCATTTTTTAATTGAGGCAGTAGAAGCTATTAACCATTACAGAAAAAGCAAAAAAACAGATTGGGCTAGAAATTCTATCTTTGGTGTTGAAAAAGACTATCGTTTGGCACGAGTTGCTAAAATATCTTTATTTATGCATGGGGCAGGAGATGCCAATATTATCTTTGGGGACGGTCTTGAAACAAATGCTGAAAAACAAATATTAGATAACAAGTTTTCCATTTTGGTTGCAAACCCGCCTTATTCTGTACAAGGTTTTAAGTCTCATCTAAAGATAAAAAATAAAGATTCTTTTTTGATACTGGATAAAATTAGTAATGAAGGGTCAGAAATAGAGTGTCTTTTTGTAGAACGCACGGCTCAGCTTTTAGCTCCTAATGGGGTGGCAGCAATTATTTTGCCTTCTAGCATTCTTTCTAACAATTCTAATAGCTATGTTGCAGCAAGAGAAAATATTTTGAATAACTTTATGATAAAGGCTATTGTAAGTTTAGGCAGTGGTACTTTTTCTGAAACGGGGACTAATACAGTTATTCTATTTTTGCAAAAATATAACGAGCCACCTAAAATGAGTGACCTAGCCAAAGATTGCCTTTCATTTATTTTTGATTCTTTAGGGAAACTTTCCCTTTTAAAAGACTGGAAAGAAAAAGAGATTTACACATCTTTTTTAAGTTTAATCGGTGTAAGTGAAGATGTTTATGGCTCTTTTTTAAAAGAAGAGTATAGCTATGATGATCTGATGCAAGGTGAAGAGGTATCTTTGAATTATTTTAAGCAGTATGCTGCACTTATTTTTTCTTCTTCCACAATTAAGAACATGGAAGGGAAAAAGTTTTTTGCAGAAATGGACGTTGAAGCACAAAAAAAAGAAAAGATGAAATATTTTTATAGAGAAGTAAAAGAAAAGGAAAGAGAAAAGCTTTTATATTTTTCTCTTCTTTTTGGACACAAGACACTTTTGGTTCGCTCGCCTGAAAGCAATGATGCACAAAAAGAGTTTTTGGGCTATGGCTGGAGCAAAAGAAAGGGAGACGAAGGCATAAAGATTACAAAACTAGGTGGCACTCTTTATGCAGGAGATGATAGAGAAGCAGAAGGCACTATTGCCTTTCTTATAAGGAACGCATTTGAAGGCTCTTTTGAAATAGATGAAAAAATGAAAACTTATGCCCAAGTTGTTATGAGTACTTCTTTACTGGACTTTTCTAATTCTTCGTTTACTAAGTCAATTAAAACAGTAATAAAAGAAAAAACTGAAATTAAAAGCAAATGGAAAATGGTAAGGCTGGGGGAGGTGTGTGAGATAATTAGAGGATTAACATACAATAAGAAAGATCAAGTACCATATCGAACAAATAATATCGTATTACCAAGCGATAATATTTCGTTAAGAGGTGAACTAGTAATCGAAAAAGAGATATTTTTATCAGAAAAAAAACACTTTGATAATTCTAAAAAACTAATAGCTGAAGATATTTTTATGTGTTTTTCAAGTGGAAGTAAAACACATGTTGGAAAATTATGTTATATACCCAAAAATACTAATTATTTTGCAGGTGGATTTATGGGAATATTAAGAATTAAAATAGCTAAATCATTGATATTGTCAAGGTATTTGTTTTATTTACTTAACCATGAAAATATGCGAGATATTATTCGAGAAAGAAGCAATGGAGCTAATATAAATAACTTATCAAATTCCATAGATCAAATCTTTATTCCCCTACCATCTCTTGATGTTCAAAATCAACTAGTTGTTGAATGCGAAGAAGTGAACAAAGAATATGAATCAAGCAGAATGAGTATAGAGGAATATAAAAGAAAGATAGAGATGTTGTTTAAAGAATTAGAGATAGTGGAGAAAACGGGGGGGGGCGTTATAAACTTGGTGAAATTTGTGAGGATATATTTGCGGGTGGTGATTTACCTATTAATAACTGGCAAAAAGAAAAATCTGAAAAATATAATATACCTATTTATTCAAATGGAATTGAAGAAAAAGCTTTATATGGATATACCAATATAACTAGAGTGAGTAGTGATGCTATTACAGTTTCAGCAAGAGGTACTATAGGGTATATAGCTATAAGACATGCCCCATTTTTTCCTATTGTTCGGTTGATAGTAATCATTCCAAATAAAAATATAATTACACTTGAATATTTCTATCACATTTTGAGCAATACTAATATAAAAGCTATGGCATCTACAGGTGGAATAATACCTCAGCTTACGGTACCTATGTTAAAAGAGCTTACCATTCCTGTCCCTCCTCTTTCTATACAAAAAGAGCTAGTCGCTAAAGCAGAAGTTTTCGAGACAGAAATTTCTAAACATACAAAAATTATGAATGAAGCAAAGGCTAAAAAAGAGGCTATCATAAAGAAGTATATATTATAAAATAAGTTGGTAAATAAGACATAGTATACTTGACGATGAATGAGAAACATGCTAACTATCTATATAATGATAGTCTAACATATTCAAATAAGGAGGTGCTGTTATGAATGAGGCATTGGTTGCAGCTTTAAGAACAACGAAAACTAGAGACAGTGTAGAGAAAATATTCGCTACGTTTGGTGTTGAAGATATTCAAACTAAGATAGATCACCTTGATAAAGCCATGTACGCAGACGAAGTTTTTTATTCTAGCGGAAATAAAGATAACACACCTGCTGTTCTTTCGCAAAAATATGATATTACTCTTGGAATGTTCGAAGATGGTTCGTGGAGAATAGCTGAATTGTACGATAGGTTGGGATTGCCAGAAAGCGATATTTAAAATGGATGAGAATACAATAAATAGAGTTTCAAAGGAATTCAATGTAGAAAAAGAAAGTGTTGCTAAGATGGTTTCGTTTTATAAAGAAATCAAGGAAGATATTAAGGGACAATATTTAGCTCACCTTGTGCGTGCATTGGAAAGTTGTATGCGTCTATTAACAAAGAATCCATTCTTCCGCATTATCATACGCCCGTCCTCCTTAGATGGTGTTGGAATAGGCACATCAAAAGCTATTTATAAAAAAGCTTGTCATTTTTTTATAGGCTATCCTAAAGACTTGAGTGATAAGAAAAAACGAGTGTATGTTGCACATGAATTGGGTCATCTATACTTTCTAAGTATAAAAAAGTCTTTTGGTATTCGCAAAAATGATGAGCAGACGGAGCCTTTAGCAACTATTTTTGGAATGTTAGCAATCTTAGACAAGGATGAATTTTATTCATCTGTTGCTAATAAAGATTTACTTCATTCTAGTTTAGACGAAGTAATCAAAAGTTTTAAAGAAATATAAAGCATCTTCCATTTTCACATTCAATTTTGCCTTGCAATAATCTTTATTAGATATAGTTTGTGTTTTTTTTATACCCTCTCTTCTCTCCTTCTTTTTTTATTTTAACTTTTTTTTGTATAATCTGTCATCTTTAGTAAACTCTAATAGGCAGTTGGGCATTGTATGGATGGAATATTTTCTATATATATTATTGGGGCAGGTCTTGCAGGCACTATGGTTGTAAAAGAAATTGCCAAACATGCAAAAATTATGAATGAAGGAATTATCCGAGCTACATTATAGGGTGGACTTTACCAGAAAGCGATATTTAGAATGAATGGAAAGATAATAAAACTAATTATCAAAGAATTTAGTATCGATCAAATGGTTTTATTCTATTATAAGATAAAAGATGAAAAGAATGCCCTCAAAAACTTCATTTTTTGAATGACTAACCTATATAAAACCGACAAATGAGCAAGAGGAATTCTTGAAGAGTTTTGTGTGCCAAAGACTAAAAGATGATATATAAAACAAAAAATTTATTAAAGGATTTTCAAAATTATTAAATGTTTCTCAGGATAAGTTTTCTTATTTTGCGGAAGAAGAGAATGCGAGACGAAATGAAGAAAAACAGCTAAATTTTTTAAAACTCTTACTACAAGAAGACAAAAAAGCTGATAATAATAGATATATTCAAAGGGTGTGTCTATCCTGCAGTAGAATTAGCGTTTTTTATATAAATGATATGAAAAAAGAAGAAATAAAAAACACTTTCTTTTCAAAAAATGTATCCTACACAATAGGAACGGTGTTCGTCTGGAAGTTTGTAGTTCCAATAGTTCAAGAAATTCCAAAAATTGTAAATATCTATTTTTATTTGCTACTGATAGTTTTGAAAATAGAACGCTTTTTAATTATTATCGCTCCTTAAAATTTGAAGATGAAAATGAGATAGAAACAAACCATTTTTTGATCTTTTGTGCAAGTTTATGTATCAGGATATATCAAAACTTGAAAGAAATAGGCATAATTTCTTTGATAACTTTAATTTTGAGGATGATAGTGTATAAAAGCTGTAAATTAATAATTAAAGATTCAAAGTTTTTAATTCTGTAAGCGTTAAAGAAGGATGTTGTTTTAAAAGAATTCTTATACTGTTTCTATTACAATTGCATAGTTTAGAAAGCTTTCTTTGTGAAATTTCATTTTGTAAGCTTAACTTTATTAAGTCTTGGGCTTTATATAGAAGATAAAAATAAGAGAAGACAATAAGTGAAGATTTTTCTTGTTGTCAAGATTAAAATGTTGTACATTAACCTCTATAATTTCTTTATGTACTCAATACATGTATCTAGTCCATTGCTTAAATCTTTTAAATCTTGAACTATAACAATATCAGGGTGCAAAGTGGTGAGCTCTTGTATTCTTAAAAAAGCTTTTATTGAACAAAAAAGAGTATATTCAGTATTTAATTGTATTTCTTTCACTTCACCGAACATTCCATTCCAACCAACATCTTCGCCTATGAGCATAGCTCCAATTTTTTTTAAGTCAGCTGCTGCCATTACTCCAGAAGAGAAAGTATTATTTCCTATAAGTACAAAAAGCTTTATATTTTCTTTTTCCTTTAAGTCTTTTAGCACAGAAAGTAAAGGAGAAATTACATTACTATTACCTCCACTATTATGACGCAAATCTACAATAATTTTTTTAATGCCACTCACTTCCTTAATACGTTGTGCAAAGTTTTTCATTGGCATATCGGGGTGATCAAAACAAATATTATATTGAATAAAAAGCATATCTTCTAACAAATTAGCACTATAATATCCTTTTTGAAAAAGCGTTGCACTTAAAGTAGCAAAAACAGGATTATTCAATGGTGCAAAAGGCAAAAAATCAACCTTCATTGTCTTTATTTTCCCCGACGGAATGTCTTTATATTTAATAGTAATTTTCTTATCTTTTTTTGCAACATTTATATATTTTAAATTAGAAAAAATGCTCTCATTCATAATGAGCTTGTAATTGTGCCCAGCCTTCTTTATCATAACTAATTATAGGAAATAATTTTTCTAAGATCGCATTCACTTTGAATCCATTAATTGCAATAAGTTCTTTTCCTGCAAGTTCCTTGTATTCACTTTCTGCTTGCACTATTATAGCATGCTTTCCATAAGGCAAAATAAAGAATGGAAGAAATTTATCTTCTTTCATATTCCTATGAATTGTGGTATGAGAATCTTTAATTAATGCAATTAATTGACGAAGTGAAAAATACTTTTCATCTAAAGTTTTTTTATTCCATTTTTTCTTTAAGTTTTCAATATGTTTTTCAAATTCTTCTTTAGGAATATTTATGTATGGTGCAGGATGATTATGTTCTATATGATTTTTTATATCATTAAGAATAGCAATATCAGGATTTTCATCATTTTTTAGTATTTTAATTTGTGAAATTAAAGGAAAAGCTAGATAAAAACAAATTATAAAAATTGAAAATGCCTTTTTCATTTTCTTATTATAAATAGTAAATTATTAAAGTGTCAATTAAGATAGATTATTTCCAAACTAATTCAATACAGTCTTTCTTTTTTATATCTGATACATATTTATTTCCTTTAACATAAAAACGTAAAAGTTTTTTTGTCCATTCTTCTTTATTTGGGATGCCTATTCTATAAGACGTTATAATATCTTTTGGCGTTTTACTATTATTAAAATCAATAAACAATTCTCCAGTTTGGATTTTTGTCATATTATGCCAATCATTTATTCCCATAGCTTGAGTTAGCTTTCCAGGTCCATTTGTTAATATAACACCTGTTTTACCTCTATTTTGTTCCATTATGGAAATGCCATAAACAGGCTCTATAGAACGAATTAAAACAGCTTGAGGATTGTTTTTTTCACAAGTTACAATATTTAGCATTTTGTGAGTGTGAATTGTATAAATATAAATAGTACCAGCTTCTTGATACAAAGCTTCAACTTTTGGGCTTCTATTTCCTTTGTACCCGTGGCATGCTTTATCTATTATTCCTAAATATGCTTCTGTTTCTACTATATATCCACCTATTACTTCTTTTTTATATTTGATAAGTAGTAATTTTCCTAATAATGCTCTTGCTAAACTTTCAGTATTTAAATTGAAAAAAGTGTTAATATCCATAAAAATATTAGTTATCTATATACTTAATTTTTTGCAAAACTGTATGGCAAGCTGATAATGCCTTGCCACGATGAGATATTTTATTTTTTTCATCAGCACTAAGTTCTGCCATTGTTTTATTTAAATCTTTTATAAAAAAAATAGGATCATAGCCAAAACCTAAAGTTCCGTTTTTTGCATATGTAATTTCTCCATTGCATGTTTCTTGAAAAATAAAAAAACGATTTTCTTTCATATATAATACAATGCAACAAACAAAAAAAGCTTTTCTATTTTTTTTATCTTTCATTTCTTTTAATAAACGATTAATTCCATAATCTGCTATATTTTCCTCTTTATTTGGTGGTGTAGAATATCTAGCAGAAAAGATACCTGGTCTTCCGTCTAAGGCTTCTACGCAAAGTCCTGAATCATCTGCAATAACAGGAGTTTTTACAATATCATACAAAGCCTTTGCTTTAATCATTGCATTTTGTAAAAAACTATCTCCATCTTCTATTGGAGCAAATGAAATATTTTCACTAGATGGTATTACTAATTCAACATTTTTTAAGCAAGATTGAAATTCTTGATATTTATGTTTGTTTGAAGATGCTAAATATATTTTCATAATAAGAGTATTATATAAATAATCATCTATTACTTTCAACTTCAAAAATGCCTTCAGGTGTTGCAATTCCTTTTATTAAACTGGGAGGAGTTATATCAAATGAAGGGTATATTCCTTTTACGCCATTAGCTGTTATTGGCACACCATTAAAATTGGTTATTTCTTCACCATTTCTCATTTCAATTTTTATATTATCTAATGTTTTATGTTTTTGGCTAATAATGCCAATTGCATAATATGGAACAGAAAAATAATTAGCTACTATGGCAGTATTAAATGTGCCTACTTTATTTATAACATGCATGTCTTGAGTAATAACATCTGAGGCAGTTACAAAATAATCAATTTTTTTTTGAGACATTAAAAATGCTACCATTCCATCTGTTATAAGAGTTGTTGAAAAACCTAGATCATTTGCAAGACTTGCTGTTAACTTTGCTCCTTGCAAAAAAGGTCTTGTTTCTTGGCAATAAATATTTATTACTTTCTTATCTTCGTTAAAAGAACGCAAAAAGGCAGCAAAACAAGTTTCTCCAAAACAATGAGTTAAAACACTTTGCCCGTTTTTTACAATTTTTGCAAAATATTCGCCAGCTTTTGCATTTATATTATATCTTTCATTGTTTAATTCTATTGCATTTTGCTTTAAGGCTTTCACAATATTATAAGAAGAAGAACCTTCTTTTATTAATTTATTAAAAAGAGCAAATTGAGAATTAACAATTAATTCCATAGCTTCTTTTGTTGTAGGTCGTGCATTGATAATTTCATTTTTTGCATTTTCCATTTCTTTTAAGAATTCATGTTTAGATAAGTGTTTAAATTGAGAACTTGCTAATACCATTCCCATAGCTCCTGCTGCAAATTGACCACCACTTTGAGTTATCATATCTTTTATTGCTTTTGCTACTTCTTGATATGATGAGCATAAAACAAATTCTTTTTTTTGCGGAAAAATACGTCTATCAAGAATTCTAACTTCTTTTTTTTCTTCATCAAACCATGCTACATTTTCATATTGCAAAAGATAGCCCATGCCTTCATCTTCTCTTTTCCTGTTTTTCATAATTAGAAAACCCCTTAACCTATTATAATAAAATAGGCATAATACAAAAAGGTATATTTTAAGATAAATACATGAAAGTATTAGTTGGATTAAGTGGTGGAATAGATTCCACTGTTGCAACAAAATTATTAATAGATCAAAATTTTGAGGTTACAGCTTGCACTCTTCGCCTTCTTCCTGAATGTACAGGTAAAGAGGAAAAGGATGAGCAGACAATAATAAAAGCAAAAGCAATTGCAAAAAAATTAAATATTCCACATATAGTTTATGATATTAGAAAAGAGTTTAAAGAGAAAGTAATTGATTATTTTGTTTTATCTTATAAATTAGGACACACTCCTAATCCTTGCTATATGTGTAATAGCAACATTAAATTTGGTTTAATGTTAGAAAATGCCTTAAAAGATGGTTTTGAAAAAATTGCAACAGGACATTATGCTTCTATTAGTAAAGAATGTGTTAATGGAAAAGAAAAATTTAATTTATTTAAAGGAAAAGATAAACAAAAAGATCAAAGCTATTTTCTTTCTTGTCTGTCTCAAACTCAGCTTAAACATTCAATCTTTCCACTTAGCAACCTAACAAAAGAGGAAGTGAAAAACATTGCATTTAAAGAAAGTTTAGTGAATGAAGAGATAAAAGAAAGCCAAGATATTTGTTTTGTGAAAAATGGGGAATACGCTACTTTAATATCTACTCTATCTTTGCCTAATTCTTTTCCTATTGGTTTTTTTATAGACAAAAATGGAAATAAATTAAAAAAACATAAAGGTTTACAACACTATACTATAGGTCAAAGACGTGGGCTAGATGTTCCAATGGGATATCCAATTTATGTAATAAAAAAAGATGCTAAAACAAATACAGTAACTGTTGGCGAAAAATTAGACTTAGTTTGCCATTCTCTAATTGCTTCAAATATCAATATCATAGGTGATGTTCCAAAAAATGAAAAAATAAAAATAAAAGCTCGCACTCGCTATAGGCAAGTTGAAAAAGATGCTTACTTAACAATACAAAATGATATTGCGTTAGTAGAATTCTTTCAATTTGATGAAGCAGTAGCAAAAGGACAAATTGTTGCGTTTTATGTTGGAGAGCGTTGTTTAGGCTCTGGGATTATACAACAAACTTTTTAAAATATTATTATTTTTTTGTTATTGAAAGGGTCATCTTTTAGCATGATAGACAATATTTTATTGCTATCTATATAATAGATTAAAAAAAATCCATTTTAACACTTCAAAAGTTTTCTTAATTTTTCTATAAATTAACTTTTATTATTAGCCAAATTGAATTAAAAAAGTCTATAAAACATATTATAGGAGATAACTTTTGTGAAAAACTTTTTTATTTTCTTGAGTGCTATATTTTTGTTATTCTTTTTAAACTTTGTTTCATGTAAAAATAGCTCAGACATACCTAAAGAAAATATTAACATAACAATTACAGGGGATGAGCATATTATAATAAAACAAGAAATATTAAAGGTAAAAAAAGATATTAAATGGAAAGCTATTAAAGGAAAAGTCTTAAGCTGTATTGAATGTAAAAAAGGTTATACCGTGCTTTCTAAAACAATAGAAGAAAACAGTGAAAGCATAGAATTAGAAAATACATATATTTTTGATTCAGATAAAACTGTTTATATCACTTCAAAACTGAAAGGGGGAAAAAATAGCACTAGCGAAGAAGAAGAGATTACACTTTATATAAATACTGATGAGCATATAAGTGTAGATAATGAAGAAATTACAATCCAAGAAAACACTTCATGGGCTGATATAAAGGAAGAAGTAAATAAAAGGTTGGAATTTGAAGATGGATATATTTTGTCTCAGTGGAGATTAGGTTCTTCAAAAAGAGGGAGGACATTAAAAGATAAATATATATTCAAAAAAGATTGTAATATATATGCCATAAGCAAAAAATTAAAAAAAGAAAAGAAAACTATAACATTAAACTTATATGGGGATGAAAATGTTATTTTGCAATATTCTGCTTTAGAATTACCAAAAGGTGTTGAATGGATAACGATATATAAAACAAAATATATAAGTGAAACAAAAGCAAAAGAAGGCTATCATCTTTCAGAATGGAAACTTGAAGAAAATATTGATGGAGATACTATAGAGGATGCATATAAATTTGAAGAAGATACTAGTCTTTTTATTTTTTCAATAAAGGATGGTAATGAACCTCCTATCACTAATCCAGAAAAAGATGAAAAGATGCCACATATACCAGTAGATGATACTTTTATGATAGAAGTATTTCCGCCATCTAATGGAATAAAACAATCTGTAATAGATTATCCTCTTCCTAATCATCCAATCCAAATAAGAAAAGAATTATGGCAAGGTGCGTTTAGTACTGGAGAAACTATATATATCTCTCCATTCAAAATGGCAAAATACGAGTTAACTTACAGATTATGGAAAGAAGTTTACGATTGGGCAATAAATAATAATTATATTTTTGAAAACTCTGGTTATAAGGGTTCAGCAAATGATGAGTATTCAAATGAAATGGAACCAGTTACTAAAATTAGTTGGAAAGATGCTATAGTTTGGTGTAATGCTTATACAGAAAAAATTAATGGAAGTACTTTAGAATGTGTATACATAGATAAATTTAATAATGAGGTATTAAAAAACTCAAAAGATAGCATTCAATTCGATAGCTTTCAGGCTGATATTACAAAAAAAGGTTATCGTTTGCCTACTGAGCATGAATGGGAATATGCTGCAAGGTTTCAAAATAAAAATATTAATGCTGTTAATGTAGGGGATGTTTGGTTTACAAAGTTAGACTCTGCAAGTGCTGCTTTGCTACCCATAGCAACGAAAGAAAACACACAAAATGGCAGTAACGAAATGAATCAAGAATTAATAAAAACTACTATTTGTAAATGGTTTTATAATGGAAGATATTATATTGAAATCATTCCGTGTATAGTAAAAACAAGTATTGTTGGAACAAAAAGAGCAAATAAATTAGGTTTTTATGACATGGCTGGTAACGTTTCAGAATTTTGTACACACCTTGTGAGAGAAGATATATTTGAAGAAGATTATAATAAAGCTTCATTTTGTGTTGCTAGAGGTGGTTCATGGTATTCATATTCTTATAATTGCACAGTTGGAAGAAGAGAAGCAAGGGATATTGATTTTGCTTTTAGTTATGTTGGTTTTAGATTATGCCAAACTAAATAGATTTTTTCTTATAATGCATATACACTATTTTTTATGCTAAAGAAAAATGAAAAAGCAAAAGCGGAAATAATTTATAAATGTTGCGAATGTGAATACACGCAATCAAAATGGCTTGGAAAATGTCCTTCTTGTGGTGCTTGGAATTCTTTTGAGGAAGTTTCTGTAACAAACTCTTTACCAAGGACTATAAGTAATTTACAGAAGTCAGTGCAAGTAGTGCCTCTTGAAGCTGTTAAAGCTCAAGATGGCATAAGGCTTTCTACAGGTCTTAAAGAATTTGATCGTGTTCTTGGTGGTGGAGCAGTTAAACGTTCTAGTATCATTGTTTCAGGAGAGCCAGGTATTGGAAAATCGACATTATTATTGCAAACAGCTGCACTTACAGGAAAAAAGGTTTTATATATTTCAGGTGAAGAGTCAGCAGGACAGATAAAAGCGAGAGCAGACCGTTTGCAATTGCCACTTTCTAATATTGAGCTTTTATGCTCTTCTAATCTGGAAGATATTGAATTTGTTATGAATAGAGTTAATCCAATATTTGTAATTATAGATTCAATTCAAACAGTATATTCTTATGAGGCAGGAATTATTCCTGGCACTATTAATCAATTAAAATATTGTGCTAATGAGCTTGTTAGTTGGGTAAAAGAAAGAGATGCAGTTTTATTCCTTACAGCTCATGTTACAAAAGAAGGCTCTATAGCAGGACCTAAGGCATTAGAGCATTTAGTAGACACAGTTATATATTTTGAAAGGAATGAAGATGATTTAAGATTTTTAAGAGCTCTTAAAAATAGATTCGGCTCTATAGATGAGCTAGGCATTTTTTCTATGGATGATAAAGGTCTTAGTACTGTAGAAGAAGTTTCTACATTGTTTATAACAAATAGAAAAGATACATTACCTTCTGGCTCTGCCACAGTTCCAATAATAGAAGGCTCTAGGGTCTTTATGGTAGAAATACAAGCTCTTACAGTACCAGCAAAGGGAGCTATGACTAGGGTGTTTTCTGATAAAATTGATAGTGCAAGGGTTAATCGCGTGGCTGCAGTGTTAGAAAAAAGAGTGGGAATTAGATTTTCAGATCAAGATATATATATTAATGTAGCAGGGGGCATTAAAATAAAAGAGCCTGCTGCAGATTTAGCACTTGCAATAGCTTTATATTCTTCTAGAACTGATATTCCTGCAAAACTTAATGCTACATATATAGGAGAACTTAGTTTAGCAGGTGAAGTGCGTGGAGTTAAAAAAATAATTCCTAGAATAAAAGCTGCTAATAACTTGGGTTTTAATAGTTACTATGTTCCACAAATAATAGAAAGAGATGATATAGAAATGCTAAAAAAAGATATAGTGATAATAGACGGCATTAAGGACGCAATAAAAAAAATATTTTGTCCTTAATGTATGAAGCACTTCTAGATTTTCTTTGAAAGCGTGTTATAAAAGGTTGGTTAAAATATTTTTTTGGAAATTGTCTTTCAAAGTCTTTGTTTGAATTTTGAGCCAATATTAAAAATAAAAGTTAATAATCATTACATGAAAAGGAGTTTGCATTTTTTATTTCTTTTTATTTTTGTTTTTCAATTAAATACAGAAAATAATGAAGAATATGGAAAAGATGAATGGAGCGATTTAATTGACTTACCTTATCAAGAAAAGGTTAATTCTATAGATGAAAAGGAGTCTTTTTTAGAGCTCATTAAAGATGATGAAGAAAAAATAAATAAGCATTCTAAAGATATTAGACCAAATTATCTTTCTAAAATGTATATAGAAAGCATTTTAAAATTTAATATTAGTAAACTCAAAAAAGAAACTTTTAATTGGCATGGTATTATTAATTCTTATTTTGCTTCTCACTATTATGAAGCATTTTTAAGTATTAAAAAGTCTGAACATGATAAAAAAGAAAAACAGATATTTCCTATTATTGGTTCTTTAAGATTTAGTCCTTTTTTAATGTATTATCCTAAAAATAAGCTAAGACCCTTATTATCATTTTATGCAGGCACTTTTACTACTCCTATTTCTTTTTATCATGCTACAAATCCTAACATTTCTTTTATTACACCAACAAGTAAAAGAGCATTTTTTCCATCATTAAATGCTATAAAAATTTCTAAAAAAGGAAATGATTTAGGCACTGCTATAGAGCTTTCGTTACCATTTTTAAATTTTTATTTTTATTGGAAAGATACTAAACTAGGAAATCAATTTAATGTTTATTTGGCATATAGAAATGAAACACTTAATATCTTGAATAATGCACGAAAAGCAAAAATTAATTTAGCATTTCTTTTTAGACTATTAGAAATAAATAAAGAAAAAAACAGAAAAAATGTATACTTACAAATTTATGGCTTAAATTTTAATTTTTTTTCTAACTTTTTCTATATTAATATTTTTTCTTTTTTAAATATTTTTCCAAAAAAGATTCCAGATATTTATTCTACAAGTTTAAAAAGTGAAATGGGTTTTGCATATAAGTTTTTTGATATAAATTTTGGCTTAAGCCATGAAGGTTCTAAATATATTGGAAAACAAAATTATAACTTATCAATAGATAAAAATTCAAAACAGGCTTTTTATGTCCAAGGAAAATTTAAATATAAAATATTTTCTACTGCTTTAATATATTATATTTCAAAAAATAATAAACAAATACAACACAATTTTGGTATTTTTTATTCTATTGGAAATACAAAAATTAAATATAAAAACGAGCTTTTGTTAAAAGATAATATTTATAAATTAAGAGCTTCATTTTCTTTAAAACCAAATTTGAACTATTTCTCTTTTTTTAATATTTCATCATTCTTATATTTGCAAGAAAAGAAAATTAACACTCATATTATTAAACAATATGAAGTTGCTAGCAATATCCACTTAAAATTTGGAATAAATTTTATTTTAAGCTTTGCAAATGGTATTTATGGAAAAATTGTACCTAACAAACTGGAAAAAAAGTTTGCTTTTTTTTCTTCTACTACGCTTTTTCTTATATTTAAACAAGAAAAAATAAAAGAAAAAGGAGCTATTAATCTTAAATATGACAGTGCTGAGAAGAATTTTAGTATTTCATTTAAACTGACAGTGGAATATTAACGTTTTATTAAAATATTAATTGCTTTGTTTTTTCTCTCTTTCTTCCCACCATGTGAATGGTGATTTTTTCCATTCTTTTAATTCTTTTAGTTCTTTTTCTTTAATATAACCAATGTTTAACGCCTCTTTTAACATAACATCATATGTGATTATTGTAATTGGAACACAAATAGGTTTCATAGAAGAAAAAGCATCAATAGCTTTTTGCATTCCGTAAGAAAATATTGCAAAACAATATGGCACTTTTCCTCCTGCTTCTCTTACTGCCTCGCAGGCATTTATGGAGCTCATTCCTGTAGAAATTAAGTCTTCAATAACTAAGACACTTTTTCCATTATAAGAATTTTCTTTTCCTAGCCCTTCTATTACATTACAAAGTCCATGTGTCTTATTACTTTGCCTTACATAAGACAAAGGGAGCTTTAGAGAATCTGCTAGAGATGTAGCATGTGGAATGCCTGCGGTTGCTGTTCCTGCAATTGCATCTGGTGAATATTCAGTAGCTTTCATTAAAGCGATAAAAGCTTTAACTATATGTTGCCTAGTTTCAGCATTTTGTAAAAATTTTCTATTATCATTATATATAGGCATTTTATAACCAGATGCCCATGTAAATGGATTTTCTATAGAAAGCTTTAGAGCTCCCATTTTAAGGGCATCTTGCACTAAACGAGGAGCCCACTCTTCTTGAACTTGTTTTATTTTATTTTCCAAAATATTGCCCATTTTACTCTCCTAATAAATAATTTTTAAATTATACCTATCTCAATTGAAGAATACAACTGTGCTTAGAGAAACATGACTAATATATTTACTGATTTTAATTTAGAAAAGACGACTTAAAACTTAAATGACTTATAAATAAACTGATTGGCGATATATAACAGGGGAAGGACTTGAACCTCCGACCTCCGGGTTATGAGCCCGACGAGCTACCAACTGCTCTACCCTGCTATGTAATTATAATTCCTCAACTCTAACATCTTTAAGCTGTTGTGTCAATGCCTTTATTATAGAGTAGTTGATAAATGTTTTTAAAGCTATTTCTAAAATAGTAAACTTAAAGACGTGCTAGTTGCGTTTTCTAGCTTTAATTTACGTTATTTTTGTTAAAAATAATTTTTTAATGTTTTGTTTTTGAAAGGAGCTCATTAAATATTCCCAAAGGATATTTTAGTATGTAAAATCATAAACTTATGAAAGAAAATAGAGACACAAAAGAGTTTAATACCACGCTTAAAAAATAATTATGAGTTTAAGAAATTATTAGATACTCTTGTGATAATAAAATTATCTTACAATGCATTTTAAAATGTTTATTTGATTTTTCGTTTGCTTCTTTTGATCGGTTTTAACCACTAGATAAAGGATAACCTAAAAGGTATTACTTATGTATTTAGGTTATCCTTTTCATTTTTTTAATAATATAAGGGATATTTTTTAAAAACATCCTTTATAAAAAGGTTAAGATAATGGATATTGCAAAAACTTTCCGTTTTTACAATATCCATCACTTGCAGCAAAAGCATTGTGTGAATGGATGCTTTCATAATTTTCTGCTTGTACATAACAGTGAGGAAAGTTACCAAGACTAGGTAATTTTATGCAAACATCACGTACTACATCTTCTACAAACTTTGGATTTTCATAAGAATATTCTGTTACATACTTTTCATCAGGTCTTTTTAGTAAAGAATATAATGGACTTGATGCTGCTTCTTCCATTAGAGTAATTAGGTCTTCTAGCCAAAAAAACGAGCCTATTTCCATTTTAACAGTAACACGTCCTCTTTGATTATGTGCTCCATATTTACTAATTTCTTTAGAACATGGGCATACCGTTTGAATAGGAGATTCCGCAATTACACGAAACTTGTTTTTACCATTTTTTGTAACAGAACCAGAAAAAGCACACATATACATTATGTAACCTTTTTGTTTAGTTACAGGAGCTTCTTTTTCTATAAAATATGGGAATTTAATTTTGCCATAGGAACACTCAGCATTTAATCTTTTTCTCATAGCTTCAAGCATATTCATAAATTCTTTCATTGTTATATTAGAGGAATAATTATTAAATACTTCTACAAAACGACTCATATGAGTTCCCTTAAAATGATGAGGCAGATTTACAAATAAAGAAACGTCTGCTACGGTGTGTTGTAATCCTTTTAATTTATCCATTACAGTAATAGGATAATGTAATTTTTTTATTCCAACTTTTTTAAGAGCTATTTCTCGCGTGTCATGTGAAGATTGTATATCTTTCAGCTCTTCTATGTTGTTTTCTTTTTCACTCATTATTTAATTCCATTTTGTCTTTTTGTTGCAAGAAGTGTGTTTTTTATTAGCATGGCAATAGTCATAGGTCCAACTCCTTTTGGCACAGGAGTTATCATACTAGCAATTTCAGAGGCTCCTTCAAAATCAACATCTCCTACGAGACGGAAGCCTGATTTTTTACTAGAATCGGCTATGCGATTCACACCCACATCAATCACAACAGCACCTTTCTTTATTCCTTCTTTTTTGATGAACTGAGGGGAGCCTATAGCTGCAATTAAAATATCAGCTTTTTTTGTTATTTCCCATAAGTCTTTTGTACCACTATGGCAGACAGTAACAGTAGCATTAACATCTTTTGAAAGCATGAGTAGCGATAAAGGTTTTCCAACAATATTACTTCTTCCAACAATGACTACATTGGCTCCTTTTGTTACAATTCCTTCATGTTGCAAAAGATAAACTACACCATAAGGAGTGCATGGAATGAATGTTTCTTCTCCTAAAAACATTTTGCCCACACTCATTGGATGAAAGCCGTCTACATCTTTTTTGGGGTCTATAGTAGCAATTACTTTATCAGCATTTATTTGCTTTGGTAGTGGTAGTTGTACTAATATACCATTAATATTGGGATTTTCATTAAGTTTTTTAATTAAGTTAAGAAGTTCTTCTTCAGTTGTGTTTTCATCAAGTTTATGGGTGTCATCCTTCATGCCTGCTTCGTGTAATGCTTTAGTTTTTCCTGTTACATAAGAAACAGATGCAGGGTTACTTCCAACTAAGATAACAGCAAGTGTTGGAGTGATTCCTTTTTCTTTTAATAGTGAAACTTCTTTTGCAACATTTGAACGAACTTCATTTGCTATTGTTGCACCATCAATAATTTTTGCATTCATAGATGCCTCCTAAAAATAATAGAAATTAATATATAATAACTTATATTATAAAATTCATATAAGGGTAACTAGAAAGATATGGATATTGTTTAAGAGAGTATACATTATATAATAGTAGTGTGTATATTACCATGTGTAAAAATAGTTTTAGGAGATTTACAATAATTTTATGAAAAAAGTTTTTGCTATATGTTTAGTTTTATGTTTATTTTCGTTTTTAGAGGCTGAAGAAAGTGATAATGAAGAAGTTCCGCCTATAGAATCTAAACCTTTAGAAAAGGTGGAGGTGTATCAACCCATAAAAAAGGAAGATAAATATATAAAGATGGGGATATCTGTTAATTCTCCGCTTTTTAATACTTCTAGCACACGTTTTGCCATCCCTACAAATATATATCCAGGTGGTAGCTTTTATTTTGGATTTGCATATTTTTTAACTAATGGTTTTTCTTTGGGTGCAAGCGTGAGTTTTGATTTTTATTTAACACTTGCTACTAACTTATATTTTGCTGTTCCGTTCACTTTTGATATGATTTATACGTTTGCTGTTGGCAAATGGAGATTCCCTTTGGGTATGGGGATTGGGGGTTCTTTTCAAACGTATAATACTACTAAATATTTTAGCATGATTTTCAGACCAGAAACAGGTTTTTATTATCAATATTCTCCTGATTGGTCTTTTGGTGCTACTTTTTCTTGGCTCATTGTGCCTCAGTGGTATAAAGAAACAGTTAATAATAGGGTTGGAAATATTTTAGGAATAAGCTTTGCTGCAAGGTATCATTTTTAATTTTTTTGGTTATTTGAAGAATATATTAAATGAGGAACTTTATGAAAATTAATAAAAATATTTTTATTTTATGGATATTATCATTTTCACTTTTTAATTGGAGTTGCAAGAATGCTCCTGTTTTTGCAGCGATAGAAGAAGAGGTTAAGCTAAAAAAACAAACAGTACAAGGTCAAATTTCTGGTATTATTAAATTTCAAAATGATTTGTATTGTGCTAATCCAAAACATGTTTTTAAAAAGAAAGTTAATTCTCTTGGGGAATGGGAAGTAATTAACACGCCCGGCGGAATGTGTACTTCCATTGCAACAGATGGAAATAGTATATATGCAGCGTTTATGGGACATGGTGTTTATAAATATAATAGCAGTTGGGAAAAAATTACATCATCAGATAAAATTATTCAAATTGTTTCAGGAAATTATATAATAGGTATTGATGAAAATAAAATTGTATTTAAATTGGATAGCTCAAATTTCTCTAAATTGCAAAATGGGATGGGAAAAGATATAATTTTATCTGGTGTGTTACAAGGCGGTGCTGGGAAATATTTTGCTGATAAAGATTCAGTTTATTCATATTCTATAACAGGAAGTAAGGTTGGAGCATTAAGTGGGGTAAAAAATATTAAAGACATATGCAAAGGTGATGATGATGATAAGATTTTTATTTTAACTAATTCAGAGCTTTTTCATTATGATGGTTCTTCTTCTACCAGTTTGAAGCATAAAGTTACATCTCCTTGGAGTTTGTCTTATTCAAAAACAAAAAAGGTTGCTATTATTGGGGGTACACAAGGATATAAAGAAGTTGTTCTTAGTAGTTTTGCAACTTTGAATAATGCTAATGTTAAATTGCCTGGCATTGATGGGGTGACCATTCCAAATACTTCTTATAATCAGTATAACAACAGTATTGGAAAATGGCTTATTCGACCTATTTTGATAATAGATGATTCTGAAGATTATGTGATTTATGTAGGTGTTGGTGGTGCTGATCCTAAGTATACAGGTCTTTGGGGATTTTATAATTCAAAAAGACTGGAGTGGAATAGGGAATAAAGTATATTTGTTTTTGCAATACTAATGTTCTTAAGTATGGTAATATTATTAGTATGAGCTTTTGACTTGCATTGTTTTTACTTGTTTTTCTTAAGTAAATGTTATGATTATAATTTTGATTAAAGCTTGTTTAAGTATATAAAAAATATTTAAGTTAAATGTAACGATATAGGATAAATATATTAATATTATGTTAGATAATGATTTAAGTTTAGTTCCTATCGATTATTCATGGTCATTTTCAAATAAAACTCAAAAAGACACAAATTATATAACTCATGGTATTTATACATATCCTGCCAAATTTATTCCACAACTTGCAAGTCGCCTTATTTGTGAATATAGCAATGAAGGAGATAGTGTTTTAGACCCAATGATGGGTAGTGGCACAACAGTAGTAGAAAGCCTTGTAAACAAAAGAATTGCTTTTGGTTCTGATATAAATGAAATTGCATATTTAGTTGCAAAAGTAAAGGCAAAGCCACAAAATACAGGAACACTAAAAGGACAAATGCTAATGTTGCAACATGAATGTCTTAATCTAGGTGGACTTTTTGAAGATACAGAAAAAAACAAGATAATTCCAACAAATGAACGTATAGATTATTGGTTTAAAAGCGAACAAAAAGAACAGTTGGGAACTTTGCTTTTTTATATACTTAAAATTGATGAGCCTGATATAAGAGATTTTTTTCTTGTATGTTTTGCACAAATCTTAAAAAGTACATCTATTTGGTTACAAAAAAGTGTAAAACCAACTCGCGATATGAAAAAACAAACTCTAGCTCCATTTAATTTATTCTTTAAACATGCACAAAAAATGATTAAAAAAAATGACGAATATAATGCACTGCTTCCAGAAGAAATAAAAAAGAATATTGATAAGTTTTTAAACATCAAACTTGGTGATTCAAGAAATTTGACATTAAAAGATAAAAGTATTGATCTTATCATAACTAGCCCACCATATGTTACAAGTTATGAATATGCTGACTTACATCAATTGCCTCTTTTATGGCTTGGTATTTTAAAAGATTTACCTGAGTTTAGAAAGAAATTTATCGGAAGTAGTTTTCGTGAACGTAATGAAATAAGGCTACAAAGCCATATTGCTGAAGATATTGTTTTAAAATTAAAAAATAAAAAAGCAATAGAAGTAAAAAACTACTATTCTGATATGTTAGAAACTTTTTCTGAAATGTATAGAGTTTTAAAATCACATGGTAAAGCTTGTATAGTGATCGGTAACACTCAATTTGAAAGTGTTGATATTTTAAATGCAGAAGTTTTTTTAGAACAAATGAAAGCAATAGGTTTTGTAGAACACAAAATAATTCATCGTGAAATTCCTTCAAAAATGCTACCCTCAACACGAGATGCAAAAACAGGGCGTTTCACAAAAGTAAATAAGGCAGACAGTATTATATACCCTACAGAGTATATTTTAGTTATGGAGAAGTTATGACATTTAAAGATGTTATAAGATTTTATGAAAAAAAGAAAAAGGATTTTGGAAATGAAACCTATAAATATGTGTCACAAATATTTAGCGAGATAAAAGAATTACATAGACAAGATGCATTACAACGTGGTATAGAAGATACTGAGCAATCATGGCGAAGTTTTAAGGGCAAGAATCTTGAAAAATTAATTTAATATATAATTGAAGATGAAGTAAAGAACTTAGGGCTGGGCGTAGTTAATGGGAACAAACTTAACCATGAAATAAATGATGATGAAGTTTTGGCAACAGTAAAGCGTAACTTACTTGTAGATTTTGGTAAATTCGGCTCACATTTACCTGATGCTGATATTGTTATATATAATCCTAAGACATGTAAAGTAATTGCTATTATTTCTAGTAAGGTTACATTAAGAGAGCGTATCGCAGAAACTGGCTACTGGAAACTAAAATTAAATAATGCAAAAGTAACAAAACACATAAAAGTATTCTTTGCAACATTAGATGAAGATGAGGTATTTCAACAAAGATTCCCAGCTAAAAAGCCACGAGCTATATGCGAAGTTGATACAGATGGATGTTATGTTCTAACAGATAAAACAATAGCTTCAAGCAAAAAAGTAAAACTTCTTTCAGAGTTTATAAGCGATTTAAAAAAGTTAAAGTTTTAAGATTTGTTAATGAATAGACTTAATAATATTAATGAAGATTATAAAAATATAATAGTTTTTAAGTTTGGCTAATTAGTTACAGATTCAGTAAACTAATCAACGATTTTTCGCAAATATTATCCAATTAGATTATCTATGAAACTCTTTGCTTTTGAAATTGTAATG
>CAUUIE010000018.1:0-22415 GCA_963545065.1 uncultured Treponema sp.
GCCACATCACGAAAAAAACATATTCATAAAGCTTGATAGCTCCATTATAGAAAACCTAAAACCATTATAATGTTTATCCTAATGTAAATGAAAGATAATTTTTTTTAAAAACACCCTTTTCATATTATTAACACATCCTTATAAAAACATTATAAGCTAAAAAGTGCTCCGCCTAGCTAAAGGATGAGCTCCGTCTAGCTAACGGGACGTCTCCCTCTAGCTAAAAGGAGACCTCCTGCTAGCTAATTGGCAGACCGGAGTGTTGCTAGACGTCACCTATCATCACTTAAATGATTGGCTCATCCATATAGTTATTACACAACATCATTTCTAGCTAGAATGCGATCCCTTTTCTAGCTAGAAACGAGATGAGAGTGTTACATACCTCTACCTCCGTTTATTACAATAATAGGCACCATGTTCTAGTAGTAAATGGGCTCACACTCTAGCTAGACTTTCTTCAAAAACTAGCTAGATTTTGCCCAAACTCTAGCTAGAATTTGGGAGGGAAGTACTTAAGTTTTAAAAGAGGCGTTATTTTTGGGTAATAAAAGGTGAGAATAAAATAGAAGAAAAGGAAAGGTGCCCTTAAAAAAAAGGGGGCTTTGCCTTTAGTGAGAGGAAGAAAAAAATTAAAAAGCGCCTTAGGCAACACACATAATTTTATTGTGTTAAACATAAGTTATTTACTATAATAAACTTGAACAATAAATATGTCTATTCAAGTGTTTTACAAACTTAGAACCTTGTTGTTAAAAAAAAGCCCTAATAAGCTTTTTGCATAACAAAGAGTGTTTAATAGCCTTAATCAATAATTATTTTATTAATTTAATCTTGACAGCTTTAATTAGCACATATAGAATTTAAAAAAAATATATCTAAACAACAAAATGGTAGGGCAAAATGATATTTATAGAAAATAACAATTTGGATCCAGCATTAAATCATTCTATAGAATTATATGTTATGGATAAATATAATGATGATGTATTTATGCTTTGGCGCAATAGACCTTGCATTTTAATAGGAAGATTTCAAAATATTAACATGGAAGTGAATTTAGATTTCACAAAAGCGAATGGTCTTGATGTTGTAAGACGTCTTTCTGGAGGTGGAGCTATATATTGTGATACTGATAATATGCAATATACATTTATTACAAAACAAAATTCAATAGAAAACTCTTTTGCAAAATTTGCAATGCCTGTAGTAAAAGCCTTAAGGTCTTTAGGTCTTAATGCAGAGTTTACAGGAAGAAACGACATTCATCTTAATGGAGCAAAGGTAAGTGGAAACGCTCAGTTTCATAAGGATGGTAAGGTGGTCCATCATGGCACATTGCTTTTTAAGGCTAACACTCATAATTTATTGAATGCCTTAAAAGTGCGAGACATTAAATTTAGAGGCAAGGCTGTAAGTTCTGTTGCGTCTCGCATAGGCTTTATTGGGGACTATGTGAAAATGAATGCCTTAGAATTTAAGTCTTATGTGGAAAGTTTTATTAAAAAAGAATATAACATACTAGAAACTACATTTCTTTCAGAAGATGAAATGAAAGAAATTAAGAAAATAAGAGAAGAATTATTTGCAACTGATGAATGGAACTATGGAAAAGGTTCTTTAAAACAAGTTAGGGAAGCAAAAAAATATCCTTGTGGCATTGTGGAGCTCGGTCTTGATATAGAGAATGGAAAGATAAAAGATATTAGCATTGAAGGGGACTTTTTTAGTGAGTATGGAATAAATAATTTATGTAATTCATTAAAAGGGCTTGAATGTTCAAAAGAAAAAATAGAAAAAGCAATTAAAGAGTTAGAAATTGAAAAATATATTCAAGGAATGGAAGAGGAAGTTTTTATTAATGATATTATGAACTTGATAGAGGCAACAAATGTTGAGAAAAAAGGAATTTGTTAAAAAACCTAAATGGTTACAACTTAGAGTCCAAAGTGATGTTAATACTGTAAATGTAAAGAATTTAATTAAAAGTTTGAACTTACATACTGTTTGTAATGAAGCAAATTGCCCAAATCGTATGGAATGCTTTGCAAGAAGAACAGCTACTTTTATGATATTAGGCAGAAATTGCACTAGAAATTGCACGTTTTGTAATGTTACAAGGAATAAGCCAGATCCTGTGGATTTAAATGAGCCTGAAAATGTTGCAAAAGCTGTGAAAACTTTGCAATTAAAACATGCTGTTATTACGTCTGTTACTAGAGATGACTTAGAAGATCAAGGTGCAAATCAATTTGCAGAGATAGTAAGGCAAATTAAAAAATATAATCCAAACACTACAATAGAACTTCTTATTCCTGATATGTGTGGTAGAGAAGATCTTCTTGATATAATTTTAGAAACTAAACCTGATGTATTAAATCATAATATTGAAACAATTCCAGAATTTTATCCAAAAGTAAGACCTGCAGCAAACTTTATGAGAAGTGTTAAAGTTTTAGGTTATGCAAAACAAAAAGGATTTAAAACAAAATCTGGAATTATGGTAGGCTTTGGAGAGACGGAAGAGCAGGTAGTGAATGCTTTAAAAGAATTAAGAAAAGTTGATTGTGATATGTTAACAGTGGGGCAGTATCTTCAGCCTACAAAATTACATATTAAAGTTACAGAATACGTTACGCCTGAACAATTTGAACGCTATAAAGATATTGCATTAGAATTAGGTTTTAAACGAGTGAATTCAGGTCCTCTTGTTCGTAGTTCTTATCATGCAGAGCCTATTTAAAACAAATTGTTTTTTAGTTTAAGAAAGCCATGCTTTTAAACAATAGGTTATATTTTTTCTCGTTATATGATACAATAAAAAGTAGGAGTGTAAGTTATGAAAGTTTTAGTTATTAACTGTGGTAGTTCATCACTTAAATATCAAGTTATTGATATGACACATGAAAGTGTTTTAGTGAAAGGCTTAGTTGAAAGAATTGGTATAGAAGGTTCTCAAATTAAGCATGAAAAAACAGGTCAAGATAAGTTTATTATAAAAGAAGCTTTGCCAGATCATAAAAAAGCAATTTCTTTGGTTCTTTCCACATTGCAAGATGCAACACATGGCGTTATTAAGTCCATGGAAGAAATTGTTGCAGTAGGGCACCGTGTAGTCCATGGTGGAGAAACTTTTAGTAAATCTGTTTTAATTGATGAAGATGTTATGAAAGGAATAAAAGATTGCATTCCTTTAGCTCCTCTTCATAATCCTGCAAACATAATGGGAATAGAAGCTTGCCAAGCACTTATGCCTAAAACGCCAATGGTTGCCGTTTTTGACACTGCCTTTCATCAAACAATGCCTGCTAAAAACTATATGTATGCACTTCCTTATGAATATTACACAAAATATAAAGTGCGTCGCTATGGTTTTCATGGAACATCTCACAAATATGTTTCTAATAGGGCAGCTGAAATGTTAGGAAAAAAGATTGAAGAGCTTTCTATTGTTACATGTCATTTAGGCAATGGTTCAAGCCTTGCTGCAGTGAAAGGTGGAAAAGTATTAGACACATCTATGGGCTTAACTCCATTGGAAGGTCTTGCTATGGGAACTCGCTCAGGAGACTTAGACCCTGCTATTATTCCTTTTATTATGGAAAAAGAAAAACTTGGACCAAAAGAGATAAGTAATGTGTTAAATAAAAACTCAGGAGTGTTAGGCATCTCTGGTGTTTCAAGCGATTTTAGAGATATTGAAAGTGCAGCAAATGAAGGAAATGATAGAGCTCAGTTAGCTTTGGATATTTTCTGTCTTAGAGTTAAAAAATATATAGCAAGTTATGCAGCTGTTATGGGTGGAATTGATACATTAGTTTTTACTGCAGGAATAGGAGAGAATTCAATAGACTTAAGGGCTAAAATATGTGAAGGATTAGAGTTCTTAGGTATTGAAATGGACTTAGAAAAAAACAAAGTTAGAGGGAAAGAGGTGATTGCAAATAAGGAAGGGAAGCGAGTGAAGATTTTAATTATTCCAACAAACGAAGAGTTAATGATTGCTCGAGATGCCGTCTTTCTTTCAAAGAAATAATTTTAGGAGGAATGTATGAATAACCAAGATGTTTCCAATGCAATGGTTATTAAACTTGATGGAACATTGCCACCAAAGCCTTCTTTTAAGGAAGGAATTAGAAGAGCACCTAGTAGGGGCTTTAATTTAACTCAAGAACAAACAAAGGTTGCTTTAAAAAATGCTTTAAGATATGTTCCAGAAGAACTTCATGAAAAGTTAGCACAAGAGTTTTTAGAAGAACTTATGACACGTGGGCGAATTTATGCCTATCGTTTTAGACCTGAAGGCGAGATTAAAGGTCGCCCAATAGATGAGTATAAAGGTAAATGCTTAGCAGGGAAAGCTTTTCAAGTAATGATTGATAACAATTTAGATTTTGAAGTGGCTCTTTATCCTTATGAACTTGTAACTTATGGGGAAACAGGTTCGGTGTGTCATAATTGGTTACAATATAGGCTTATTAAAAAATACTTAGAGGAAATGACAGATGAGCAGACTTTAGTAGTAGAATCTGGTCATCCTTTAGGACTTTTTCCTTCTAAAAGGGAAGCACCACGCGTAATTATAACAAATGCTCTTATGGTTGGCATGTTTGATAACTATAACGATTGGGAAATTGCAGAAGAGATGGGTGTTGCAAATTATGGGCAAATGACAGCTGGAGGCTGGGTATATATTGGTCCTCAAGGAATTGTCCACGGCACATTTAACACTATTTTAACTGCAGGAAGAAAATATTTAGGTGTAGCTAGTGATGGCGACTTAAAAGGTAAGCTTTTTGTTTCATCTGGACTTGGAGGCATGAGTGGTGCACAGCCTAAAGCTTGCGAAATTGCAAATGCAGTTGGAGTGTTTGCAGAGGTAGATAAGTCTAGAATTGAAACAAGATTAAAACAAGGTTGGGTTAGAGAAAGCTCTTCAGATTTAGATTATATTTTCAAAAATGTAGCAAAATATAAAGATGAAGGAAAAACTTATTCTTTTGCATATCATGGTAATATTGTTGACCTATTACAATATTGTGTGGATAAAAACATTAAAATTGATCTTCTTTCAGACCAAACTTCTTGCCATGCTACACATGAAGGAGGTTATTGTCCTCAAGGCATGAGTTTTGAAAAGAGAACACAAATGCTTGCTTCTAATCGTGAAGAGTTTATAAAAGAAGTGAATAAATCATTAAAAAAGCATTTTGAACTTGTTAAGGCTCTTACTAGTAGGGGAACATATTTCTTTGACTATGGTAATGCTTTTTTAAAAGCTATTTTTGATGCGGGCGTTAAAGAAATATCAAAAAATGGTATAGATGAAAAAGATGGTTTTATTTTTCCATCTTATGTTGAAGACCTTATGGGACCAGAACTTTTTGATTATGGTTATGGACCTTTTAGGTGGGTGTGTTTATCAGGTAAGGCAGAAGATTTGGATAAAACAGATGCTGCAGCAATGAGTTGCATAAACCCTAATAGGCGAGGGCAAGATAGAGATAACTATTATTGGGTTAGAGATGCAAAAAAGAATGCACTTGTAGTAGGCACACAAGCACGTATTTTATACCAAGATGCAGAAGGAAGACGCGATATTGCACTGAAATTTAATGATATGGTGAGGCGGGGAGAAATTGGACCTGTTATGATCGGGCGCGATCATCATGATGTTTCAGGCACAGATTCCCCATTCCGTGAAACTGCTAATATAAAAGATGGAAGTAATGTTATGGCAGATATGGCAACTCAATGCTATGCGGGAAATGCTGCAAGAGGAATGAGTTTAGTATCTCTTCATAATGGTGGTGGCACAGGCATTGGTAAAGCTATTAATGGTGGATTCACGTTATTACTTGATGGCACAGAAAAAACAGATTCTATAATAAAGTCTGCTATAATGTGGGATGTAATGGGTGGCGTTGCAAGAAGAGGTTGGGCACGTAATCCTAATTCAATTGAAACAGGCATTGAATATAACAATAAATATAAAGGAGCGGGGCACATTACAATTCCTTTTGTTGCAAATGATAACATGATTTCAAAGCTAGTGGAAAAGAAATATAAAAAACAATAAACTCTATTTTCTTGAAAGAGAGAAAGGGCCAGATAAATTAATATTCTTTTAACTTCTGGCTCTTTTTTATTCACTTATATTAAGAAAAACTTAATTTTTTATTAAATGCCTTTTATAAGGTGCCTTGATTATTTACATTATGAAAAAACTTTGTATTTTTGACCTTGATGGTACTTTAACTAATACCCTTGCTTCTATTGCATATTTTTTAAATAATGAGTTAAAAAAATATGATATTCCACTTGTTTCGCACTCAGATATAAAGCAGTTTACTGGAGATGGTGCTAAAACTCTTGTGGCAAGAGTTTTAAAAAAGAATAACATTAACAATGAAGAATTATTAAACACCATCCTTAAATCTTATGTTGCCTCATATGACGCTAATTACCTTTACCTTTGCGAATTATATCCTGAAATAAAAGAAACTATTACAAAAATAAAAGCTAAAGGCGTAAAAGTTTCTTGCCTTACAAATAAACCACACAAAACAGCAGTTTCTATAATTAATCATTTTTTTAATGATGCTTTTTCTATTGTTTGGGGGCAAAGAGAAGGATTCCCTGTAAAACCTGACCCAAGCGGTGCATTTGAAATTATGAAGGCTTTGAATATTAAGCCAGACGATGTTTTGTATATTGGAGATACAGGTACAGATATTACTACAGGAAAAAATGCTACTTGCTTTACTATTGGTGTGCTTTGGGGCTTTAGAGAAAGAGAAGAGTTAGAAACTCAAGGAGCTAATGCTATAATAGCGAAACCTAGTGAGATATTGAAATATTTGTGATATCTTATATTAGATTAAGGAATTAACTATGTTTGAAGTAAGGGTTGAAGCTGACTTTGCAGCAGCTCACTATCTACAAGATTATCATGGAAAATGTGAAAGATTGCATGGGCATAACTATAGAGTTTTAGCTCATGCTAGGGGGGAAGAATTAGATGCTGGAGGCATGCTTTTAGACTTTACTATCTTAAAAAAAGCATTAAAAGATGTTTGTGGTGAACTTGACCATACAAATTTAAATGACAATCCTTATTTTAAAATGAATCCAAGTGCTGAACGTATTGCAATGTATATATACGAAAAACTTATTGAAATGTTACCAACATGCCCTCTTTACGCTGTAGATGTTTACGAAACGCCAACAAGCAGAGCAAGATATATAAAAATTAAAGCTTTTAGCTAGCATAGTTTAAATTTTTTCTTAGCACTATCAAAATGATTTTAAGGCATTTAGCGAGTCTCCTTATGTTAAGAATGAATGTTTAATAAAAGAAAAATATTTTTTCTATAGGAGCCTTTTATGAAAAGAGTATTGATCATTTTAGTAAATAAGTTTAGCTGTTTGTGTTTACCTTTTAACAAGTTTGGTGTGAATTAAAGTAATGTTAAGAATGAACATAGAAATTCACTCTTAACACTCATAGAATTGCATTAAAAAGCAAGTTAGAAACCACTCAATAACTTTTCTAACTTTTCCTTGCCTATAATTTTCATAAAACCTGCAAGACGAGGTCCTTGTTCTTTGTTAATTAATAGTTTATATAACACTGTAAACAATGCTTTTGGTTCTTTTCCAGCTTCATTTGCCACATCGTATAACATTGTTGAAAGTGTTTTTTCATCAATAGAATCTAACTTTGGAATAATCACCTTTTTAATCTTAGTAATGCAAGGGCTAAATTCATCTTCTATTTTAGGAAGATTAGAGGGCTCATTAAGTGAAAACTTAAACTCTTCAGGGGCACCTGATTCTCTTATCCAATTCCAAGCACAAAGGGCTCTTTCTTCTAATCTTTTTCTCTGTCCATCTTTTAAATCTGGTAGACTTTCTAAAACAGTCTTTATATCTCCTCCATGCACTTGTAATAAATTGCATAAATGTCTAAAAGGAATTTGATATGAAGGCATAGAAGGCATTTCTTTCACTTGAGAAAGTTCATATATTCTAAGCTCTTTTTTATAAGTTTCTTCGTTTTTTGCGTCTTGAAGTTTCCATGCAATACGCTCAGTTTTGTCATAGTCTTCGTATATTTTAATAACGTCAAGGTCAAAACTAATAACAAACTCTGTGTTTGGTCTAGTGCTTGCAAAAAGATATCTTAAAACTTCAGGTTGATACACTTCTAAAACATCATCAAGGCTAACAACCTTTCCTTTTGAAGAAGACATTTTACCAGGCAATCCTTTTAACCCAATAAAATCGTAACGGAAGCTAACAGGTGCCCTCCAATTATATATTTTCTCGGAGACTAAGCGAGAGGTATCAAAAGAACCACCTTGAGAATGATGATCCTTTCCTGCAGGCTCAAAAACAACTTTCTCATATGCCCATCTCATTGGCCAATCCACACGCCAGCCTAGTTTAACATTTTTTGCATTTCTTAAATCTACACATTCATTGTTGCCACATTCACAAGAATAGGACAATTGCCATTCGCCATTCCAGTTTTCAATTTTAGTAGTATCTTTATTGCATTTTGAACAAAAAACAGAGACAGGATAGTAGTCTTCTGTTATTTTGTGGTTATCGTCTCTATATGTGTTTAATATTTCTTTTAGCTTTTCTCTATTATCAAGTGCAACTTTCATGCCTTCAGCATAATCTCCATTTTGGTATTTTTTGCTTTGGTATAAAAACTCAGGGAATATGCCAACCTTTGGAAGAGATGCTTCAACGTCTATTTCGTGATGCCTTGCATAGCTTTCATCTCTTCCAAAGGTGTCTGGTGTAGCTGTTATTGGGTAACGCAAATACTTTTCTAATTCTTCAGGATGTGGCATATTTAAAGGCACTTTACGAAATACGTCATAATCATCCCATGAATATATGAACCGCACCTTTTTGCCTAATTTACGCAAAGCTCTAACTACAAGGTCAACTGAAATAATTTCTCTAAAGTTTCCAATGTGAACTGTGCCAGAAGGTGTAATTCCTGAAGCACATGTATACTCATCTTTTTCGCCTATTTCTCTTAATATCTTTTGAGCTGTTTGGTCTGCCCAATGTAGCTTTTCTTCTTTTTGCATTTTAATTTCTCCTTAACTTGAAAAGTAAAAGAAATTGATATTACCATAATAATGAAAGAATGACAATTTAAGAGTGAAGGTTGACATTTTAATTTTAGAAAGATGTAAATATATTTTGTTGTACTAAGCTAATAAAAACAAAAAAATGTTTGCAAATTCTACTTCCATAAAATTGATAAATAAGATATGTTTTCTTTAACATTTTATGTTAGGTTTCTCTAACTAGCTTTAATAGGAGACATTTAATTTTATGAGAAAATTATCTTTAGTTTTATTATGCTTCGCTATATGTGTGTTATCTTCATGTTCTACAAAAGATGGGCAAAAAGATGCTAACCAAAAAGATGGAATTCTTAATATTGCAGGTGCTAAACCTTATGAGCTTTCAAGAGAGGGGGCTTCTTTAGTTTTTGACACACTTACTAGACTAGACCCATATTATCATGCAATTCCTTGCATTATTGAAAAATGGGAAGCTAAAAATAATTGTATGGAATATGAGCTTACCATAAGAAAAGGAATTAAATTCCATGATGGAACTGAACTAGATTCTAAAATAGTAAAGTGGAATATAGAAAATGGTGGGGAGATAAATTACTGTAGTTATAGTTATTTGCTTGATAAAGTTGAAGTGTTAGATAATCAACGTATAAAAGTGCAGTTTACAGCCCCTTATCTTTATTTTGATAGAGACCTTGCTTTGCTTCCATGCATAAAAATGGATGGATACACTCAAGAAGGCAGATTTAATAATTTTATTGGAACAGGTCCTTTTAAATTTGAATCTAAAACTGATGGAGACGTAACTATCCTTATTAAAAATAATGAATATTGGGACATGGAATTTAAAACTGATGTTGAAAAAGTGCAATGGCATTATATAAAAAATGCACAAACTAGAAAATTAGCACTTGAAAGTGGAAAAGTGGATGTTTTAGGTATTAGTGAACATGGTATATCTTTACCTTACACTGTAATAGATGAATTAAGCAAAAATAGTAATTTTGAATTTGTTAAAGAAGATGATGGAGCATATACAAGCACAGCTTCAATTAACACTAATTGGAAAAAGGGTAAAATGCAAGATGTTAACTTAAGAAGAGCTTTTGCAAGTTTATTTGATAGAGAAGCCTTAGTGAAAGATATATTTCTTGGCATTCCAAAGGCATGTGGACACATATATAATCCTAAATTTGATGATGGACCTAAGAATGAAAATCCATTTACATACTCAATTGAAGGGTTTAAAAGCAATCTTGAAAAAGCTGGCTATACTTTAGGGGATAGTTCAAACCCAACAGTAGATAAAAATGGAGAGGCACTTTCACTTAAACTATTGGTAGGTCATGTGGAATCTGAAAAAGACATGGCTATTTACATTCAAGAATTATGCAAAAACAAAGGCATCAATATAAATATAGAGAGTATGGAAAACGCTTCAGGTATGCAAGAGCTTAAAAATGGAGACTATGACATTGTAATAGGGCACCCGTGGTTTGTGCCACTTATTACCAGCCTAAATTACATGGGGCTAGCAAGTGATTACATGGACGAAGGATTAGGCTTTTGTGTAAATGATGAGATGAAAAAGGCAGGAGAAGATTATATAGCTGCTAGTAGCAATGAAGATGCTTTAAAACATTCTAATGAAATTTGGAAGATACAATATAGTCAAGCTGTTTCAATACCACTTTTTGTTAATTTAAGGCATGCTATTTACAATAAAAAGTTTGAAGGTTTTCATTTTGATAGTGACGTATTCAAAATAGACCTTCATGGAGTTAAATATAAGCAATGATTTTTAGCATTAATAAATGCTTAAAACAACTTTGGGGTAAGCGAGCAATAAGAAATATTATATTATTTTTTCCAAGTGTTTTTATAGTAACTATTATTTCATTTGCAGTTGTATACTATGCCCCAGGAGATGCTGCAACCCTTCTTTTAAAAGAAAATCTTCAAAGAAACAACGTGAGTAAAGAGGATGCACAAAAGTATGCAGAAAAAATAGGTATTAATGGTGGTTTCTTTAAGCTTTATAGTAAATGGATACAAGGTGTATTAAAAGGTGATTTTGGAAGGTCTTATAGCAAAAGTGAAAGTGTAGGTAAGCTTTTTTGGTCAAGATATAAAATTACTTTAATGATTGCATTTTTAAGCATTATATTTGAAATATTAATTTCATTTCCTCTAGGTTTTTGTGCTGGCATAAAGCCTAGAGGTCTTTCTGATAAACTTGTTAGTTCTTGGGCTGTTTTAAGTTGTTCCATACCATCTTTTTGGATAGGTTTAATAATCTTATGGTTTTTAGCAATAAAACTTCATTTTAGATATGCAATAGGCTATATAGGCATAGTAAGTCTTATAATTCCTGCATTTATAATGGGAGCCATAAGTTTAGGGCAACTTTCATGTGCTATACGTAGGAAAAGTAGAGAAATTGCTTCTTCAAGTTTTATAGAATTTGCACACGCACAAGGACTTAAAAACAAAGATATATTGTTTTGCCATATGCTTAAACATATTCTTCCCTCTGCCTTATCCATTATTATACTTGATTTATCAGGTTTTGTAGGAGGAGCTATAATAATGGAAGAAATATTTAACATTCCTGGTTTTGGAAACATATTAATTGAAGCAATTAGATTAAAAGACTACCCGCTTATAAGTGGCTCATTGTTTTTTATAGGAACTATGGTGTGTTTTTTTAATTTATTAGCTGATAGCATCTATCCTTCAATTGATGCAAGAAATAAAAGTGAACTTATTGGAAAGGTTTAGAATGTTAAAATCAAAATTCTTATGTAAAACCTTTATCTATGGGACTTTAAGCCTATTTATAGTAATAGGAGTATTAATAATATCATTTATTTCAGAAAAGTTTAATTTAGGAAGTGGAACATTTAGTAGATTATCTCGCCCAACTATTTTTCATATATTTGGCACAGATAATATGGGAAGAGATATGTTTATAGGGACTATTATAGGTTTTAGAAATACTTTTCTTTTAGCACTTATCTCGCAAGTTTTGCCGTTTATAATGGGAGCAATATTAGGTTCCCTTCTCGCTTACTTTAGAGGAATTTTAGATGAAATATTATATCATATATTTAATGTTTTGCTAGCATTTCCTATGATACTTGCTGCAATATTTTTGAGTGTACTTTTTGGAAATGGAATAAAAGTAGTGCTAGCTGTAATTTCAATATTTGGAACAATATATAATACCAAAATTGTGCGTGCAGAAATATCACAAGTGAAAAATGAAGAGTTTATACTCGCACTAAAAATAAACCGCATAAGTAACATTAGAATTTTTACATATCATATACTTCCAAGAGCTTTTTATGTCCTTCTGCCACTTTTTCCTCTTCTTGTGGGGCATAGCATGATAGGCATTTCATCTTATTCTTTTCTAGGTCTTGGCATGAACATATCAACCCCTGAACTTGGGGTCATACTTAAAGACTCTTTGCGGTTTATATCACAAGCTCCTCATCTTATAATATTTCCCGGCATATTTCAATTTATATGTGTTCTAATCTTTTCAATGTATTCAGCTACACTGGAGGAAAAATTAACGCAAATGAGGAAAATATAACATGAAAAATATTTTATTTGAGTTTAATAATTATACCATAAAGTGTAGTAATAGCATATTACTTAATAATATTAATTTCAAAATTCCAAAAGATGAAATATTTTCTATTATAGGGGAAACAGGAAGTGGTAAAACTCTTCTTGCCAAAAGCATTGTGGGGCTATTACCGGAATATATGAATGTGCAAGGAAATATAGTTTATAATGATGAGCATAATTCATATGATTTAAACAAATTATCACTTAGAGAAAGGAATAAGTTAAGAGGCAAACAACTACTTTGGATTCCACAATGTTCATCAGCACTTAACCCACTATTAACAATAAAAAAACAGTTGCTTTTACCTATAGCAAGGCAAAGAAACATATCTTTCATAGATGCAGAAACCATAATTAAAAAGATATTTAAAATTCTTGAACTAGATATAAAAGTATTAAATGCTTACCCCTTTAGCCTTTCTGGAGGAATGAAAGTAAGAGTTATGTTGGCATTAGGACTTGCCATGCAAAGTAAAGTACTTATCCTTGATGAGCCTACACGAGGACTTGATGATAATAGATGCATCTTACTTATGGAACTCATTAATTACATAAAGTGTGAATTTGGGGTGAATATAATATTAATTTCTCATGATTTAGACATTGTGCTTGAAAAATCATCTTATTGTGCAGTTTTGCATAACGGTAAAATTGTAGACTCTGGAATTGTAGAAAAAGTATTATTAAATAATCCTAAAAGCTATGTAAAAGCATTATATAAAGCTATGCCTAAAAATGGCATGGAGGTGCTTGATTTTGAGAACTGATGATATAATAAGTCTTAAAAATGTGGAGATATCATATTTTAAAAACGCATTTAAAGAAAATAATAGTGAAGAGGGCACTAAGGTGCTAACTAATGTGAATTTCTATATGAGAAAAGGAGAAACCATAGGCTTATTAGGAAGTTCAGGCTCAGGCAAATCTACTCTTTCTTATGTACTTTGTGGTCTTAAAAAAATATCTAAAGGCATTATAAATTGCCCCTTTGATAAAGTGGCTATAGTTATGCAAAACCCTGAAAACTCATTTGACACAATGTGGAGCATAGGCAAAACACTTCGCGAAATTAAACTTAATTATCTTAAAACACATAAACTTACTATACCTAGCAAAGAAAAACTTGAAAAAGAATTTAAAGTGTGGTTTTCAAAAATGGGGATAGATGAAGCAAAACTTTATAATTATCCATCTCAATTTAGTGGGGGAGAACTACAAAGAATTGCAATAATATGTGCACTTTTAAGAAATACAGAAATTATTATTTTTGATGAAGCAACATCTATGCTAGACGTATTGGTGCAAGCTAAAGTAATGAAACTTCTTATGGAAATTAAAAAAGAATATAAGCTTTCCTATATTATAATAAGCCATGATGTAGATATGGTAAAACTTTTGTGCAACAGAATTTATAAAATTGAAGATTGTTACATTAAAGAGCTTTCAAGGAGAAACTAGGGGAGGGGAGAAATTGTTCATTCACAAACGCATATGGGAATTAGTATATGGAGTTAAAAGATATATTATTTCAAAAGGAATTATAGGTATTTTTATAAGTGCCACTCATATTATGCAAGCAATATTACTGGGCAGGATAGTAGGACAGGTGTATTCAAAAAAAACTTTAACTTCTATAACTTTTGAAGCTTTATTATTAGTAGTCTTTTTATTTTTACGTATATTACTACTATGGTTTAATCAAGTATATGGTAAATGGATTATAGGAAAAGTTAAAAACACTCTTAGAGAAAGAGCACTTGCCAAACTAATAAGACTTGGACCTGGCTACCTTACGCAAAACCGAACAGGCAAATTAGAATCTACTATAGTTGCTGGTGTGGACTATCTTGAAGGTTATATATCTTTATATCTTCCACAAATCTTTGTGTGTATATTTGGCTCGGGTGCTATGATAATTTATATTTTTACTATAATGCCCATACTTGGAGTTATAGTGTTATTAACTTCACTAATAGCCTTGTTTGTGCCAGTGTTTTTTTTAAAATACGTTTCTAAATTTACAGAAGATCATTGGAACTCATATACCGATCTTAATGCAGAATTTGTTGATTGTGCACAAGGCATGGTAACCTTAAAAGCATTTAATGCAGCCGAAAGAGTAGGAAAAACTCTTAAAAAGAAAATGAATTTGCTTTTTAAGGCAACAATGAAAAGTCTTAAAATTAATCTTTCTGATGTAGGAATTGCTGGTTTTGCCATTTCTTTTGGCTCTGCATTCACACTTGCACTTGCAGCATATTATACAGCTAAAGGAAGTATATCAATTGCTAATCTTTCAGTGCTACTCTTTCTTATAACAGAAGTTTATAGACCTATAACAGAGCTAGGAATCTACTTTCATCAAGGATTTATGGGAATGACTTCCGCAGATGATATCTTAAATCTTTTAGACGAAAAAGAACATATAGTAGATTGTGAAGTTTTAGCACCCAATAATGATGATAAAAAAGATATTGCAATAAATAAAAGACCTCCTAGAATAGTCTTTGAAAATATCAGCTTTAGTTATTCTTTAGAAGATAAAGATAGAAAAAAGTTATTTAATAATCTTTCTTTTAATGTATCAGCTGGTGAAAAACTGGCTATTGTAGGAGAATCAGGTAGTGGAAAGACAAGTTTAATAAAACTTCTTATGCGGTTTTATGACATTGATAAAGGTTCAATTTATTATAATGACATAAACACAAAAGATATTCCACTTAAATTATTAAGAGAAAAAATATCTATAGTCTCTCAAGATACATATTTATTTAATGGAACTATAGAAGAAAACTTAAAACTTGCTAAACCAAATGCTACCTCTTTTGAACTTGACGAAGCTTGTAAAATTGCACATATATATGATTTTATAAGAACACTCAAAAATGGTTATAAAGCCTTTATAGGTGAAAGAGGGCTTAATTTTTCAGGAGGTCAAAGGCAACGCATAGCCATTGCAAGAGCAGTTTTGAAAAATGCTCCTTTAATTATCCTTGATGAAGCTACATCAAGTCTTGATGCTAAAAATGAAAATGATATTCAAAAAAGTTTAGAAAAACTATTAGAAGGCAAAACAGCTCTTATTGTAGCTCATCGCCTTTCAACCATTAAAAATGCAGATAGAATACTTGTTCTTCATGCAGGAACTATAGTTGAAGAAGGCACACATCAAGCCTTAATGGAAAAGGGTGAGTACTATTATCGTCTTGTTTCAACACAAAATGTGGAGGCAGTGTAATGAGCTTATTTAATAAATTAAAAAAATATCAAAATATAAAAAACCTTTCAGGCTATGTTTTTAGACATAAAGGCAAATTTATTATTTCCATTATATATGGGGTTCTAGAGCATGTATTTACCCTTGTTTCTTTATTGTTAGGTGCTTATTTAACAGGACTTGCATTTACAGGAATAAATAGTGAAACGATATCAAGATATTTTTTAATATTATTGGCGTGCATAGTAAGCAAAGGAGTATTTTCTTATCTTCATATGTTTGTTTGCCATGAAGTGGCTTATATGGTTTTAGAAGATTTAAGAGCTGATGTTTATGATGGTCTTGTAAGGGCTGCTCCATATAATAGTCTCGATCATAGAACAGGCGATGTAAGCTCAATTATAATGGAAGATGTTGAAACTCTTGAAGTATTTTTTGCACATATGTTTGGTGATTATATTATTGCTATTATATGTATGATATTGTTTACTGCTATTTATGCTTTTTTTTCATACAGTGCAGCTTTAATAAGCTTTATTGCTTCATGTTTTATATTAACTGTTCCTTATTGGTTTGGAAAAATAAATGAAAAGTTAGGGCACAAATTAAGAGAGGGGTTAGGCAAAACTAATGCTGGAGCCCTTGATAGTATACAAGGGCTTGAAGAAATTGTAATTTTTGGATCCGAAAACAAATTTATTAATAAAATAAAAGAAGACACTAATAGCCTAAATAAAATTGAGGTAATAGATGGTAATATTAAAGGACTTCAATCTGGAATCATAGGCTTAATTATGTCTTTAGTGCTTATATATATTGTTTTACTTGCTAATAATCTAGTGCTACATGATAAACTACCTCCTTTAATGACAGGGGTATTTATAGTTATGTCACTAAATATATTTTTCCCAGTGATTACAGTATCACAGAGTGCTGGAAAAATTGATATTACTGTTGCTTCTGCAAATAGAGTGCACACTTTGCTTAGTAAGGGGTCTCCACTAAAAGAAAAAAGTAAAAGCGGTATAGATAGCTTTGAATGTAATAAATTTAAAAATAATAGCAATGAAAACATAGCATTACAAATTTCTGAAGTTGAATTCTCTTATGACAATGTTTTTAATAAAAATGAAATAAATTCAAATAAAGTTCTTAAAGGTGTGAACCTAGATATTAAAAAAGGTGAAAATATAGTAATTACAGGAAAATCAGGTGCAGGTAAAAGTACTCTTATATATTTACTAATGAGATTTTTTGATCCGGATAAAGGGAATATATATCTTTTTGGTAAAAATATTAAAGATATGAAAATTGAAGAGGTTAGGAAAAGTTTAGCATATGTGCCACAAGATGTTTATATCTTTCATGGCACCATAATGGATAATTTACGTCTTGGTAAGGTTGAAGCTAGCATTGATGAAATAAAAGAGGCTTCACGCATAGCAGTTGCAGATGGTTTCATCTCTGAAATGAAAGACGGTTACTCCTCTTTTATAGGAGAAAGGGGCATTAATTTATCAGGTGGACAGAAACAACGTTTAGCTATAGCTAGAGCCTTAATAACCGGAGCCGATATTATAATTATGGATGAAGCTGTTTCTAATCTTGATAGTGAAAGCGAAGCTCAGTTTAGGAAGGCACTTGAAAATATTTCCAAACAAAAAACTATTATAACTATTGCACATAGGAACTCCACAATAATGGCAGCTAAAAGGATTGTGATACTTGAAGATGGAAAGATTACTTTAAGTGAAAATCCAAAAGAATGGCTAAAAGAAAATAAAATACAATAAGAAAAGCTGTTTTTGATGATTTTAATTTTCTCTATATATGGATAACCTTAAAAGTATTAAACCTTAATAACGTGTGTTATTGAATCTAGTTTCTAGCTAGAAATGGGGATCGTTTACGCCTAGAATTATGCACCTATTATAGCTAGAACTACATGCTTAAAACGTTAGTAATAGCATCTCATTTCTAGCAGTGTTAGACTATGCCCGTTAGCTAGAAGGAGGTTGCCTGTTAGCTAACGGGAGAGCTCCTATTAGCTAAAGGGTGGCTTACCATTAGCTAACAGAAACAAATGTTTTTGAAATTTATAACGGGTGGCTATTTTTTTAAAATGTTTTGCTGTGCAATATGAGAGGCTAATAATGTAACACAGCAAAACATTAGCAAATATTTAAAAATATTTCTATCTTGATTCTTTTTTAAATACTTCACTTCCTAAATATTTTGCAACAGAACCTAGTTCATCTTCTATTCGTAAAAGTTGATTATATTTTGCAATTCTATCACTTCGGCTCATAGAACCTGTTTTAATTTGACCTGTTTCTAATGCAACAGCTAAGTCTGCAATGAAAGTGTCTTCAGTTTCTCCCGAACGATGTGAAATAACAGCTGTGTAACCTGCCTTTTGTGCCATTTTAACAGCGTCTATTGTTTCTGTTACTGTTCCTATTTGGTTTAGTTTTATTAAAATTGAATTACAAGCTCCTTCTTTTATTCCTCGCTTCAAAAGCTTGGTGTTGGTAACAAAAAAATCATCCCCAACAATCTGAATTTTGTCCCCTAATTCTTTAGTAATTTTTGAATATCCTTCCCAGTCATTTTGATCTAGTGGGTCTTCTATAGAAAAGATAGGATAATCTTTAATCCATTTTTTAAAAAGTTCAATCATTTCATCCGCATTTAATATTTTATTAGGGTTAGATTTCCAAAACTTATAACCCTTTCTATCTCCTTCATTAAAAAGCTCTGACGAAGCACAATCTAAGGCAATGCCAAAGTCAAGGTGAGGTTTATATCCTGTTTTGTTTATAGCTTCCATAATAAAATCTAAAGCTTTTTCATTTTCCACATTTGGAGCAAAGCCACCTTCGTCCCCAACTGATGTAATTTGTTTTTCTTTTTTTAGAATGCTTTTTAAGGCATGAAATACTTCTGCTGTCATTCTTAAAGCTTCTCTAAATGATGGAGCTTTAAGTGGCATAATCATATATTCTTGAAAGTCTATTAAATTATCTGAGTGTTTGCCTCCATTAATTATATTTGCCATAGGCATGGGAAGTTGCATTGCGTGCACCCCACCTAGGTATCTATATAGTGGTAAGCCTACACTATTTGCAGCAGCTCTTGCTACTGCCATAGAAACACCTAAAATTGCATTTGCTCCAAGTCGAGATTTATTTTCTGTGCCGTCTAATGTAATCATTGCATGATCTATTCCTGCTTGGTCTAATGCATCAAAGCCTTCAATTTCTTCTGCTATTGAAGTGTTTACTTGGTCAATAGCTTTTAAAACCCCTTTTCCACAATAGCGAGATGCATCCTGATCTCTCATTTCTAAAGCTTCACCATCTCCTGTTGAAGCTCCAGAAGGCACTGCAGCTCTTCCAAAGCTACCGTCGTCAAGATGGACTTCTACTTCAACTGTTGGGTTTCCCCTTGAATCTAATATTTCATTCCCAGCAACATAAATAATATTTGCCATAGCTTAAAACCTCCAAAATCAAAAAAGGCTACTTTTGTAAGTATAACTTTAGATATGGCTTTTTGCTAGTGTACGTCTTGACATCGGGGGGGGGTTATAATAACACTGCATGTTTATGCGATTATTACGTTTTTAAGAGGTTTTTTATGAAAAAAAGCATTTTATTGGTTGGAGCGTTTTTTATTTTCTTTTCTGCACATGTGTTTGCAGAAAGCCCTAAATTTCATGCAGGTGCTGATTTAGGATTTTCAATATCAACTGTAAGTGGGGGTTTTAGTTTGACTCAACTTGGCATTGGTGGCAATTTCATGGTACTGGATCTTTTTATGAAAGGATTTGTTTTAGGTGGAAATGCTCATCTAGGTCTTTTTGGAGCATTAAACCCTGTATTATATGCAGGAACGTGTGTATTAGGTTATTATTTTGAATTTATTGATAACTTATTTGTTATACCTGTAATAGGTGTTGGTCTTTCAGGTGCAAATATGTACTTTTTTGGTGATAGTAGAATTAATATTCTAGGATTAGCAATTCCTATTGGTGCATATGTAAAATATTTCTTCACTGATCTTATTGGTATAGAAGCTGAAATTACAAACTATTTTAACATTCCTTTATCAAATAGAGACTTTGTTAAGTTTATGAATACATTTACTATAAAAATAGGTCCTAGCTTTAGATTTGGTGGTAAATAAGTTTGATTATTTGATTTAAAAAAAAGGGAAACGCATGGTAAAAATCCATGTGTTTCCTTTTTTTTTAATTTATGTAGTTATTTCATCAAGCTCAGTATTAAGCTCTAAAAATGCTTCATTATTTTTATTTGCAGTAATATCTGCTTCTTCTACTGCTTTAGAGATTAAATGCACACTACTTTGTATTTCTTCCATGTTAATAGAAATATCTTCAGAATGGCGAGAAAGTTTTTTCATAGATTGAGCAATTTCAGAACCTCCATGCACTAAATGTTCTTCTAGTAATTGGCGGATTTTATTAGAACGCTCCATAACATCTTTATTAGAATTTAGCACTTTAGCTCCACCTCTATTTTGTTCTTTCATATTAGAATAAATTAATGTTTCTTCTTCTTGTACTGACATAGTAATTTCAAAAACATTTTTTACAATATCTTCAGAAAGAATAGCTTTTTCTGCAATTTCTTTTATGTGTTCGGCAAGTTCTTTTAGCATAATAGAAATGCGTTTTCCTTGTGCATTAGATTCTTCAGAAAGTTTTCTAATTTCATCTGCAACTACCGCAAATCCTTTCCCTGCTTCTCCTGCATGAGCGGCTTCAATAGCTGCATTCATAGCTAAAAGATTTGTTTGGCTTGCTATGTGCTGAATTATATTTCCTGCTTCTATTATGCCATCAGAAGCTTGTTGTATTTCTTGAGCATTTTGAGATGTTTTGTGTGAGAAATCTTTTACCTTTTCTGTTTCGTTTTTTAAGTTTTCTATTGACTTAAAATTATTTTCCAAAGCCCCTGTAATGTTTTGAATGCTTTCAACCATTTTTTTAACAGATTCTGCAGACGCTCCTATTTCATCGTTTTGACTAGTGATATGTTCTTTTAGTTCTTCTATAACATTCATCATAGAATTTAATAGTTCTTCTGTTTCTTGCACTAAGTTAGTTTGATTATTAATCATTTTTTCTATACGGTCACTTTTAGAAAGAATATCCCCTACATAGAGTTTTGAATTTCTCATTTCTTTTAATAAGGTTGCCATTATAGAAACAGAAAAATGAGATTTTTCTTTTATATTTTCAAATAAAAACCTAGCTCTTTCGGTATAATCATTAATATGATTCATAGCAAGACCAAATTCATTTCTAAATTCAACAAAAAGATTATGCTCTTTATAGTCTTTTTGTTTTAACAAATTCACTTTTTTATACATTATTTTTAACGCTCTACTTTGATGTTCTGCCATAAGGCTACCATCGATTATTGCAAGAATTACAGCAATAATTCCAATAGGAGTTACTATTTTAACTTTCTCTAAAAGAGCAATATTATCTCCTAATGCAAAAATTGGTCCTGTTGTAACCATAACTACGCCAACAGTTTCAAAAAATACTACTAAGATACTTCGCACAAGAAGTGTCATTCTTATTTGGCTTTCATCAAATTTAATAAAGTGTACATATTTTTCCCATTCTCCAATAAAGAACACACACATAAAAAGAGAAACAAGTGATACATTACCAAAGACAATAAAGAAAATAGATATACAAACAAGTGGATTATTGATAAGTCCTTTTTCTGTTAAGTATATAAATGGTAAAATTATTCCTGTAGCAATTGGTATTATTTGGATAAAAACTGAATAAAATGAAGCTGCATGTATTGCAGAGGCAGGATCGTTAAAAAAGTTTTTTATCTTTTTAATAAAAACAAAATGAGCAGAAACGGCTATAGCTAGCGTGATAAAAAATCCTAAAATAATAGTAGGAGATGTTAAAATATCATACAAGCTTTGCACTCCTGTAACGCTCATTTCTAATATTGAAGTAAAAAAGAAAAGTGATGTTGCAAGAATGCCAAAAAAAGAGACAGAAAATGGCGGAGATAAAACCTTTCCATTTTGAACATACTCACTAGAAATGTAATGTTTCATTTTTTTTCCTCTTATTGATAAAGTAAATTTTATATATTAAACTTAACTGTTTATTTTTTTACTTAATTGAAAATTATTTATAGAAATAACATTAACTATTGCATATAAAGATTTATAAGATTATTTTTAATATAAAAACAAAAATATATCCTTATGTCAAAATAATAAACTAAAACATTTTGTTATGTTTCATTACTTATAAATTGATGATTATAAGACAATGCAAAAATTAAGAAAGTAGTATACTCATTAATAATTTATTTTTTCAAGTGTTAGCAAACTTAATTATTTTTATTTTTTAACCTAATCCCACTTTTTTCCAAAATCTA
>CAUUIE010000019.1:0-22061 GCA_963545065.1 uncultured Treponema sp.
CCATTGAAGTTAATCCTTTAACAAACCAACCTTTAATTCTTTTTAGTGCAATAGGAAACTCCTTGATAAAACATCACTTATTTCTTTTTTACCCTTTAATTCATGCCTTGTAGTGTAGATTTTTATTGTAAACTTTTGAAACTTAAAAAAACCAAAGCCTTTAAGGCTTAAGATTCATAAATTGTTGTTTAAGTATCGAATTTGTAGCCTTAGTTACCACTAAATGCAGTTTGAAATATTCAATTTTATGTTTGTTTTGATGTTGCCTAAATTGGCTTAAGATTAAAGTAATGAAAAGACCTCTTATAATGCATTATTTTTCTTATAAACTTAAGACATTGATGCCATTATCTTAACAATTTTTTTTGGTTTTAATTTTCTCACTCTTATTTTAACAGCGTTTATTTCTCTTTGTAATTTCATTCTTTTTTTATATATTTTATAAAACTGATGTTTAGCATACTTTAATTGTGTCTTTATATTCATTTGATTGTTATATGCTTCTTGCAAAAATGCCGGAAAAGAATGTTCTTTTTTGCTTTTTGAGCTTAAACGTTTAAAAAGTATTTTCTTAGAAACATGCAAAAAAAACACTTTTAATATTTCAGTATTACTAAGTAGTGTTTTTATTAAATTCCTTGCTAAATTATTTTCTATTAAGCCACCACCAGCACTAACAATCATCATATCAATATTTTTTAGATTACAAATTTCCTTTAATACAGAAAACTCTATGTCTTGAAAAACTTTTTTACCATGTTTTTTATAAAAAGCTCTCACACTCATAGTAACTTTTTTAGTTATTTCATTATCCATATCTATGAAAGGGCATTTAAGATAACTAGCTAAAAGATTTCCCAATGTTGTTTTTCCAGAAGCAGTAAAGCCCATTAATAAAATTATCTTCATAAAAAAATATAATTACTAGACTTCATTATCATAGGTTTCAACTGCAAAACCATTTAAAATATGCACCATAACACCATCTCCTCCTATATGTTTTTTATTACTCAAAAAAGGCAAATGAAGATAATTTTCTGTTGTAACAAATAGTTTATTATCATGAGAGACTTCTACTACAGCAAAAACTTTATCACCTTCACAGCTTTTTAAATATGCCACATAATTTACTTTAGCTATTTCATTTAGTATTTCTACCCTTTCGCAAGCAGTTCTTTCACTCACCTTTTGTTTCATTGAAAATGCCATTGTGCCAGGTCTTGGTGAAAATGGAAAAGCGTGAATTCCTGTAAATGATAACTCTTCGCACATAGTTTTAGTTTGCAAAAAACACTCCTCATCTTCAGAGGGGAAGCCTGTAATTATGTCTGAGCCAATAAACGGTTTTTCTTTTGCTTCTCTAATTCTTTCCACAGCTTTATAAATATTTTCTTTTCGGTATAATCTTCCCATTTTTTTTAATATTTCATCACTTCCAGATTGAATGGATAAATGAAAGTGCGGACATATTCTTTTGTGTTTTATAATTGAAATAATTTCTTTAGTAATTATTTCAGGATATAAACTAGAAATTCTTATTTTAATATTCTTTGTTTCTTCTAAAAGAGATTCTAAAAGATATGGAAAAGTTTTACCTTCACTTTTATATTGAGAAAGATTAACCCCTGTTATTACTACCTCACTAGCTCCCATGTCTTCTATCTCTTTTAATCTTTTCACTGCTTCTTTTAAAGGCAAAGAAATAGCCTTTCCGCGTGCTAAGCGAATTCTACAAAAAGTGCAAGCATTATTGCAACCATCTTCCACCTTTAATGTAGCTCTTGAATGAAACATAAAAGTTGGAGATGAAAGATTAAAAATTGGAGTAAATTTTGTGTTAGAATTTAGTTTTAAATAGTTTTCTAAAACTTCATTTTTAAATCTTATTAAAACATCTTTTATAAATGAATATGTGAAAAAAACATTTTCTTTTTTTTTTATTAAATGCTCTTTTAAATATAGCGGTAGCTTTGCTAAAACATCTTTTTTTTTACCTGAAAATGTAACAATTCTTTCATCAATATTTTCTATTTTTAAAGAATCTAATTCAGCATAACAGCCAGTAACTAAAATTATTGCACTTTTATGGGTTTTAAGAAGAAGACGAATTAATCGTCTTGCTTTTTGCTCTGCTTTGCTTGTAACAGTGCATGTGTTTACAATGCAGAGAAAGATAGAATTTAAATTTCTTTCTTTTGTATTTCCTGTTTCTTGTGAAAAAACATAGAAACCCATTTTTGCAAATAAGAATGCTAAACCTTCAGACTCCGTTTGATTTAAACGACACCCTAGAGTTTCTATTCTCACACCCAATAAACTTAAATCATTCATTATCTTAAAAATGTTCTAACTCGGCTTTTTCCTGCAATAGCATCTGAATTATTTTTATCGAAACTCAAAGCTTTCTCATAAGCTTCTAATGAATATTTATAAGATTTAGCCTTTTCTCTAACATAACCTAATCTAACCCACCAAGACACTTCAAAAGGGCGAATACTTAAAGCAGCAGTTAGTGCTATATCTGCATGGTGATATTGTGAAAGGCGTAAATATATCTCCCCAATATAATAATAAATTTCTGAAACATCTCTTTCTTGTGATGAATTTGAAAGGTATGCTTGAAGCAAGTTTAGACCTTCTATATTTCTTCCTAAATTATAGCAAGAAATAGCTTGAATCTCTAAAAGACGAGGATTATATTGTTGCTGTGGAACTTTTCGCCCTCTTTGGCAAGAAATATAAGCATTGTGATAGTCTTCTAAAGCTAAATAAGAAGCACTTAAATTGATATAGCTATCTATGAAATTTCCTTCTTTTATTTCTTTTTCACATTCTTCAATAGCTTCTTTGTATCTTTTCTCACTTAAAAACCTAAAAGATAAAAGCTCTTTCTCTTCCAAAGAAAAAACATTTTGTGCATAAGAATAAAGAGAAAAAAAGCTAATTAATAAAACAAAATAGAGTTTACTCACTTATCAAATGTTTTTGTCATTTTGCAGTTTCCTGTAAAATAACAACCACTATCCAAAATTACTTCAGGAGCAATAACGTCCCCTAATAATTTACCTGATGGGAAAATTCTTATAACATTTTCTGCAACAACATCACCTTCCAACAAGCCTTTTACAACAAGACTTTCTGCTTTAACATTTGCTTTAACAATAGCTCCCTCTTCTATACTTAAAGCACTCTTACTATCTATGTTTCCTGTAAAAATCCCTTTTATCATTAAAGGCTTTTGTAATTCCACATCTCCTGTAAAATTTATGTCTGGTTCAAGAACTGTGTCAAAATCTTCTTCTTCTAAGTCAAACACATTGACGCTTGCTCTTTTTTCTGCTATTGCCATTACTGATTTTCCTCATTTTTGTCTTTGTTTTTATTATCTTTAATTGATGGAGAACTTTTTGTTTTTTGCAATAATATATAGCCAAAGCCAAATAATAAAGACATTCCTATAGCAGGCAAAAGCCAAGGAAAACCTATACCCTCAAAAGGTAAGCTTTTTAGCACCTTACTCGTTGTTTCAAAACTCAATGCTTCTGGATTAGAAGATGGCACAATTTTAACATTCACTAAAAATGTGTTTATCAATTTTTTTGCTGCTACCAACCCTTGAAAAATGCTTATGCAAAGAGTTCCTATAACAGCTCCACTATAAAAATATTTATTTGGAATAAACTCTGAAATTAAATTCAAAACAATAAGAACAATTGCAACAGGATAAATCACTTCTAGTATTGGTCCTGCTATGCTTATAATATTATCTACGCCAACATTTGCCAAAAAAAAGCTAATTACACAAATTAAGATTACTGTGGCTCTATAGCTAATATCATCTTTAAACCTGTTAGAAAAATATTTTCCTGCAGTTGCTGTAAGACCTATAGATGTAGTAAGACAAGCTAATGCTATGGCAAGCCCTAAAACAATGCGCCCAACACTTCCCCATAAAATTTGACTAGAATGAACTACAACTTCTGTTCTAGTAAAATCGTCAGAGAGTACATTACTTCCTTGTGCACCAACATACACCAAACCACCATAACACAAAGCTAAGCCTACACACGCTATAATGCCTGTGTATATTGTCATTTTAAAAATGGACTTTTTATCTTTATAACCTTTTTCTGTTATGCTAGAAATAACAATTGTTGCCAAAATCATAGAGCCTAAGGCATCCATTGTTTGGTATCCTTCTTTAAAGCCACGTAAAAATATATTTTCTATATTTGTTGTGCTAGGTTTTCCAATAGGTGTAAAAAAACATTTAATAATTAAAAGACCTAATATAATTATAAGAGCTGGAGTTAAAAACTTTCCAACCCTGTCTACTACATTATTTGGAGTTAAAACAAAAAAAAGTGTTATTGCGAAAAATATAAAAGAGCTAGTAACAGAACTAATTCCTAAACCAAGTGGCTGAATTGCAATTTCAAAAGTGGTAGCCCCTGTGCGTGGAATTGCAAAAAGAGGCCCTATTATTAACATAACAAATATAATAAAGAATGTGGAAAAGACTTCGTTTATATTTTTTGTGAAACTAGAAAGCTCACCCCCACATATTCCCATAGAAACAACACCTAAAACAGGCATAAGAACACCAGTTAGCAAAAAGCCCAGTAATGATAATATCCATCTATCTCCTGCTATATGCCCAAGTGTTGGTGGAAATATTAAGTTACCTGCACCCAAAAACATCGCAAAAAGTGCAAAACCCATCACTATTATGTCCATAGTTTTTTTGTTCATATATCTAATACTCCATTTTAATCTGAATACTATTAGATAATTATCTTACCATATAATAGTAAGTAGTTACAATAACTTTTTTACTAGATTGTTTTTGCAATTATTATGATAAGATAAGTTAAGGAGAAATTATATAAAAATATACGAAAAATAATCTTAATAATGTTTGATTTAAGATTACGTAAAAGTGTATTTTAACTATTTAAAATTAAAGAAGTACTAACTAAGTTATATTAATTAGCACTTCTTAAAAAGAATTTTAATATTTAGTCAAGCTGTATAAATTATGAGTTTTTTAGCCCCAATAAAGTTTTAACATTGGTGCTATAACCAAAGAAACCATGGACATAAGCTTTATTAAAATGTTAATTGAAGGACCTGCTGTATCTTTAAATGGGTCTCCTACTGTGTCTCCAACAACAGCTGCTTTATGAACATCAGAGCCTTTTCCACCTTCTTGCCCTTCAATGGTCTTTTTTGCATTATCCCACGCTCCACCAGCATTAGACATAAATACGGCTAGAACAACACCAGAAACTGTAACACCTGTAAGAAGCCCTATAAGCATTGCACTTCCACCTAAAAAACCAACAATTATAGGAGTAACAATTGCTATAATGCCTGGTAATAACATTTGCCTAAGTGCTGCTTGGGTACTTATATCAACACATTTTTTATAATCTGGTTTTTCTGTTCTTGCCATAATGCCAGGTTTTTCACGGAATTGACGACGAACCTCTTCAATCATCTTTTGAGCTGCCTTTTCAACAGCATTCATAGCCATAGAAGAAAACAGGAAAGGAATTACGCCACCAAGTATAACACCCACTAACACATATACATCCGTAATATCTGCAATGTAAACTTCTGCTTGTTCCTTAAACGATGTGAACAAGATTATTGCTGTAAGAGCTGCAGAACCAATTGCAAAACCTTTGCCAATAGCAGCTGTGGTGTTTCCTACTGCATCTAAACTATCAGTAATGTTTCTAACACTATGATCTAATTCAGACATTTCAGCTAAACCACCTGCATTGTCTGCAATAGGTCCATAAGCGTCAACAGAAAGTTGAATGCCTAGAGTCATCAACATGCCGACGGCTGCAATGCCTACGCCGTAAAGACCTGCAAAGAAGAAACTTGAAAAAATTGCAATACAAATTAAAATAACAACGGGAAAAGAGCTTTTCATTCCAACAGCAAGACCTGAAATTATTGTTGTAGCAGGACCTGTTTTAGATGCTTCTACAATTTCATTAACTGGCTTTTTACCTGTCCCTGTATAATACTCTGTTATAAGTCCAATTGCCAAGCCTGATGCAAGACCTATTACTGTCGAAAAGAAAACATGCAAGTAATTTGTTTTTCCACCATTGAATGTTGCGTCTCCTAATATGTACCTAATAAGGAAGAAAACTGCAACAGTTGCTAAAAGAGCAGCACCAAATGTTCCTATATTAAGAGCTGTTTGAGGGTTGCTATCTGGTTTTGCACGCACAAAAAAAGTTCCAACTACAGAAGCAACTAAACCTACTACAGCAATTAAAAGTGGCAATAGCATAAGTTGTAGTTTAAGTGCATTTCCCACTTCTCCACTCACCTTTACTGTTAAACCTAAAATCATAGCTCCTACTAAAGAGCCTACAAAAGATTCAAATAAGTCAGCACCCATTCCTGCAACATCCCCTACGTTATCCCCTACATTATCTGCAATAGTAGCGGGATTTCGTGGATCGTCTTCTGGAATACCTGCTTCCACCTTACCTACCAAGTCTGCTCCTACGTCTGCAGCTTTAGTGTATATACCACCACCTACACGAGAAAAAAGAGCTATAGAAGAAGCACCAAAAGAAAAAGCTGTTGCAAGAGGTAAAATAGACTTAGCGAAAGTCTCTTCTGCAGAGCCTAGCATTGTTGTTGCTATAAAAAGCACAATAAAAAGACCTATAAAAGCTAAACCTACAACACTCATCCCCATAACAGAGCCACCTGAAAAGGCTACTTTTAAAGCACCATTTAGTCCTTTTTTTTCTGCAGCTTGAGTTGTTCTAACGTTAGCAGCTGTTGCAACTCGCATACCAATAAAACCTGCCATCATGGAAGCTAGAGCACCAAGCAAGAAAGACACTGATTGAAACTTTAATACGCCTTTGTTTGCTGTTCCTAAAAAGATCGCCACCAAAGCAATAAATGGTAGTAAAGTAATATACTCACGTCTTAAGAAAGCCATAGCTCCATCACTTATATGTCCACCAATTTCTTTTAACGTTTCATTTTCGATTTTTTGTTTAAAAATCCATGCTGTTTTAACTACGGCATATAGCAATGCTAGAATGCCACCGCCTAATACCGCATATAAAGCAAGTGAAATGTCCATATGATTAAATCCCCCTAATCATAAATGTTCAAAATATTATTAAGCGAATATTGCAAATTCTTTTTTTGATACAATAAAAGCTGGCAATTACGCTTTAGAAATTGTAACTATATACTTAATTACTTTTTCTTTTCAAGGGGGTATAGGTGAGTTTTTTATAGTTTGAGTATTGTTTATATTAACAAAGAATATTATAATAATCTTGTACGTTATAAGGAGGCTTATATATTGTGAAAAAAATTACTTTTTGTTTTGTTTTGATAAGTTGGTTAATTATTTTTGTAGCGTGTAATAAAGGAAATAGTTGGAATGAATTTGAAGTGAATTACGAAAAAAGAGAAGAGAATGTAGAGCAAAAGGAAGGTAAATATAATATTTCGTACCCTTTTTTTAAAGATTATCCTGAACTAAACGAAGCAATTAAAGAAAGAGTTGAGTTTGAAAAAAAATATATAAGTGAAGCAAAAGATATGTTGGAATATGACGTTAATTTTGGTGATATACGTACTTCAGGCAAGTATATTGGTTTTATGTTTAATACTAGCTCATATTTTAAAGGTGATACACACCCTACTGCACAAATTTATTCATTTAACTACGACATGGAAGAAAAAAGAGAAGTTAAATTAAATGACATATTTTCTCCTCTTTCTAAAGACTATCTAAAAATATTTTCTGAGTTTTGTTATAAAGAGCTAACAGCTAGAGTGGAACGAGGAGAGCTTGCATCTAGCGATGATTTTATTACAGAAGGAACAGACATAAAAGAAGCAAATTTTAGTTGTTTCAATATAAAAGGCTCTGAAGTTATTATTGTGTTTAATCAATATCAAGTAGCTCCTTATTCATCAGGAATAAGTGAAGTTAGTATGCCAATAGACATTTTTAAGTAAAATAATAGTGTATAATTCCAATCATATTTTTATAATGCCTTTTTCATATGTACCTGAGAGAAAAACATTCCTCTATTAATACCACATAACTAGCTAATAGAGCTTTTCCATTAAGCTAATGGAGAAACTCCTATTAACTAATCAGCATGATACAACATGGCTAGAAATATGAAACAATTACTCTTTTCTGTGTCATGCATATCTTTACGGGTTTACATACAATTCTAGCCGTTAAACGTGTCATATTCTAGTCGGTATAGGATGCCTTTTATTGCCACAGAACAATAGCAATTTTTTTTAAATAAACAAGACGAAGTAACTTCTTTATTTGGTGTGTGCTTATTTTAAGCAATATTCTCCATGAGTTTCATTACCATGTGTATATTATTATAATTTTTAACTTAAAAAAAAGTATAAATTATTTTGTAAAAATAAATATTTATAAGGTGCATATAAAACTTTACATTCTAAATGTTTTCGTATATGCCTTTATTTTATATTGAAATATATATGTGTTTTTTGTAAAATACATGTTTAAATATATGAGTGAAGTTATTGGCTTTTGTTATCTAAAAACAGGTGGTGGGCATTCTACAGGTGCAGCATCTCTTATGGCGAAAATATCTTCTTTACATCCTAGTGTACGATGCATTATGTATGATCCTCTTGAAAAAAAAGCTACCTTTGCTTCATTGTTTTTTGAGAAAGGTTATTTTTTAACTTCAAACTATTTAACACTTTTTTATGTATGTTTTTATAAATTAACATCACATCATTTTGCATTAAAAATTGCACAGTTTCTTTATAGGAAGTTTTTTGTTAAACGTCTTGTAAAGTTCCTAAAAAGAGAAAAGGTGACAAAAGTGGTTTGCACGCACGAGATTTTAGTTTGCCATTTAAGAGAGGCTATAGACATTGTTAATCCATCGATTAAATTGATTACGATAGTTATGGATCCATTCACTTGCCACCCTATTTGGTTTTATGAAAAAAGAACGCATCTTATAGTGTTTTCATCAAAGTTAGAAACTGAAGCAATAAATAAGTATCATTTTCCAAAAGAAATGGTTCACAAGTTTTCTTTAATGTTATCAGAGAAGTTTGATGTGCCATATTCTATAGAAGAAAAAATAAGAGCAAAACAAGAATTAGGCATTCCAGAAAATACAAAAGTGGTTTTGCTTGCTGGTGGTGGTGAGGGTTTAAATAATGCTGCAAGGCTAATTCTTTTATTTTTGAAGCGTGGTTTTAAAGAGCATATAGTAGTAGTTTGCGGTAAAAATAAGAAATTAAAAAAGTTAATTGACTTATTAGTTTCTCACTATAAAGCAAAAAATGTTCATGTATTTGGTTTTGTATCTTTTATGCCTGCTTTAATGAATATTGCTGATTGCATTATTTCTAAAAGCGGACCTGCAACAATTATGGAAGCATTATCTCTTAATAAACCATTAATATTATGTAGTTATGTAAGAGGGCAGGAGCTTGGAAATATGTTATTTGTAACACTTAAAAGTGCTGGATATTATCTTCCTTCTTCCCTTTCCGCTGTAAGAAAAACTGAAGAAATACTAAGAGCTCCTACACAAGAGATAGTAGAAAATATTAAAAAACTAAATATAAAAAATGGTGTAAAGGATATTGCAGAATTTGTTGTTAGTTTATAGTGTATCTATGTAAATAATTAAAATATAAATACCTATTGACACAACATAATAAAAATATTACTATCAAAATCACATTTAGCCGTTGTAGCTCAGTTGGCAGAGCAAAGGACTGAAAATCCTTGTGTCGACAGTTCGATTCTGTCCGACGGCAATAAATTTATTGTATTTATGTAATTGAATGGACTTGTGGATTCTTTTTGTTTTCATTTTGTTACCTTTCGTTTTTTCATTTATATTTGCCTTTGTCATATTTTATACTAAAGCTTTTGGTCTTGGTGTCTTGCTATTCTTGTGTTTGTTTTCTCTTGTTTCAGTTCTTTTGTCTTCCTTTTTGCAAGTTTTTACTTGTCCAATAAGTAAAACACAAAGCCTATTTTTTAGCTCTTATTTACATTCTGCATTAATAGAAGAGTGTATTAAATGTACTATTTTTTATTTTTCATTACTTATTTTTGTACCAGAAGCTAGGAATAGAAAAGATGTTTATAAATATAATTCTAACGTTTTTGAAAAAAGTCTGTTTGAATTATTTATGTTTGCTATGTTTTTTGCCTCTTCTTTTAGTGCTTTTGAAAATATTTCATATTTTTTATTAGAAACAAAAACACTACCAATTAGAATATTTACTTCTAGTTTTCTTCATATTCTTATAGCTCCGTATTACCTTTTAGTTTTATCAAAACATAAAAAATATAATATTCTTCTTTTTTTAATAGTTCCAATATTACTACACGGCACTTATAATTTATTTATGAAGTTAGGCAATGTGTTTTTTGCATCCATTATCATAATCTTTTTAATATTAAGAAATATTATTGTATTATCAAAACAAAATAATCACTTAAGTTAGTACAATTTGTTGCAGTGCTTCTGCTATTAGAATTTGCTCTTTTAGCTTTTTAGTTTTATCACTTTCTATTATAAATTTTTCACCATCTTTAAATTGAATTGAAATCTCTGTATATTCTGATTTTCTTCCCGCTCTGTTATATTTTTCTATTAATATAGCAGATATCTCTGAAAAGTTATATTTTGCTTTTTTACTAAAAAATAGAATGCCTTTTTTGTTTAATACAATTTTATTATCAATGTGAAAAATCCAACTATTTCTATAGCAAGCCAATATAATGCAAAGCACGCCTATAATAATAGCAACAATTGAATAGTTATTATTTGTTATGCCTATAATATTTGAACCCAAGATAAAAAGACCAATAATCACATTAAAAATCTTAAGCTTTAATGAAGAAGTTTTAAAAGTAATTATATTATCATTCTTTTTTTTAAAAAATTGTTTCATGTGTAATGATTATACATGTTTATATGTGGTATTACAATGAATATCAAACATATATTATTTTAATTCTCTTAAAATAAGCTCTTTAGAGTCTTTTTCTTTTATTTTAGAAAATTCAAGTGTTGCAGGTTTAAGTTTGATAAACGCATCATCATTTAATGAAATGTTTGCCTCTTGTTTCTCATTTTGACTTAATTCTATAATATAAAAAGATTTTTCATTTGTATTAGACTTTGTTTGCATTACATATTTATCATCTATCATTATAATATTAAAAATTCCTTTTTCTTCCTTATCATCATATTTTAAAACATAAGACGAGCCTCTTGTTTTTAAAAATCCTCTTTCATGTATCCAAGTAATTTTTGAATCAAAGAACAGCTTTTTAAGCTCAGTAAATTCTTGCCTCTCAGCTTGAATGGATGAAGTAAATACATTTTGTTTTTTTCTATATATACCACTCCAATTTGATGACACTCCTATTTTTAAAGTTGCAACATCTTCTATCACTTTAACTTGAATTTCTTCTATGCTTTTTACTTCTATTTCAATGTGTCTTTTTATACTAGAGATAGAAGTGTTATTTGCTATTATAGAAATACCCAAACGTCTGGCAAACATATTTTGAATTTTATATATCTCTTCTATTTCGCCTATATGAAAAATGAAGTTATTGTTGTCTTTATCATAGTATATATATCTTATGTTTTCGCCTAATGTTTTTGGTGTGAACCAAACAGCAGATAAATATTTTTTATATGCTTCTAATGTTCCTCTTTTTAATTCTTTTAATATAGGATTTTCAAATTTACTACCAGCTATTTTTTCTTCATTAATTTTAATAAATGTATTACTAGTAACATCCCATCTATATTCAGAATGTATCTGATTCATTGAATTTTCTTCTTTGTTTTCAAAATTGTAAGTGTGGATTGAATAATCTTCAAGAGACCCTATGGTGCTATTACGTTTATCTTCTAATTGCACTTGTATATCAGCATTTAATGAAGCCAATGTTTCAAAAAATATATTACTTTTAGAATCTTGTTTAATCAGATAAATAGCAAATGTTTGCTCTCCATTTAAGCCAAGACCAGAAACTACTATGGCAGGAAGAGATTTTTGCAATTGAATTGTATAGAATAAAAGAGAATTGGTAGCTAATACATTTGTTTTAATTTCCAAACTCTTTTTATAGGCTTCTGTTTGGCTTTCTTTTATTTCTATTATTAAATAGATGGAAGGATATAATGTTTTTTTTACGGCTATAAGCTCATCCATAAAACCATCTTCATTTAAGTCAGTTTCAATGGAGCTAATATAAGTTTCATCATTTGCTAGTTTTATTAAAGTGTTTTCATCTTTGTCGTTTTCTTTTTCAGTACTACTTAAAGAGGAGTTGGGCACTTCAACCTCTTTGATCTCATTTTCTTTAGTCTCTATCAATATTTCTTTTTTATTACCAAATTTCAAAAAAAACAATACTATAATCAACATAATAGAACATATAATGCTTATAATAAATACAATTTGTTTTGTCATAATCCATTCACCTTGAATTTTATTTTTAATATTTTAATGAATATATAATGTCTTTTTAGAGTGATAAGTATAGTTTATATTTTAAAAAAAAACACTATACAATTTTGCTTTAAGATGCATATTGTGTATTTGTGTTTACAATTGATTAAGAGTATTATATAATTGAAAGTGCATTTTAACTACTATTCAATTTAAGGAGAAAAGAATGGCAAGTTTAGATTTACCACAAAGCCCCAATGTGTTTCATCCTGAAAAGCCTAGTGCAGTAGGTTCTAGAAATTCATTAGCACAAGATTATAGGGATCAGCAAAAAGAGGTCAGGCAATTAATTGACGAAGAAACAGACAAGATATTAAATCATCTCAATACAAAGTTACCAAAAGAAGTGCTTGAAAAGCTTGATGTAATGGGTGGCCTTAAGGAGAAACTTTTTAATTATTTCAATCAGAATTATCAAAATATGTTTAATAGATATATGGTAACAGCTGAAGATGAAATGTTAAAAAAAGTTAGAGGTTTTATAGACAAAGAAGAGATGAAAGTATTGGATAGGTACACGCCAAAAGAAATTGCAGCTCTTCTTGATTCAGTAGGTGGCTCTGATAAATTTAATACTGGCGAAATAGAAAAATCTATTGTTAATATGTATGGGCATTTGCAAGGACATGTTCAACGAGGTATTAGTGATTTAGAAACATTGACAAATTCACTTTTACGTCAAAAAACAGATGTTGGGGCTTTTGTTAGAGGCGAGAATACCTATTCAATTGTAAAATGTGCCTTTAAAGATAATTTATATAAGCCAAAAACCGTTACAGATGTCAAACTTTCTGTAAATACCTTAGATACAGAATTAATAAGTCCTATTTTTCAGTATCAAGCAACAGTGGAGTATTTAATTAAAGATTTGTTAACTAATTATTATATGGATACTATAGATAAAGAAATTGAAAAATTAAAAGATGAAAGAATTGATTCAGGACTTGATGAAATGTCTTATGGTTCTATAGTTTTTGAAAAAATGAAAAAAGTTTTAGATTTAACTGATGATGATATAGAAAACCCAAAAAGCAAAAGATACGATTTAGTTTCAAAATTATTAATGGAGAAAATTAATAATTTACGTGCAGAAATTGATCCTGAATCTTTTGATCAATTGAATATTAGAGAAAATTTAAAAAAAATAATAGATTTAGAAAATATTAGAAATAGGGGGTTTAACACAGCAGTAAATTCTTTAACTTCAATATTGGATAGTTCTAGAATGGGGTATCAATACATTGAAAATCTTAAAAATGCACGTGAGCTTATTTTAAGAGAATATGATGATCCTGATATTGCAAACTTGCCAGATGAAAGATATCAAATTAGACTTAAATATTTTGATAGTGCCCAACTAATTGCAGAACGGAAGGGCTATGAAGTTATGATTACCTCATTTGAGGCAAAAATTGAACACTTATGGGATGTTATTAATGCTAGATACATTAAAGGGAAATCCCGTTTTAAGATAACAAATTTTAATGATCTTGCTGCAAGTTACAAAAACTATATTAAAAACAACATATCAAAAGGAAACATTGCATATGAAGATATGGAACATGCATGGGATGAAATTTCTTTTGCTAAATCTCCAGACACAGAAGTTGAAAAGATGAATAAAACTTTTGTATATGAAAAAGACAAAATTAGAAGAAAGCTTATTATGATGAAGCAAAAATTAAAGGAAATGTATGACTATCAATATCCAACTGAAAGAAGAATACTAGAAGATAGGCTCGCTTTTTTGGAAGCAGAATTTGATAAGTTTGATTATTTAATTAACCCATTTCATATACAACCAGGACTTTTACTTGATATTGATATTACATCAATTAAACGTAAGAAGGTAACTCTTAATGGAATGGCAAATGTTCTAAATGAATTTTTGCATGGCGTTTCTAAAGGTTTTGCAGATGCAGCATTTTCTTCATTTTCAAAAAGGCGTTCAACTATAAGGACTGATATAGCTCAAAGTTTTGAAACAGATAATGATTCAAAACTACATTCTTCTAGCAATTCTACACAACACCTTGATATGTTGAATTCTAATCCATCTAAAGTGCAATCTTCTAATCTTATTGAAGCATTGCCCAAAGATATGCCTAACCCATTAGATGCTAAAAAAACACGAAAAGAAGGTGCTGTAGATAAACCTAAACAACCAAAAAAGGCAAAGCCTAAAGCTAAAAGAAAACCAAAGAATGAAATTAAAGAAATATAATTAATTTTTTGTAAAATAATAGTAGCAACTCTATATTAAAATACTGTTTTAATATAGAGTTGTTTTTTTTATAAACTTAAAACGGTTTGTAATTTAAAAAATGAATGATCATCAGTATTCAAATATTTATATACGTGAAAATATTAATTCATATGTGAAATATATAAAAATCATTAACACGATAATAGATAAAAGCATGCCAAATAGTAATATTGCTGATATTATCAATAATTATAAAATAGAAACTTCACAAATAAAACCTATTATTTATAGTTTGCTTGTTGATAAATGGAAGTACAAAGTGAGATCTATAAATCTTTTAGAAAAAATAAATAATCCTCTCTATCTTATAAAAGAAGTTTCTAGATGGAATAACGTTGATATTGTAATTAAATATGAAAGTTTACAAGTATTAGTATTTAACCCAAAAAATCTAGATTCAAAGAGTATATTAGAAATAATGCAACCAAATGAATTAGTTACTGTATACATAGGAAATAAGAACAATAAGAATATTTCAGAAGAATTAATAGATATTGCAATGGATAATATTTTTAGAATTATTCAAAATGATAAAGTAAAACAAAACAAAAAACTTGTCTTTTCTAGCAGTGAAACAAAAATAGAAAATTCACAAACAAAACATAATAATCCATTCCCTTTACTTTATATACCTGTTTCAAATGAACTTTTTCATAATGGGAACGTAGAAGCTTGGAAACGCATAATAGCTAGTTATCAAAGAAAATATGAAGATGCAAGGGTAGTTATATTTTACGAAGGGGAAGAAATATTAAATTTAAATTCGTTATTTAAATGGGGAAAAGTTAAATATGGAAGTCTGATTCACTTTACAGTTCTTTCAAAAGAAAGAAAAGATTTATCAAAATTGTGTAAATATTTAAAAGAAGGAGCAAGTCCATATTTTGACAAGTTTTTAAGTGGTGCACCTAACTCAATTTTGGACTTGTTTTAATAAAAATATCGCTATGCAAAAAATAAATAATAAAATCTATTTTATTAAAAATGGAAAACCAATAAAAAATGTCACATTGCAAAACAATAAAGAAAAAGAGATAAACGAAATTGCCAAATTAAAACTACCCATTTTTCCTTATATAATAATTAGATCAAATATTTTAAATATAACAAAGTCATTACACACATATTTAGAACTTTTAAAAAAAGAAATGAATAATATATATGACAACAACACTTTGCCATTTCTTTTTAAAATAGAAATGTATTCTATTTTGTTTCCTCTAAACTCTTTTACAGTAAAAAACATAGGATTTACTAAAAACAATATAAATATTTTTGAATCAAAAATAGGCAAACAAAGCACAAATCAATATTTATTAGATTTTTTAAATAGTATATGTAATATATATGAAATGAATAAAAACATATTAGATGATAACAAGAAACAAAACAAAATTATAACTGAATTATACAAAATAAGAGAAAAGATTAAATATTCATATATTATTAATGAATATAATGGTACTTTATCTAAATCTTTTTTTGAAGATGAAAAATTACAACTTGAAAATATAATAAAATTAATGGTTAGCATTTTAAAATTAGAAAAGGAAGATAAAGTTATATTAATAAGTCCAATAATTTACGAAGACTTTAAAAAAGGATATTGTTTTAGCAGAAATATCATTACTGGTGAAAAAACAATAGAAGGTAAATATCTTGATAAAGATATTGTTTTAATAGAAGAGCAGTATTTAGAACAAGTAAGAGAAATAGCGCGAGTTTTAGAAGAAACAACAAAAGAAATCATAAAGTTTAATTTTGTAATTATAAATCAAAAATTATATCTTGCTGAATGGAATACTGTTGAAAACCAAGCTATGGAAGCACGTCTTAAACTCCTATTAGACTTATACCATAAAAATATAATAAAAGCAGAACATATTATAAATAGAATAACACTAGAAGAATTAAACGAAATATTACATCCAATACTAGACGTAAACAGCATAAAAAATTTAAAAAAAAGTAATAATTGTATTGCAGGTGCTATTGGTTTAGTACATGGAAAAGTCTATTTTTCTTCACATTCTTTGATAGAAGCAAAAAAGCAATCGACATTAAAAGGCAAACATGAAAATTTTATTTTGTGCATAACTGCATCTTATGCAAACGATGTACAAGGAATAGAAGAATCTGTAGGAGTTCTTTCTAAAGAAGGAGGATATGCATCTCATGCTGCTGTTGTTGCAAGACAATATGGAAAAGCATCTTTAATACATCCAAACATGCAAATATTAGAGAATAAAGCAATAATAGAAAATAACATAATAAATGAAGGCGATGAAATAACTTTGCATATTCCTAATTACAAAGAAGCAAAAATATATTTTGGTAAAGGAAGATTTATTATTCCAGATTATGAAAAAAATGGGATCTTAGAACTTATAAATATTGCAAAACTCTTTATAAAAAAATTTGTTGCTAGAGCTAATATCGATTCCCCAAAAGAAGCTACTTTAGCTCTTAAACTAGGTGCTTATGGTATAGGGCTTTGCAGAACAGAACACATGTTTTTTGATAAAGAAAGAATTAATATTTTTAGAGAAATGATTGTTTCTAGAACATCAGAAAAAAGACAGCAAATAATATCTTTATTAAAAACCATGCAGGTAGAAGATTTTTACCAAATATTAAAAATAATGAAAAGCAAACCTGTAACAATTAGATTATTAGATGCTCCATTACATGAATTTTTACCTAACACAGAAATAGAACTAAAAAAATTTGAAGATTATTTAAAAACAAGAGGTGTGATATACAAAAAAGATGAATTGTTCAATTTAATAAAAATGTTTTCAGAGAAAAACCCAATGCTTGGAAACAGAGGCTGTAGGATTGCTATTAAATATCCTGAAATATATATTATGCAAATTGAAGCTATATTTGAAGCAATATATAAGTTAAAAGAAGAAAATATTGATTCAAATATAGAAATAATGGTTCCTTTTGTTATGAATATGAGAGAACTAAAACAAATTATATTTGGTAAAAAAATAGAAGGAAAGCAATATCTAGGAATAGACTCTATAGAAAAAACAATATGCGAAAAATTTAACGCTAAACACACAAATTATAAAACGGGAATAATGTTAGAACTTCCTTGTAGTGCATTAAATGCAGACGAATTAGCTCGTTATGCAAATTTTTTTTCATTTGGAACAAACGACTTAACCCAAACTACTTTAGGGCTTTCAAGAGATGATATTAATGCATTTGCACAAGAGTATAATATGTATGATATATTTAGAGAAGACCCTTTTGTTATACTAGAAAAAAGTGTAAAAGAGCTTATTGAAATAGCAATAACAAGAGGACGATTAACACGTCCTGATATCACTTTTGGGCTTTGTGGTGAGCAAGGGGCTATTCCAATAAATATTAAATATTTTTGGGAAAAGGGAGGAGATTATGTTTCATGCTCACCTTATTCTTTACCCACAGCACTTCTTACAATTGCACAATTAGAAATAAAAAAATCATCTTTGTAACGCTAAGCCTGGTAAAACATTTTTCTTCTTCTTAAATTTGACAAATTTAAATGGATGTATGTTAATAGCATTTGGGTACCATCCAGAAATATAATCTAGATCTATTACATTAACTGAAGGGTTATGTGATAATGGAATAATAATATTGCTAGCTAACAATAATTTTTCTACTTCTGCAAGTTTTTTATATCTTACTCCTGTTTCTGTTTCTGCATTTGCAAGACGCAACATGCTTTCATATTCTGCATTTTCCCAAACAGTATAATTAATATTAGAAAGAGGGCGAAACATTTCTAAAAATGATGTTGGGTCTGCAAAATCTGCAATCCAAGAAAGAACTGCCAAACTATAGCCAGGCTTTTTTATAACTTCATAATACTCTTTAGGTGCATATTGCTTTTCTTCAATAATAAAGCCCAAACCTTCCCATGCTTCTTTTAAGATTTTAACAAGAGGCTCATAATAAGTATTTTCTGGAAAAATGATTTTAATCTTTTTATTCTTATCATTTAACTTAATTTCACCCATTATATTTTTTGCTTTGTATATATTATATTCATCAATACCTTGAATATGAGGATAATCAGGTAATGGAAATACTAAAGTGCTTGCAGGAATTAAATATTGTGAACGCAACTTTTCATAAGGAATTGCTAATAATAGAGCTTCCCGAATTCTTTCATTTTTTGTAGCATCAGTATCCACTCTAAAAAAGAAATATTCAGTAGAAAACATTGCACCTATATGCACAGCTTCTTTATAAGCTACGTCTTTTATTATAGAAGCCTTATTAAGCCAATGAATTTCACCTAAATTAAACTTATAACTTATATCTTCTTCTTTTATATTAAAGTAATTATTAATGCGAGAAAGACGAACAAAAGAAGAATCCCAATACTTTTCATTTTTAGTAAAAACAATTTTATCATTATCAAATTCTTCAATCTTAAAAGGACCACTAGAAATAGGTTTAAAAGCTTCATTTGCCTTTTTAAATTCTTTCTTGTTCATAAATTTAGCAACATCTTTTAATTGTGATGGGTGTACTGCACTAAAAGCATGATGGCAGAGTATCAATGGCAAATATTGGCAAGGTGAAGATGTGTATACAGTTAAAACCCTTTCACTTTCCACTTGTATACCTATTTGATTCTTATTTTTTAATTTTCCATTTCTCCAATCAGAAACTCCATCAATACAATCTAAAAGAGAGGCATAAGGGCAATTTAACTCAGGAGACAAAAGATTTAGCCAAGAATCTTTAAATGTTGTAGCTGTTATAGCATCTCCATTTTCAAATTTTGCGTTTTCTCTTAAAATAAAACGCCACGTTCGCCCACCTGTAACTTTCCATGATTCTGCTATGCCACCTATTGGCTCTAGTGTTTTAGGATCATAAACAAAAAGACCTTCATATAAGGCTGTTAAAAGTTGAGCTTCATCTGCATTATATGAAATATGAGGGTGAAGCATAGGTATAGAATCTGATATACATATATTAAAATCTTTTTCGTTTTCCATTTCAGTTTTTTCAAGCTCTATATCCCCTTGATCTTCGCTATTCTCTTTTTCTTTATTCTCATTTAATTCAATATCATTTTCTTTTGGTTGCACTTCTTGCTTCTCTTCTTTTTCGTTTATATTTTCTGTAAATAAGCCTACAGTGTTGACAAAACAAAAAATCATAAATAAAAATATTTTACAATATTTTCTCATAACATACCTCATATATTCAAAATAATGATAAAAATAATACAATAATCTTAAAAAAGATTCGAGCGGTTTTATGCTATCTTGATAATTGAAAAACAGCGATAATACCAATAAATTACATTAATATTTTCATGTGCAGTATGATTGTTGAAAAAACCTCAAATTTAATATTAAATAATAGCATTATTTAGGAGATTTCATATGAAAGAATCAAAACTACAAGTTTTAAGACATGAATATAAACCCACTTTGCCTGCTATATTAGAAGATTTTAATAGTATACAAATAAAAAAGACAATAATAAAAAATATAGACCCTAAAATTAAAACTGAATTTAAACACACAGCAAACAATGCATGGCTAGAAATAGAATATTCAAAAAATAGAAATAAAACAGAAAGTAAAGAAATGAAAATTGGAGTAATCCTTTCTGGTGGGCAAGCTGCTGGAGGTCACAATGTGATTTCCGGACTTTTTGATGCAATGAACAAAAATAATCCTAAATCTCACCTTTATGGATTTAAGGAAGGTCCTAAAGGTATTATTGAAGGAAATTATATTGAAATTAAAAAAGAGCTTATTGATAAATATAGAAACACTGGGGGCTTTGATATAATAGGTTCTGGAAGAACAAAAATACAAACTGATGAACAAATATCTAGTGCAATTAATACTGCAAAAAAATTAGAACTTGACGGACTTTTAATTGTAGGTGGTGATGATTCTAACACTAATGCTGCTTTTCTTGCAGAACATTTTTTAAATGCAGGGCTTAAAACATCTGTTATAGGAGTGCCTAAAACAATTGATGGAGATTTAAAAAATGAATATATAGAAACATCTTTTGGTTTTGACACAGCAACAAAAACATATTCTGAACTAATTGGAAACATTGCACGAGATGCTGTTTCTGCAAAAAAATATTGGCATTTCATAAAACTAATGGGGCGTTCTGCAAGCCATATTGCTTTAGAGTGTGCACTACAAACAGCTCCTAATATTTGCTTAATTTCAGAAGAGGTTAAAGCAAAGAACATGAAACTAGAAGACGTAATAAATGAAATTATTGATGCAATAATAAAGAGAGCAGAAAATGGAGAGAACTTTGGCATGGTTCTTATTCCTGAAGGTCTAATAGAATTCATTCCTGAAATGCAAAAGCTTATTGCAGAACTAAATGAAATATTTGGGAAAATTATATTTGATAATGATATTTCTATAGAAGAAAAAGAAACAATTATTTTAAAAAACTTAAGTCTTGAATCATCTAGTTTATTTAAAAAACTTCCTAAAGATGTAGCATTACAATTTTTTCTTGATAGAGACCCACATGGTAATGTGCAAGTTTCTCGTATTGAAACAGAAAAACTTCTCATATATTTTGTGGAAAAAGAACTTACAAAGCTTAAAAAAGAAGGAAAGTATAATGGTAAGTTTTCATCATATTCTCACTTTTTTGGTTATGAAGGGCGAAGTGCTTTCCCTTCTAATTTTGATTGCAATTATTGTTATACTTTAGGGCAAACTGCTTTTATATTAATTGAAAAAAAACATACAGGTTATATAGTTTCTGTTAGAGACTTAATAAAGCCTGTATCTGAATGGAAAGTTGGAGCAGTTCCTTTGGTTTCCATGTTAAATGTTGAAAGAAGAAATGGCAAAGATAACCTAGTAATAAAGAAAGCATTAGTTGATCTTGAAGGAATGCCTTTTAAGGAATGGAAAGAAATGCAAAAAACTTGCAAATATCAAACAGAATACTGTTATCCAGGTGCTATTCAATATTTTGGAGATTCACAATTGACCAATGCTCCCTCTATAACTATTACACTAGAACATAAATAGAAAGTGCTATAAGGAAGCTTAAAATATATAAAGCTTCCTTATAGCACCTAGGTTTAATTATTAGTGTTTAATATTACCTTAATACTTCTCGCCTTAATTATGTTTTAAATTTTTTTATTTCATAAACAAGTTGATTAATGCTCATCTTGTTCTTTTGAGTAATCTCTGCAACCTCTTGC
>CAUUIE010000020.1:0-21686 GCA_963545065.1 uncultured Treponema sp.
TGATCCAATAAATGATTTACGACCTTTGTGTCCCAATTGTCATGCAATGATTCATAGAAAAGTACTGGCTTATTCAATTGAAGAGTTAAAAGAACTCATCAAGGAGCAATAATCTAACATCACATTCTATACTAGAACAAAATATGAGTTTTAGCCTAAGATTAAAATCTCTTCTTAGCATACGCCTCACCTCACACCTTAGCCTAAGATGCAGTGCCAACCCTTACGAGTTTGCAGGGTATTGACGTATTTATCGTGCGTAACTCTGCGAGTTTTCGCCCTGTAAACTTATGAAGTTTTATCATGCAACATTATGGACTTGTTGTAGCAAAAATGATAATGGAGCTGATCTAATTGTAACAACCAGTACATTAGTTTCAAATATTCAGTTTGAAAAGAGAATTGTTGTGCAGATAAAATCATATACAGGAGAGCACCATGATGCAGGTGCTTTTGTAAGCAATATCTTGAAGAGGGTGATAAGGGCTTGCTACTGCATAAAGCTTAGGAAAGTCTTCATCTAAAGGAATAATATTTTTTAAAATTTACAGTACTAAAAAAAGTACAGTTCGTCTACTTGTCAACATTCAATTAAATATTGTATACTGAAAGCGTATGTTACGGATTGATAATCGAATTTATCACAAAAAGAAGGTAGCTAGCTACTTGACTCATAGCTTTATGTCGCACATAATCTCATTACCAGTTACCAGTTACCAGTTACCAGTTAGGTAAGACTTATCTAAATATATTTTCACATGAACAATCTTTTTTCTCATTATATAGAGTTAGTAGTAATGTAGTCTCTTTTAGGCAAATAAAAGAATTAGGAGTTCCGCCTTGATATCTGCTTTAACTGTTACATTTACACCTCAAATTACAATTAGGGCGTTCAGCGATGATTCTAAGTATCAAAGTGGATATAAATATTTTGTTAGTTATTCTAAGGATCAATATACGAAAGGAACTTTTTACATAAAATTGGAAAAAGATATCTTTTATATTGATTTTAAAAATTAAAACTATAGGAGGAATGTATATGAGTAAAGACAAGCCAATAAAACCGGCTGATAATCAATCAAATATGCAAAATCCCAATAAGGGAACAGCCGGTACAAATCGTCAGTATGACCAAAATCAAGGCAATCGTGGAGAACAACTTAATCCAAATAAAAAAGAAAAGTAATTTTAGTATATGTAGTAGTAAGTTTATGGATTATTAAACATGGTAACCTCTAAAAAATTTTTAGTTTTCAGAGGTTACTTTAAGTTTATTACAGATTTTATAGTAAGTTGTGTATAGCGATTTTGGAGGTAAAATGTTTGATAGTGACGTTTGCAAGAAAAAAGATGGAACATCATTAAAATCGTATGAAACAGAATTTGAAGCAAATCAAGCAATAGAATATGTAAAAGATATGTATGGAAATGATCAGATAGCTTATAAATGCCCAACATGCAATTATTGGCATCTTTCCCCAAAAGAGCGACAAACTCCAAGTCATAGAAGTTGTTGTCTCGATTCTAACGGTAAACCGAAACAAGCCTATCCAACCTATGAATCAGCTGAAATGCGTGCAAAAATAATTTACGAGGAAAGAGGGGAAAAGCTTTATGTTTATTATTGTGCACAATGTGGGGAATATCATTTAACTCATAAACAATATTAGGGGATTCATAAAATGAATAAAATTGGAAAATCATTAAAAAATTTGAATTGGAATTTATTTATTTCTCTGTTAATTATGGGCTTATCTCCTACAATTTACACAACGTTAAGAGTGTTCTTTCTTGGACAATTACCGGGTGTATGGGCATTTTCAATAGCGGGCCAACTTTCTTGGATAAACTTGTTTTATGAAATTTTAGATGAAGCAATTATTCTTCCTTTATATTTCTTTATGGGAAAAGCTGTAGGGGATAAAAAAGAGTATATAAACCGCATTAAAACAGGACTAATAATTTCATTTATTATATATGTTATATGTTCTGCGTTAATCTGCACATTTGCAAACCAACTTTTATCTTTGATGGCTACAAGTAAGGATATCATTATAGCTTCTACTACATATATTAGAATAGAAAGTATAGCTAATATTTTTGTCCTCTTAAGTAGCTTCATACTTATCTGCCTAGTAACGCTTGGAAAGTCAAAGTATGTATATTTTCTTACAGGTATAAAACTTATTTTTAGCATTGTATTTGATACATTCTTTGTTTCAAGTTTGAATATTTCTGCAAATCTTGGCGTGAATGGAATTGGTTATAGCAACATAATTGTAAATATTATTTTGCTAATTATTTCTATAATACTACTTTCAAAAGAAGGATATTCTATCTTCAATAAAGAAAGATTTTCGTTTAACTGGCTAAAAGAATTTGTAAAAATTGGTGGTATATCTGGTTTAGAATCGTTTGTAAGAAATATCGCCTATATGCTTATGATAAGTCGTATGGTGAATATAGTGAATGAACAAGGAACTTATTGGGTTGCCAATAATTTTATTTGGGGTTGGCTCTTGCTTCCTATAAATCAACTAGGCGAGCTTATAAAGCAAGAAGTTAGTACAAATAAAGAGGCTGTAAAAGATAATACGCTTGGATATTTTGCAGTTACGTTTATTGTATGTTTTATCTGGTTTATAACAATTCCCTTTTGGAAAACTTTCATGTCAAATGTTTTGCAATTTTCTGATGTTGATAAGCTATATAATCTTGTCATCATTCTACTAGGATTTTATGTTTTGTATGCAATTCAGAATATATTTGATTGTGAATTTTATGGGCTTGGAAAAACAAATTATATGCTTTTTGAATCTGTGGTTACAAATTCAATATACTATGGTACGGCATTTGTTTTATATCTTGCAGGAATGTGGGAGCCAACGTTGATAGGGATTGCATTGTTGTTTGGAATTGGAAATGCCTTTGATAGTATAGTTTCAGGTGGAGCGTTTGCATATTTGTTAAAAAAGCAAAAAATAAATATTTTTGAGTAATTAATAATGCGTTTGTTTGTGCTCGGAAACATAAATTCGGGTAAATCATTTTTAGTAGAAAAATTGAAAAAGGTTTTTCCAAATTATCACGTGCTAAAAATTGACGATTATCGCATTCAAAACTGTGATGGAACTATTGAAAAAGAAGAACTATTATGGGAAACATTCCCCCAAGAAATATTGAAGTATAAAAATGTAATTGTTGAGCTAAGCGGAGGGGGAAAAGTAAGTGAAAATATTCTTAATTCGTTAGATAAGAATTCTTTTATTGTTCTAAAAATAAATGCACCACTAAACGTGTGTCTTTCTAGAAGCGATGCTTCCAAATTTGAAAAGATTCCATACCCTCATTATCCCTATATGGGAACGATAACTGATACAATTTTAACAATTGATAAGAATATGTTAGACGGATGTATTGAAAGGATATGGAACAAAGCACTGGCAATTATTTCAACTAATTCAAATATTGATGTTAATATGTTGCCGTTAAGCCAATATGAAATGATTTTTATGTTAAAAGAAGTTCTATCATCAATAAAGGGTAGTCTTTTTATATATGGTTCCGCTGGAAGATGTGATATGAATATTACCTCAGATGTTGATATGTATATTTTTACATTAGAACCGTTTGAAAAAGTTGGCCAGTTATTAAAAAAGAGTTTTAGTGATGTTAGGATAATGGGGGATATGTTTATTATTCGAAACAAGAAAATATTGGCAGAATTAACTTATATAAATAGCATTAATGATGCTAAGCTATTTTATAATAGGAGCTTGATTAAAAATCCTGAAAAGACTTTATTAAAAGATGATTTTTTAGTTTTATCCAAATTAGAAGACTTTTCAAAAATTAAGATTAATTGTGAAAAGGAGATAAAATATACAGTTGAACGCATGTTCTATTATGTAGAATCGCTAACTAGGATAATTTCGAAAAATGATGAATATAAGTTCTATTTTCATAATAATATTATAATTCATGAGTATATAAAACTAAAAGCTTTTCTACAAAATAATTTTGATTATTCTTATCTTCCAAGAAATGCAAAACAATATCTTGCTGAAGGTGAATGGAATAATATAGTATTTATGTTTGGCGATAATATGCAATTGCACTATAAAACAATTAAAGCTCTTGTGCTAAAAGTGATAAGTGATGTCGAAAAAAAATATAAAACTAACTTCAATATCATAAAAGACTAAAATAAGTGTTAGCTGGAAAAATGCTTTGTAGGTATCTTCTTTATAATCTTCTGAAGAAGATAAAAAAACGTATGGAGCTCATGCACGTGGTACTTTGAAATTTTCTTTCTCTAAATTATCAAGATTTCAAAAACTTGAACATGAAAGAGCAAAAAAAAAATGATTGAACATATAAAGGAGTATTGCGAGTCGCAATAGTTACTGTTGGGATTGTAAAGAAAAAAATAATATTTTTTATAGGCTTTTGATTAGCATCTTAAAAAAAGAGATGTTAATCAAGAAAGGTTTTTATTTATATCTTAGGGGAAAGCGGGAGCCGATATTAATAGGCAACAAATTATTGTTCGATATGGGAATGTCTTTGATAGTATTATATCAACAAGGAGCATTTTTCAGCCGGTAAATGTGCATTTTTCAAGTTATACTTATTTATGATAAATCACCGTTTAAAGTGATTTCAGGCGAAGACTTTTTCTCAGGATAAATTGCTAAAAAAAGATATACTTTCCCACTTGTCAACAATACTTAGATATTATACAACATGCTCTCATGTCAAGGATGAATAATAAGGTTTATATTAAAATCAAGTTTTGCAGGCTATTTGACTTTGAGCCTTATACTTTACATAATTTTATTACCAGTTAGGTAAGTTCTTTCTAGGTATATTTTCACATAGACTATTTTGTTTCTCATTTTTTAGTTTTGACGATAATATCGTCTTTTTCAGGCAAATAAAAAAATCAGGAGCCCAGCCTTAAGTTTTAATATTATATTTTATCTATTTTGCTTAATTATTATATAAAAGATATAAAGTGAGGTTAATATGAAACATAAAAAATAGTTTCAATGATTGGTGTGTTGACTTTATTGTTTAATATAGCATTTATAGTTACTGCTTGTTCTTATAAACCAGCCGAACATGAGAACGTTGAATATATAAAAGAAGAATTTACGTTTAAATTTAAGAATGCAAGTGATGAAACATGTTATGTAGAAATAAAAGGAAGATCTTACATTGATGATATTTATAAGGGTGGGAATGCTGCGGAGGCAAATATTGATTTTCCTACTGTGTTAAGAACGGAAATAAGTGCTGGAACAGAAAGATCCATTACAGTTAAAGATGTTGTTGTAAGTGCAAAAAACAAGCTAAAAACATATAAATATGAGCCAAGATTTACTATTAATGTATCTAAAAGCACATCTAGTACTGAGACCATCTTAGATGGAGATAAAAGCTTTACTTCTTCTTCTAAAGAGCAGTATACAAAAGGAACTTTCATTATAACAAAAGAAAGAAATTATAGTTTTTATAATTCTTATAAATTTAAAATTGAGTTTAAAAATTAAAACTATAGGGGAAAAATATATGTGTAAAAATAAAATAAAACCTGCTGATAATCAATCAAATATGCAAAATCCTAATAAGGGAACAGCTGGTACAAATCGTCAATATGATCAAAATCAAGGAAATCGTGACAAACAACTTAATCCAAATAAAAAAGATTAGTATATAATAAGTTCCTTGATTATTAAACATTGCAACCTCTAAATATTTTTAAATTTTAGAGGTTGGTTTAAGTTTATTACAGATTTTATAGTAAGTTGTGTATAGCGATTTTGGAGTTAAAATGTTTGATAGTGACGTTTGCAAGAAAAAAGATGGAACATCATTAAAATCGTATGAAACAGAATTTGAAGCAAATCAAGCAATAGAATATGTAAAAGATATGTATGGAAATGATCAGATAGCTTATAAATGCCCAACATGCAATTATTGGCATCTTTCCCCAAAAGAGCGACAAACTCCAAGTCATAGAAGTTGTTGTCTCGATTCTAACGGTAAACCGAAACAAGCCTATCCAACCTATGAATCAGCTGAAATGCGTGCAAAAATAATTTACGAGGAAAGAGGGGAAAAGCTTTATGTTTATTATTGTGCACAATGTGGGGAATATCATTTAACTCATAAACAATATTAGGGGATTCATAAAATGAATAAAATTGGAAAATCATTAAAAAATTTGAATTGGAATTTATTTATTTCTCTGTTAATTATGGGCTTATCTCCTACAATTTACACAACGTTAAGAGTGTTCTTTCTTGGACAATTACCGGGTGTATGGGCATTTTCAATAGCGGGCCAACTTTCTTGGATAAACTTGTTTTATGAAATTTTAGATGAAGCAATTATTCTTCCTTTATATTTCTTTATGGGAAAAGCTGTAGGGGATAAAAAAGAGTATATAAACCGCATTAAAACAGGACTAATAATTTCATTTATTATATATGTTATATGTTCTGCGTTAATCTGCACATTTGCAAACCAACTTTTATCTTTGATGGCTACAAGTAAGGATATCATTATAGCTTCTACTACATATATTAGAATAGAAAGTATAGCTAATATTTTTGTCCTCTTAAGTAGCTTCATACTTATCTGCCTAGTAACGCTTGGAAAGTCAAAGTATGTATATTTTCTTACAGGTATAAAACTTATTTTTAGCATTGTATTTGATACATTCTTTGTTTCAAGTTTGAATATTTCTGCAAATCTTGGCGTGAATGGAATTGGTTATAGCAACATAATTGTAAATATTATTTTGCTAATTATTTCTATAATACTACTTTCAAAAGAAGGATATTCTATCTTCAATAAAGAAAGATTTTCGTTTAACTGGCTAAAAGAATTTGTAAAAATTGGTGGTATATCTGGTTTAGAATCGTTTGTAAGAAATATCGCCTATATGCTTATGATAAGTCGTATGGTGAATATAGTGAATGAACAAGGAACTTATTGGGTTGCCAATAATTTTATTTGGGGTTGGCTCTTGCTTCCTATAAATCAACTAGGCGAGCTTATAAAGCAAGAAGTTAGTACAAATAAAGAGGCTGTAAAAGATAATACGCTTGGATATTTTGCAGTTACGTTTATTGTATGTTTTATCTGGTTTATAACAATTCCCTTTTGGAAAACTTTCATGTCAAATGTTTTGCAATTTTCTGATGTTGATAAGCTATATAATCTTGTCATCATTCTACTAGGATTTTATGTTTTGTATGCAATTCAGAATATATTTGATTGTGAATTTTATGGGCTTGGAAAAACAAATTATATGCTTTTTGAATCTGTGGTTACAAATTCAATATACTATGGTACGGCATTTGTTTTATATCTTGCAGGAATGTGGGAGCCAACGTTGATAGGGATTGCATTGTTGTTTGGAATTGGAAATGCCTTTGATAGTATAGTTTCAGGTGGAGCGTTTGCATATTTGTTAAAAAAGCAAAAAATAAATATTTTTGAGTAATTAATAATGCGTTTGTTTGTGCTCGGAAACATAAATTCGGGTAAATCATTTTTAGTAGAAAAATTGAAAAAGGTTTTTCCAAATTATCACGTGCTAAAAATTGACGATTATCGCATTCAAAACTGTGATGGAACTATTGAAAAAGAAGAACTATTATGGGAAACATTCCCCCAAGAAATATTGAAGTATAAAAATGTAATTGTTGAGCTAAGCGGAGGGGGAAAAGTAAGTGAAAATATTCTTAATTCGTTAGATAAGAATTCTTTTATTGTTCTAAAAATAAATGCACCACTAAACGTGTGTCTTTCTAGAAGCGATGCTTCCAAATTTGAAAAGATTCCATACCCTCATTATCCCTATATGGGAACGATAACTGATACAATTTTAACAATTGATAAGAATATGTTAGACGGATGTATTGAAAGGATATGGAACAAAGCACTGGCAATTATTTCAACTAATTCAAATATTGATGTTAATATGTTGCCGTTAAGCCAATATGAAATGATTTTTATGTTAAAAGAAGTTCTATCATCAATAAAGGGTAGTCTTTTTATATATGGTTCCGCTGGAAGATGTGATATGAATATTACCTCAGATGTTGATATGTATATTTTTACATTAGAACCGTTTGAAAAAGTTGGCCAGTTATTAAAAAAGAGTTTTAGTGATGTTAGGATAATGGGGGATATGTTTATTATTCGAAACAAGAAAATATTGGCAGAATTAACTTATATAAATAGCATTAATGATGCTAAGCTATTTTATAATAGGAGCTTGATTAAAAATCCTGAAAAGACTTTATTAAAAGATGATTTTTTAGTTTTATCCAAATTAGAAGACTTTTCAAAAATTAAGATTAATTGTGAAAAGGAGATAAAATATACAGTTGAACGCATGTTCTATTATGTAGAATCGCTAACTAGGATAATTTCGAAAAATGATGAATATAAGTTCTATTTTCATAATAATATTATAATTCATGAGTATATAAAACTAAAAGCTTTTCTACAAAATAATTTTGATTATTCTTATCTTCCAAGAAATGCAAAACAATATCTTGCTGAAGGTGAATGGAATAATATAGTATTTATGTTTGGCGATAATATGCAATTGCACTATAAAACAATTAAAGCTCTTGTGCTAAAAGTGATAAGTGATGTCGAAAAAAAATATAAAACTAACTTCAATATCATAAAAGACTAAAATAAGTGTTAGCTGGAAAAATGCTTTGTAGGTATCTTCTTTATAATCTTCTGAAGAAGATAAAAAAACGTATGGAGCTCATGCACGTGGTACTTTGAAATTTTCTTTCTCTAAATTATCAAGATTTCAAAAACTTGAACATGAAAGAGCAAAAAAAAAATGATTGAACATATAAAGGAGTATTGCGAGTCGCAATAGTTACTGTTGGGATTGTAAAGAAAAAAATAATATTTTTTATAGGCTTTTGATTAGCATCTTAAAAAAAGAGATGTTAATCAAGAAAGGTTTTTATTTATATCTTAGGGGAAAGCGGGAGCCGATATTAATAGGCAACAAATTATTGTTCGATATGGGAATGTCTTTGATAGTATTATATCAACAAGGAGCATTTTTCAGCCGGTAAATGTGCATTTTTCAAGTTATACTTATTTATGATAAATCACCGTTTAAAGTGATTTCAGGCGAAGACTTTTTCTCAGGATAAATTGCTAAAAAAAGATATACTTTCCCACTTGTCAACAATACTTAGATATTATACAACATGCTCTCATGTCAAGGATGAATAATAAGGTTTATATTAAAATCAAGTTTTGCAGGCTATTTGACTTTGAGCCTTATACTTTACATAATTTTATTACCAGTTAGGTAAGTTCTTTCTAGGTATATTTTCACATAGACTATTTTGTTTCTCATTTTTTAGTTTTGACGATAATATCGTCTTTTTCAGGCAAATAAAAAAATCAGGAGCCCAGCCTTAAGTTTTAATATTATATTTTATCTATTTTGCTTAATTATTATATAAAAGATATAAAGTGAGGTTAATATGAAACATAAAAAATAGTTTCAATGATTGGTGTGTTGACTTTATTGTTTAATATAGCATTTATAGTTACTGCTTGTTCTTATAAACCAGCCGAACATGAGAACGTTGAATATATAAAAGAAGAATTTACGTTTAAATTTAAGAATGCAAGTGATGAAACATGTTATGTAGAAATAAAAGGAAGATCTTACATTGATGATATTTATAAGGGTGGGAATGCTGCGGAGGCAAATATTGATTTTCCTACTGTGTTAAGAACGGAAATAAGTGCTGGAACAGAAAGATCCATTACAGTTAAAGATGTTGTTGTAAGTGCAAAAAACAAGCTAAAAACATATAAATATGAGCCAAGATTTACTATTAATGTATCTAAAAGCACATCTAGTACTGAGACCATCTTAGATGGAGATAAAAGCTTTACTTCTTCTTCTAAAGAGCAGTATACAAAAGGAACTTTCATTATAACAAAAGAAAGAAATTATAGTTTTTATAATTCTTATAAATTTAAAATTGAGTTTAAAAATTAAAACTATAGGGGAAAAATATATGTGTAAAAATAAAATAAAACCTGCTGATAATCAATCAAATATGCAAAATCCTAATAAGGGAACAGCTGGTACAAATCGTCAATATGATCAAAATCAAGGAAATCGTGACAAACAACTTAATCCAAATAAAAAAGATTAGTATATAATAAGTTCCTTGATTATTAAACATTGCAACCTCTAAATATTTTTAATTTTTAGAGGTTGCTTTTTAAATTTATTATGATGTTTTATAATAACTTTGGAGGTGTGATGTTTGATAGTGATATTTGTAAGAGTAGAGACGGTACATTCTTAAAATCGTATGAAACAAAAATTGAAGCAGAAGAAGCAATAGAGTATGTAAGGTATCGATATGGAGAAGATCAGGTTTGTTATAAGTGCCAAAGATGTGGTTATTGGCATCTTTCACCAAAAGAGCGACACACTCCTAATCATGGAAGTTTTTGTTTTGATTCCAACGGCAATACAAAACAAGCTTATCCAACATATGAAGTAGCTAAAATGCGTGCAAAAATAATTTATGAAGAAAGAGGAGAGGAACTTTATGTTTATCATTGTGAACAATGCGGAGAATACCATTTAACTCATAAACATATAGTAAATTCATAAAATGAATAAAATTGGAAAATCATTAAGGAATTAGGATTAGAAATTATTTATTTCACTCTTAGTGATAGGGTTATGCCTTACAATTTATGCAACTTTAGAGGGATTCTTTCTTAGAAAATTACCATGTACATGAATGTTTTTAATTTACCTCTTTTTACTCCAAAATCTATCTTAACTTATATTAAAATAGCTATTTGCAGTGTTCCTATTTATAACCTTTAAACTTTTTAAAAGCTTAGGTGGTAGCTATGTCCTCTAATAGAACTTGAGATTATCTTAATTTGATCTTTTTATTTATGTTTTATTAATTAAAAATATATGTGTAGAATATAGACTAAAAACAAGATATTATTTGTTTTTTTGCATATACTACTAGACATTTTTTTGTTTTAAGATGAAAATGTCGGTTTTATCATGGAAACTTATAAAAATGTTAAATGGAATGAAAAATTAAGTGTGGGTTATAATGTTATAGACGGACATCATAAGAAGCTTATCTTAATAGTGGAAGAGGTGTATTCTTTATTGGAATTGCCAGATGCTGTGTTTCGTTTAAAGGTTGGTAAAGTTCTTAAAAAATTATCAGATTATACAATCTATCACTTTCAAGAAGAAGAGAGAGTGATGGCTAAGTATAACTATCCTAGTCTTGAAAAGCATGCTAAGATACATGCAACTTTTGTTGAAAAACTTCAAAATGCACTTCCTCTTATGGCACGTGGAGATAAAAAAATAGCCATAGATATGTATAATTTTTTAAGCCAATGGCTTTTAAATCACATAGCAATTGAAGATCAAGATTGGGCTAAGTTTATACATGAAAAGTATCCTGATGAAGCTTTTTAAGTTTGTTATTCAAAATGTTTTAACTTAAAGATTTAAGTTATTAGGTTTCGCTTTTTATCATCTTAAATTTATATTTCTCCGATAAATACTTTAAGTGTTCGTAATTATATAGATGTTTGGGAGGAAAGTGTGAAAGACCCTAAAAAAGGAAAAGAAATAAATGAGAAAATTGGACAGATAACTTTCTATTCAAAAGAGGTTTTAAAATGTCCTGTGTGTGAAACGAAGTTTAGTAGAGAAGAACTACATTCAGGCGGTGGTAGGCTAATTGCTGGTGATTTAACTGATGAGCTTCGTCGTTTGTATAAACCTTCAATGAAGTATGGGGAAGTTTTTCCATGTGTGTATCATCTTACAGTTTGCCCTAAGTGTCTTTTTACAGCATTTCCACAAGATTTTTCTACCATAGATAAAGATCTTAGTAGGAGTTTATTTGACTCAATAGAAGAGCGTTATTCTTTATCAAAGCAACTTTTTACATCTTTTGATTTTTCTAAATGTAGAACATTAATAGAGGGAGCTTTGTCTTATTATTTAGCAATAAATTGCTATGAAAAATATGATACTAATTATTCTCCTAGAATTAAGCAAGCAATTTGTGCAATAAGAGCTGCATGGCTTTTTTCTGAATTAGATAAAAAATATAAAAGTGAAAATTATGGCTATGTTGCCAATGCTTTTTATAAAAAAGCTACATTTTTATATAGATATGCCATAGATTTAGAATCTACTGGTAAAGAAATGATTGCAGGGCTTAGGTCTTTTGGACCAGATATTGATAAAAATTATGGGTATGATGGTGTTCTATATATGGGTGCATTACTAGAATATAAATATGGTTCAAAAGAAGATAGTGAAGCAAGGCATAAGAGAATGGAATATCAAAAGTTAACGCTTGCTAGAATGTTTGGTCTTGGAAAGTCTTCAAAGGCAAAGCCTGGTCCACTTCTTGAAGCAAGTAGAGCTTTATATGACAATTTGAAGTTAGAACTAAAAGAAGAAGAATAAGTTTTAATAAAATGCCTAGCTTAGAAAATACTTATAGACAAAATGTCTTATTAAAAGTATCTTATGACGGTTCTCATTTTTCAGGCTGGCAAATACAAAAAAAAGATGGAATAGCATTAGGGGGAACAGTACAAGAAGCTTTAGAGCTTTCACTTTCTAATTTACATAAAACTAAAATTAAAACATGGGCAGCTGGTAGAACAGATGCAGGAGTCCATGCAAGAGAACAGGGTGTTAATTTTTTTACTAATATAAAAAGTATAAGTGCAAAACAATTTCCAAATGCAATAAATGCATTTTTACCAAAATCAGTTAGGGTGATGGAAGCTTTTTTTGTTAAAGATGTGTTTAACGCTAGATTTAATGCCCTTTCTAGAACATATAGATATTTTATCTTATGTGGAAATAGAATATATCCATATCAAGTTCCATATTGTTTTAATTTAAAGTATTTTCCTTCTTTAGAAAAATTAAATTTGCTTGCAAGTGTTTTGCAAGGAGAAAAAGACTTCTCTTTTTTTGCTTATGCAAGAGATAAGTCAATAAGTAAATTTCGTTATGTAAAAAATGCTCACTTTTTTATAGAAGGCTCTTATTTAGTATTTGAAATTTGTGCAACATCATTTTTATGGAAAATGGTGCGCTCAATTGTTGGCACACTATTAGAGTATGAAAAAAAAGGATTATCTCACCTTTATTTAAAAGAAAAAATGGAAAGTGGTGAAAGAAAATATACAGGACCTACAGCACCACCTAATGCACTTTTTTTATGGCAAGTTGAATATCCACACGATATTTTTTGTTAAACGGAATATTTTAGTGAAAAGTTATATTTATTTCCTAACTATAGGAATTATATTTTTATTTTCTTGCTCAAAAGAAACAGAGAAGACAATTGAAAGAGAAGACTTATTTTCTCTTTCTTATGGTAGTTTTGAAGATGAATTTAACATTTCATCTTTAGAAGAAAAAAATAGCAATTATTTAAATAGCCAAATCTTTATGAAAGATGGTTTTTTTTATATTTCAGTATCTAACTCTAAAAAAGTATTAAAATTTACATCATTTGGAGACTTACTTTCCATATATTATAACCCACAATATAATGTAGCTCCATCCAGAATCAATGAAAAAAAAGAAGAGGCTTTAAGCACTCTAAATGCTGTGGAATATCCCTTTAACTATCCAACACTTATTACAGTAACAGATGAAAAAAGTTTATATGTAGTGGATAATCTTGAAGAAGAAAGATTGGAATACGATTTTGAAGAAGATATAGGACTTCAAAATATTGTTTTGCATTTCAATGAAAAGGGAGAATTTATAGATTACATAGGTCAAGAAGGCTATGGAGGCTCTCCTTTTCCTCCAATTAAAAAACTCTTTTGCAATAAGAATAATGAAATTGTAGTAATATGCAAAGTTAAAGAAGATATGCGATTATATTACTACAACGACAGAGGAATTTTAGTGCATAAATATTCTATTCCCCTTTTATCGCTTCCTAAAATATATAAAGATGAAAGCTCAGTTTACAAAAATATTGACATTTCCTTTCCATCATTTGATAAAGATATTATATATGTAAAGGTAGACTATTATTTAGAAGAAATAGATCCTGCATCTAATGTCAGGCGTGGCATAGAATTTGATAAAAGCATGTTACATATATTTGATAGAAAAGAAAAAAGTTACATAAAAAATATTGAGCTACCATTTTATGAAGATATTGGTGTAATAGGTGGAGAGCAAGTTAAATTCAAAAAAATATATGAACTTATTGATATTACAAAAGATGAAAAATGTTTTTTGATTACTCCAAATAATAAGCATTATGCTTTGTCTATATTTGATATCAAAAATAGTAGAAATTATAAGCATAATTTAGATATTCCCCCCTTTTTATATGGTACGTTTTGTGCTTGTGAAAAAGATTTTTTATGTGCTTTGTTTTCTCTTAAAGATAAAGTGCAACTTTCTTGGTGGCACACAGAAAAATTAATTCAGAAATAGGTAAAATATTTATGAAAATAAATGACGATGACCTTTTTGTTAATATGGAAGATTCTTATAAAAACGATTCTAGCATAGAGCTTAGATACTCAAGAGAAAAAAGGTTAGAAAATGCACCTGAAAATGTAAAGCTTTTACATTCTCCTAACTATATAAAAAAAACTTCTATTTTTTCATGTATTTTAAATAATAAAGGACATAAATTTATTTTCTTTGCAATAGTTATTTTAGTTATTTTAAACTTTAGTTTATATTTATATTATTATAGTTCCAATCGTGGAGTAATAGAAGGCATAAAAATAGAGCTGGATAGCTTTCAATACAACGGAGATATTTTAGTTAATGCAATTTTATTTGAAAATAAAAAACAAATGGATAAAACTAAAGATGTAAAAGTATTCTTAAAAGCTTTTGATAAAAATGGACAAGAAATATTTCTCTTAGAAAGAGAAGGAGTATATCTTGGCTCACACTTAATGTTGCATTTTAAAATAGAAAATAAAGAGGTGAAAAAGCTTGAAGCTTTATTTGTTATAAATAACAAAATGATAACTTTGTCTAAGAGAATATAATATTTTAATGGGGTTTTTATGAAAATTAACATAAAACAATTTGCTTTTATTATTATTGGTGTCTTAATGATTGCAGTTGGCATTCATTTTTTCTTACTTCCCTCTCATTTAGCATTGGGAGGTGCTACTGGTATGGCATTAATTCTTTCAAAATTAATTTCTGGTATAATCACCTTGCCTGTAAGTTACCTATTGATAATTGTGAATATATTTTTATTTGCAATTGGATTTTTAATTATTGGAAATAGTTTTGGAATAAAAACAATTATTGCAACTCTTTCATTATCTTTACTTTTAGCTATCTTTGAAATAGTTATTCCTATTGAAAAACCATTAGTAGATGATATTTTTTTAGACCTTATAATAGCTGTTATGTTTTATGCTATTGGGGTAGGTATGGTTTTAAATAATTATGCTTCAACAGGGGGAAGTGATATAATAGCTCTTATATTACATAAATATACAGGTTTTGACTTAGGGGTTGGATGCCTTGTAACAGATTTTGTTATAACTTTTTCTATGGGACTTTTATATGGTGCTAACACTGCGTTTTATTCATTAGTTGGTGTTATTATGAATGGTCTTATAATTGATAAAACAATTAATGGTCTTAATTCTAGTAGGTATTGCATTATAAACACACAATATCCTGATAAAGTTTGTGATTATCTTATTTCTATGGGGCGCTCTGCTAACATTTATTCTGTTGTAGGAGCATATAAAAAGAATAATCAAAATGTAGTGCACACAGTGCTTTCAAGGCGTGATTTTGTGAAATTAAAGGAATATCTTTCAAAAAATGATGAAAGTTCATTTATGGTAGTAACAAATGCACACTCTGTTTTTGGCTATCATTGGAGAACAATGAAAGATTAAGCCTTTTTAAGGCATTACTGATTAATTAATATTAAATAAAATTAAGTAGCAGAATAATATAGATTTAAATAAAAATACTAAATCCTATTGTAATGTGTAAATTTTTTTCTTTTCTCTTTTCAATCTTTTTTTTATTTTTTTCCTTGCATTGTGAAAAAAAACTTATTTTCACATTTGGCATTGGAATGGAAATAGGAGAGATGCAAGAGAAAGTCTTTGAAGGAAACCATCTTTTAAGCCTTCTTAAATGGCCTACGTTGCCAAATTTTAATTTAGACATTAATATTGACCTATTCGTTTCACACTTCCATTTCTCATTCCTCACTAATATAGGCATTCCAAGTTTTGCAGGACATATGAGCGATTCAGATTATCTTAATCGTTTAGTTCCTAAAAAAACACTCTTTTCTTCTCATGCATCACATATAAAACAAAACATTTTACTATCTTCGCATATTGGCTTTCCATTTAAAGTTTATCCTTCAAAAATAAGTGAGAAAAAAAATATTTCATTAATACTAGAACCACAAATAGGCTTTTCTTTTTTATCTAAAAAATGGAAAGCAAATGGTGGCTACACACAATATAAAGGGGATGGCATGTTTTGGTCTCCATTATGGGAAAAAATGGAATATAAAGGTGATGGTGTGGAATATTTTCAAAAGCTCTTTTTCCCATTTATATCTTTTGAAATGCAACTTAAACTTTCTAAGCTATCTGCTTTTTTAAGATTTTTATTATCTCCATTTTTATTTGGAACTTCTAAAGACATTCATTTTGATAGAAATTATATATTCATTGATACTTTTTTTCTTCCAAGCGTTGCCTTTGAAATTATGAGCATGTTTGAAAAAACAATTACAAAAAAACTACATTTTTATACAAAAATTGCTTTTCTTTTTCTGTACAATAGAAGTGGTAAAACAATAATTTTTAAAGAAAAAAATATAATAGCATCATATCCAAAAGGGAGTGCAGGAATTGAAGGAAAAGATGTAAAAATTAGTGCAGGTTTTAAAATTATATTTTAATAACAATAATAATTTTTGAGCTTATCAACTTATAAAAAAAGGAGTTTTGTGGTAATATGCAAGTCTTTATATGGAGATTAATATGATAAAAAACGTAAAAAAACTCCTTTTTATTTCTTTATTTATCCTTTTAATGTTTCCTTCTTTTGCATCTATAAACAAAATAGAAATGAGAAACATACTAAGTAATTATTTAAATACTCATGCAAAAGAAAAAAAAACATTAAAGCCTAAAGAAATTGGCGAGTGGTATAATATAATAGAAAACACTCTTTTTTCTCTTATAAGGAGAACAGAATTATATAGAGGGCACCTTAATCTAACAATATATGACGAAAACGAAGCATCTTGCAAAATGCACCCTGATTCCAGTATTTTCATAAATACTGCTCTTTTAGAATATATAGATGAAACACTCTTTTTGTCCTCAGCTGGCAATATAAGAAAAATAAAAAACATAAATATTGAAAAAGAGCGTTATTTAGCTGCTTTTCTTGCTTTTGAAGTTGCACGTTTTGCATTAGACATTGATGTATTAAACTTTATTTCAGATTCTAGCAAAATTAGAAATTTATCAAAACAAAATATATTTTTAGTAGATGAGATGGCATCTATTCTTCTTAAAGTGGCAGGTTATGATTCTACTATTATGATAGATCACTTAGAAAGACTAAAAAAAGCCAAAGATGAAAATTTATTTTCCTTTAATGATGATAGCATGCAATATTTAAATGAGCGCATTCTAAAGCTAGAAGAAGAAAAAGAAACAATAGAAAAAACATCTGAAGAAATATTAAACATAATTTTTCAATTAAACACTCAAAAAGGCATAATGGAAAGCTTACAAAGTTTAGAACTCTTAAAAGCTTCATATCCTTCATCTCTTTACTTTTTACGTCTTGAAGCAATCACTACACATAGCATTTATTTAGAACAAATTCCTAATTTAACACCATCATTTATTCCATTTCTTCCTGTTGCAGTTATTGGGTATAGCTATGCAGAAAAATATTACATAACATTAGAAAATAAATTAAACGCCTCCCCTTTTATTTCCAACGCACAAAATGAAGAGTATGAAAAAACTACAAACTTAAAATTTTTAAAGAATGCCATCCTTTTATACAAAGAATATATAAATACTATAGAAGATGCTAACATGAAAGCCGCATATTTTACTCTTCTTTCTATTAGTGAAGACGAAAAAATTAAAAATGCAAGTTTAGAAAATGTAAACACACTAATTAATAATAGTGAGTCTATAATAGAAAAATTAAACTATGCTATTTCTCTTTTAAACTTAAATGAAGATAGAAAAAAGGTAAATGATATTTTTGAAAAAGCCATAAACATAATAAACAAAAAAACAACAAATGAAATATTAAATTCACACATGTTTTTTGATGAAAGACTAATTTTTTATAACTATGCTTTGTCTTTATCTAAAGATAAAAAACAAAACAAAAAAAAGATATTATCTATTTTGAATATATTAAAATCAAAACTATATGCAAAAGATGAAAATAAAGCCCTTATTATTAGGGGATTAGAAATTGGAAATACAACTGATGAAATGACAAAAATATGGGGAGAACCTTCTTCAATTGTATATAATTATTATTTTGAAAGATGGGTATACAATAGATTAAAAGCTATAGCAGTAATTTCTAGTTATTCTACACCACCTAGCGTAATGCAAATAATACTTAATCCACATTCAACAGTTTCTTTAAAAGAGGAAATAAGGGTAGGGGATGATAGAAAGACGTTTGAAAAAGAATTTGGAAAGTCTATTTATAAAGCAGGAGATTGTGAAGTTTACTTTTATGATAACAAAGCTCTTCACGTGCTATACTCTTCTTCTGAAATAGTTAAATCCATTTCTATATTTCAAGCTTTTAAAGCACCACTTTAAAAACTTAAAAATGCCTTTTAGCTTTTAAAAATAAAAACTAAAAAGCGTTAACAGAGTGAGCCTTTATTCATCTCTATAATTGTTTTTGCAAAAGTTTTAAGCTTTTCTTCTATTAGTGGCTGATATTCTTCTTTTTCCATTTCAGAAAGTAAAGTTATTGCCTCGTCAATTGTTTTAATAGTCCAAATATTAAAATATCCTTCTTTTATTGCTTCTAATATTTCAGGGTTTAAAAAAAGATTTTGCTTATTACTATGTGGAATTATAACTCCACCTTTTCCACTAAAGCCTAATATCTTGCAAGTAGCAAAAAAACCTTTAATCTTTTCACTTATCCCGCCTACAGGTTGCACTTCTCCCAATTGATTTAAGCTCCCTGTAACTGCAATATCTTGCCTCATAGGAATGGAACCTATAGCAGAAATTAAAGCCAAAAAATGTGCACAAGAGGCAGAATCTCCATCAATAAAACTATATGATTGCTCTGAACAAATGCTTGCAGAGATGCAAAGTGGATAATGCTTTAAAAACTTATTCCTTAAAAGTGAAGTAATGATAAGATGTGCTTTATCATAAATCTCTCCTGAAAGACCTACTTCTTTTTCAATATCAATAACCCCACCCATACCACAAGAAACTTGTGCTGTTATTGAAAGTGGAAGACCAAAAGAATAGTTAGATGTTTCTTCTACAGCAAGCCCATTAATACGTGCAATGCTTTTTCCCTTCACTTGAATAATTAATTCTTTCATTTTAATCATATCTAAAAACTTTTCTTCCACTAAAGAATAAAAATATCTCTTTTTTTCTATTGCTTTTAAAATTTCTTTATCAGTGATAGATGTAAGTTTTTCATATTTTGCTATATAATTTGCTTCAGACAAGCAATCTGCAATTTTTGTAAACTGTGTGGAAAGAAAAAGAGTGGAAGAGGTGAGTTCTGAAGAAAAAAGAACTAACCTTTTATAAGCTGATATTTCAAGTGGTAAAAGTTCTTGTTTTTTTTGAAGATTAGAAACTAAAGAAATTAATTGACTAGTGTTTTCATCGTTTCTTTCCATACTAGAATCAAATGTGGCACACACTTTAAATAGCTTATAAAAATCAGGCTCTTCTTGATATAAAAGATTATAAAGCTCTTCATCTCCTATCATTATCACCTTAGGCACACTTTTAATTGCTTCAGGGTTTAAGATAAAAGATGAATGAGATGAGCGAGATGGGCTTGGAATCTTAATTTTTCCTGAAAGTAAAATGTTTTTAAGATATTCCCAAGCGTCTTCTTCTTTTAAAAGGGAATCCAGCCTTAATATAATATAGCCATTTAATGCCTTATGTATTGCTCCTTCCTTTATTTTCATATGCCCATTTTTATACATTCTAGTTGTTTCAGTTTCAATTTCTATTGTTCCAAAAAGGTCTGAAAAATGTGTTATAGGCTCATCTACTACATAATTTTTATTTTTACTATTTTTATATATTATATTAATATCATACCTTTCCATAAACTCCATTTTCATTTTACGTGTTTTAAAAGGAAGGGAAAGGATATTCATCTTTTTATAAAGGTCTTTTTCAATTTGCTTAATAAAATAAATTAATTTCTTATTATTTTTCTTTTGCTCTTCTCCTTCTAAAAGAGATTCAAAACTTTCTACAAGTAAAATAAGAGCTTTAAGCTCTGCTTTGATAATAGGTTTTATTGCTTCGTTTTTCTTTTTTATAGCCTCTTTTTTTATTTTTTTTTCTACATTTTCTAAATGAGTTAAAAACACATGAAATTCTTCTAGTAAGGAATAGTAATCTTCTTTTATTTTATTAAATTCTATTTCTTCCATTTTACCCATCATCACTTTCTTTTGTAATTTTAAAAATGAGATAGGTTTTCCATTTAAAAGAGGGAAAATATTTGGCGTAGAATCTTCTTTGTTAGAAATTGCTTTAAAACCTTTTTCCTTTAGCATTAAATCAAACTTTGCAATATTTTCTACTTCATTTAATTCTGCCCTTTCTTTTATTTTATTGTTTTCATGAAAAAGAAGACCACTTTTTATCATTATGCTTATTTTTTTTCTAATATTTTTTATTGTTTTTTGTAATTCCAGTCTAAACTTATAGGCCTTACCTTTTGGGAAAAAAAGAAGAATTGGCTCTGAAGGGGAGGTAAAATTATAGGCATATGCAATATCTTGTAGCTGTCCATTTTTTGGAACAAAGTCTTTAAGCATAGTCCTTATAGCTGTGCGTCTTCCTGTTCCAGTTTCCCCTATAACAAAAATATTATATCCATCTCCTTTAATGTTAATTCCCATCTTTAAAGCTTCTATTGCTCTTTTCTGCCCTACTATTTCATTTACATTAGCCTTTTTTTTAAGACTAATAATCTTTTCATCTGAAATATTAAAATTTATATCTTCTAATGTTAATTTATTTATATCTTCTATCTTCATTATAACTCCTTGTACATTAAGGCTAAAATACTAACATACTTTTATTTAATTGTAAAATAAGGAATCCCATTTTAAAACAATTAAGATTTTAAAAAAATATTTTTTTATTATTGTAGATATTTTCTTATCAAATTTATACAGTTTAGTGGATATAGATTATGCTTATTTCCTTTTATATTTTTATACTTCAATTATACTCTCTCTCTTTCCTTCTTTATCTTATGACACAAAAAACGGCAAGCAGTGTCAATTTCAATTGGGATATCAAGGAAT
>CAUUIE010000021.1:0-21563 GCA_963545065.1 uncultured Treponema sp.
GATGAATATATCAAATCCCCTCACTCTTTGTCAACACCTTTTTAAACTTTTTTTAATTTTTGTTAAAAAATTTATTTATTTACCTAAAATCAAAAAATAGATTTTGATTCTTTATTAAAAGTGCTAGCATAATATGTAAATTTATATACTCATTTCTATTCACATTCTAGTAGTATACTAAGATACACAAGATATGTAGCAATTGAACTGTAATAAAATTCTCTAAAAAAAGAATCAATACAATATAAATTTTTAAAAAACCATTTTATTTCTTGTAAATACTGCTCCCCTAATATATTAGTATAATCCAATGATTCTGGAATTTTTATTGATTTATTAACATTTTTATCATTTGTATAAAGCACATCCCATATATCTTCTTCTATAGATTTAAAAGAATTGTCTAATAAATTACATTTTGTAGCATATGTATACAAATGACGTGTTAAAAAATCTAGTTGATATTCTAAGATAAATAATTCATCATAACTATTTTTCTTTTCTTCTTTTAAACTTAAGATAAAGTCTTTTGCATCTATAAATGCCTCAAGCAAGTTTTTAGGATATGTCTCATCAAGAATATTTGAAATAGAATACATATCAATATAATGACGAGCCGTATTTCTTTCTGCAGTATAAAGCGTATGGCAAAAAAAGTTATTTTTATTTGTTTCTCTATAATTTTCATGACATAATATAGTAAAATTCTTTTTTCTCTCTATTTTTTCGTAATGATATTTTTTATCTGTATCACTAAAAAATCTACAAGTAAACTTCCTTAACAACATATATGTTATATTTCTTACAGGTCCACATGGCAATGGAAGTTGCACATAATTATCAACTTCAAACCCACAATCAATTTCTTTAAGTATTCTTTGATTGTTTTTTATAATCATAATTTCTTCTTCAGTAGACTCATCAGAAAGAAACAGCTGATGCTTTTTAGGCTGGCAATATAAATTTTTACGTTCTTTAAGCTCGCCTGCAAAATCCATAACATTTAATAACTTATCAATTTGCTTTTCTTTAACTTGTGAAAAATTAGACAATAACACTTTCAAAAGTTCTGCTTTTAATTCAAGATTGTCAAAATTAAAAATATTTATTGGTAAATTAGTAATGCAATTATTTATCTTATAGCTTTTTAACAATAGATTAAACAACTCCAACCATTTTTTAGGCTCTGTCCATGTTGTAATCATTCTCCTATTTTTTTTTCTTTCATCAGAATGTTTTCCATATTCTTTATTCCAAGTCTGATCTATAAATGGCTCATAAAACTTTTCCATTAATTGTCCATGTTGAACAAAATACTGTTTTAATGATTCTTCTGTTACAATGGAATCAGAATGCAATTGCGTAGCTAAATCCCAAAGAAAAAAATAAAACATCATACATAACAAAGAATATTTTTCGATCTTAATCTCTTTGAATACCCTTTTTGCTTCTATTTTTTGTTCTTCACAAAGATTACTTAACTGTTTATATCTAAAGTTTTCATTTTCTTGTTCTTCGTAATAATTCATCATTTCAAAAAATGAAAAACCTTTTTTCTTTTTTAAGGTTTGAAAAAACAAAAATTCATCTTTTAAAAAATTATGAGTTCCTGCAGAAAACCAACAATCAAGATTATTTTTACTTAAATATTTTATTGCTTTATATAGGCAATATACAATTGCAGGTTTTGCTTCAAAATATCCTATCTCTGTTTTTGGCATTTCAGCTGAAAACAAGGATAATAAATCGTTAAAAATATTTACAACAAATAGGGTTATTTCTTTTTTTTGCTTATTTTTTGTATAATCTGTAAATACGAGCTTCATTAAATTATTTATTGCACGTCTCGAAGAATGATACTCCATATCCTTTTTATAGCTTTTTAGATAAAAATCTTTATCAATTTCTGGTTTAATAATAAAATCAAGAAGACACCAATTGCAAACTTCTTGAATTGTTATTTGTGAAGAAACAGGAAATACCTCTGTTATAATCCCAATAGTTTGCTCACTTTGTGGAAGATAAAACTCTGCATACAACATATTTTTATCTTTTAGCTTATATTCTGGACCTTTAGTATAATCAGGTCCAATAGAAAGTAGAGCCTCGCCTGTACTAATAAAACTTGTTGAAGGGAAGTCCCATGTTTTATCTTTGTTAGCATTTAAGCTATCTAAATAAACCTTTTCAAGAATAGCAGTGTTTATTTCTTTCCAATAAGCATTTCCATTTAAAATGGAATCTTTTGATGCAAACATACAATAGGAAATAAATGATAAAATCTTTTCATCAAGAACATTAAAAGCAGTTTGTTTAATAAACTTTAGTAAGGCTACGTTTTCTTTTATTTCGTTAATATCTAGCTCGTTTTTATTAGCCTCTTTCATAATAAAAGAAACCAATTCTTCTTGTTCTGCTATCTTTTCTTCACTTACATTATGAATATTAAAAGCTTCATACATACTCCAAATAAGCATATATTCTAATATTGTTACATCATTTTCATATTTTTTTATCTTTTCAAAATATAAACTTGCAGGTGTTTTCATATACTTTGTATAATCACTTATATCTGGTTTTCCATAATTATATATTTCTTTTATAATAGTAGTAGACATTTGCTTTAATAAATCATTCATTTTTATTTCCCTTTATGCAGTATATCTTGCTTGATATTTTTTAGCATCTACATTTATATATTCCAAAGCTTTTTCCACTGTCATTTCATCTTTTGCAAGAGATGGACTTTTATTACCACTCTTATTGTCCACAAATTTACATTCACTATCTAAAATATAATAGCCTTGCTTCATAGCTTCATTATCTTCTGCAACAATATTTTTAGCAAAATCTCCAGTTTTGTGTCTTAAAACAAAAGCTTCATACTCCGCTTTTGAAATTAAAAGATTATCATAATGATTTATAAGATTAGTATTTGGTTTTAAGACTTGGAAGAGTTTAATTCTATCAGGCTGCACAATTTCATAAAATTGAGTAAAATCTTCATATAAATTTAATTTACTAACAACAGTATTAATTTTTAACTTTATCCCATGTGATTTTACTAAAACACAAAGATTTTCATACTCTTTTCTAGTAATTACACGATTAGTGCAACATCTACCTATTTTTAAATTAGTTTTATCAAATAAAGAATCAATACTCAATCCAACACATGAAAAAAGTGGAAAAATTGATTCAAAAGTTTTGAAATTATGAATAAAATTAAAACCATTTGTTACAATAGAACAGTTGAATCCTGCACTATGTGCTTTTAATACAAGTGGAACAAGAAAAGACGAAGCTGTAGGCTCTCCACCCACAAAATTAATCCTTTTAAAATACGGGGCAAGTTTTTTTAGAACTGCTCCATAATCTTTCCATTCTAAAGATGAACTTTCGTGAGCAAAACAATAACGACACTTGAAATTACAAATATTAGTAAAGTGCCAATTAACAGTAAGAGAACAATTTGTTTGCATTTTTGACCTCCAAAACAATTGTTAAAACGCTATTCAAATTGCTCTAAAAATCAAAAATACTTATAACATAATATAATTACAATATATAAACTTGTCAAGAAATAAAAAGTATTTATACTTTAATTGACTTATTATAGTCATAAACATTACTTAATATTTTTCCTTCAAAAACTATATCAATCACTTCTTCAATTTTTTTAACAGGATAAAAGATTAAGCCTGCTTTAACATCATCAAAAATTTCATCAAGTTCTCTCAAATTACTACTTGGTAAAATAATTTCTTTTATATCATTTCTTCTTGCAGCTATTATTTTTTCTTTTAAACCACCAATTGCTAAAACCTGCCCTGTAAGAGAAAGCTCACCTGTCATAGCAAGATTTGGTTTAATTTTTATATTAGAAAATAATGAAAGAAAAGCTACAGTCATTGTAATGCCTGCAGAAGGTCCATCTTTTGGTGTTGCTCCTTCTGGTAAATGAAGATGAACAATATGGTTTTCAAACCATTTTGAATCTTTAATTTCTTTTTCACTAACAAATTTGCGGACCCAAGAAAATGCAATAGACGTAGATTCTTTCATAACATCGCCCGCTTGTCCTGTTAGTTTAAATGCTTCCTTTCCTTTCATATAAGAAGTTTCTATTAAAAGAGTGTCCCCACCAAGACTAGTCCATGCAAGCCCTATAGCAAGACCTGGAACATTTGCAACCTTTTTATCATCTTCTTTAAATATAGGCTTTCCTAACATCTTTTCTACGTAAGGCACATCAAGCGTAAGAAGAGATTCTATTTCTCTCTCTTCAAGAGCAATCTCTGTAGCAAGCTTTCTATGTATTTTATCAATACTCTGTTCTAAATGCCTAACTCCTGCCTCTCTTGCATAAGAGTTCGCAATGTAAAGCAAAATATCGTCAGAATAAGCGATATTATTTTTTTTAAGTCCATGCTTTTTTAAGCTTTTTGGAATTAAATATTTCTTTGCTATAATCACTTTTTCACTACTTATATAACCTGAAAGTTTTATAATTTCTGCTCTATCCAAAAGAGGAGAAGGAATGCTATCTAAAGTATTTGCAGTTAAGATAAAAACAATATTAGAAAGGTCAAAAGGAATATCAAGATAATGATCTCTAAAAGAAACATTTTGTTCTGGATCTAATGCTTCTAATAATGCACTTGCAGGGTCTCCTTTAAAAGAGGAATTAATCTTATCAACCTCATCAATCATAAAAACGGGTGAATTATTTTTCATAATTTTTAGACCTTGAATAATCTTACCCGGCATTGCTCCAATATATGTGCGCCTATGACCTTTAATCTCTGCTTCATCATTCATGCCACCAACAGAAAAACGAAAAAAAGGCTTATTAAGGGTTTTAGCAATAGATTTACCAATGCTGGTTTTCCCAACACCAGGAGGTCCTACTAATAAAATAATTGAACCTTTTGTATCTTTCTTTAATTTCCTAACAGCTAAATATTCTATAATACGTTTTTTTACATCTTCTAACCCATAATGATCTCTATTTAATGTTGTTTTAGCTTTTTTTAAATTAATTTCAGGTTGTGGAGTGTTTTTCCAAGGGAGTGTTAAAATTGTTTCTAAATAATTTCTAGAAATAATATACTCAGGAGATGCCACTTCTAATAACATAAACTTTTCATATTCTCCTTCTACAGCTTCTTTCACTTCTCCTTGAAATTTAAGCTCATCCATTAGCTTTTTAAACTTTTTTCCATCAGTAGTTTTTGCATCTGCAAAAAGACCCAACTCTTCTTTTATGGACCTTAACTCTTCTCTCAAAAAATATTCTCTTTGTTGTTTATCAACTCTACCATTAACTTCTTCTTGAATCTTTTTTTGAACACTTAATAATTCTTGCTCTCTTTTTACATAGACAAAAACTTCTTCCATTCTTTTTTTTATATCTAATATTTCTAATATTTTTTGTTGCTCTTCCTTTTCTATGCTAAGAACTGTAGTAATAAAATCTGCAATACGCCCAGGATTTTCTATGTTTAATATATTTGTTTTCACCTCTTCCGAGAACATAGGGTTTCCATCTGAAAGCTCTTTCATAGAATTAAGCAAAAGCCTTTTAAGGGCAGGAATATCACTATGCTCTTCATTTTCATCTTCTAAATACTTAACATAAGCAGTTATAGGATTTGTTTTGCTTACCACTCGTCTAATTTTAAAGCGTTTTTGTGTAGCAACAAATACATTTAAATCTCCGTCGGGAAGTTTTATTTTTTTTGCTATTTTTGCGACACATCCATAGCTATATAAATCTTTAGAACTAATATCTTCTACATCTTTTTTTGCAAGACATAAACCAATAAAACCGCTTGCTGAATGAGCTTTTTCTATTGTGGCAATACTTTTTTCATCACCTATCAAAATAGGTGCAAAAACACCTGGAAAAATAGGTCTATGAAAAAGCGGAATAATTTCTAATTTTATTGGTAACATTTCATCCATTGAAACTATTTCTTTTGTGTCTGACATTCTTTAAGTATCGTATTAAATTAATAAAAAGTCAAACGGATATAAAAGAGAGATAAAAGCACACTTATATTTAAGAAAAAACAAACTTGTTCATTAACATAAAAAAAATTGATAAAACGTGGCTTTAGCATGCTAGTTAAAATAGTATGAAACTAAAATTTTTTTTAATCTTTTCTCACACCTTTTGCAAAGATAATTGCCATATGATTTATTGCTGACTTTTCCACCCTCTTATTAAAGGCACTTTTTTGTAATAATAAAACGCAATCAGCATTAAAAATTACATTATTAAACTTTCAAAATGCAAAAAATATTTTTAATAAAGCAAAAAAAGAATTCTTTAAGATTAAGTATTGCAACCAAGTAAAAGTTTTTTCTCTTGTTCACTTTCATTGTTTTGTTCAATTTTTAATACTATATTTCCATCTTCAATACAAACAAAAATACTAGAATATGGTAATAATTTTCCTTCTACTATCATTATAGAAAGCTCTTCTTCTATTTTAGTTTGAAGAAGACGCCTCATAGGACGAGCCCCATAACTTGGTTTATAACCTTCTTCCACAAAGTAAGAAACAGCTTCTTGAGAAAGTTTTATGTCTATATGTTTAGCCTCTAATCTTTTTTCTAGCTTTTTAAGTTCTAAAAATAATATCTTTTCTATAGAATCTTTATATAAAGGAGAAAAAACAACAATATCATCTAACCTATTTATAAACTCTGGAGACAAAAAACGTTTTATCTCTTCTTGAGCATTTGCTTTTATATCCTTATATTCCATCACACCTTCACCATCTTGCCTAAAACCTGGAATGCTTTCTTTTATAATAGAGCGAGAGCCTGCATTACTAGTCATAATAATAATTGTATTTCTGAAATTAACCATATGCCCCATACTATCTTGAAGTTCTCCCTCTTCTAAAACTTGCAATAAAATATTAAATACTTCAGGTGCTGCTTTTTCAATTTCATCTAACAAAAGCACACAATAAGGCTGGGTTCTCACTTTATCTGTTAAAAGACCTCCATTTTCAAAACCAATATAGCCGGGTGGAGAACCTATGAGCTTAGAAACAGAATGTTTTTCCATGTAATCACTCATGTCTATACGAAGCAAAGCATTAGAAGATGCAAATAGATACTCAGAAAGAGTTTTTGCCAAGAGGGTTTTACCAACCCCTGTAGGACCTAAAAACAAAATAGAACCTATTGGTCTTTCTTTAGATGATAGCCCTACACGAGAACGACGAATGGAAGAGGAGACAGTTTTTATAGCTTCATCTTGACCAATAACTTTTTCTTTTAACACACTTTCAAGTGCTTTAAGTTTTTCCATTTCATTCATTGTCATGTTTTCTGCAGGAATTCCTGTCATAATAGAAAGAGTATTTGCTATATCTTTTTCATCAATGGTCATAACTTCAACATAGTTTGGATTTTTCCATTCATTTTTTATTATATTTAGCTCTTTTTTTAATGAAGCAACTTCATCACGCAAAATTATTGCTTTTTCATAGTCTTGCATTTCTAAAAGAGTATTTTTATCAAGTTGTAATTTTTCTATTTTTTTCTCTATATTAGAAAGTGAATTAGGTCTTTTCTCTGTTTCAGTTTTTTTCATAGCACCAGCTTCATCTAAAACATCAATAGCCTTATCAGGAAAAGCACGATCGGTAATATATCTTTTTGCAAGATGCACAATTTGTTTTAATGCTTTATCTGTATATGCCACATTATGATGCTCTTCATATTTTTCTTTAATACCCAAAATTATATCTAAAACTTCGTCTTCTTGTGGTTCTGAAACAATTATTTTTTGAAATCTCCTATCAAGAGCAGCATCTTTTTCAAAATACTTCCTATATTCCGAAATAGTAGTAGCTCCAATACACTGAATGCCTCCCCTAGCTAGTGCGGGCTTTAACATGTTTGCTGCATCTAAAGAACCTTGAGAAGAGCCTGCCCCTACTATTGTGTGAATTTCGTCAATAAATAAAATTACATTTTTATCTTTTGAAAACTCTTTAATCACTTTTTTAAGTCTCTCTTCAAACTCTCCTCTATATTTAGTGCCTGCAACAATTGAACCTAAATCTAAAACAAATATTTTTTTATTCACTAACGACCTTGGCACTTTTTCTTCCTTTATAGCATGTGCCAAACCTTCAACTATAGAAGTTTTGCCAACTCCTGGCTCCCCTATTAAGATAGGATTATTTTTATTTCTCCTAGAAAGAACTTGAATTAGTCTTTTAATTTCTTTTTCTCTTCCTATTACAGGATCTAACGACATATTTTCCACTTGCTCTGTTAGATAATACCCAAGCTCTTCAAAGTTAGAAACATGTTTTTTTTGCTTATCATCTGTTTCTTGCACATGTTGCATATAAGTAGGATAAACCAAGATTGCAGTTTTCCTAGCCTTATCTAAATATGCTATGTTCTCTCCTAAAAATCGGTACAAAAAGGCTTTAGGATGTCGCATCATCGCCAAAATTAAATGATGAGTGCTAACAATATTATGAGAAAGCTTTAACGCCTCTTCTTCTGTCATTTGCAATATCTCTTGCACCTTGTGCGACCTAGGCATTTCAAAATTCAAAATATTTATATTTTTCACACTAACTTCTTTTTCTAATGCTATGCGTAAATTTAATACATTTACACCAAGATTTTGAAAAAAACTCCAGCCGGGTTCTGCCTTTCTTCTAAGAATAGCAAGCAAAATGTGCTCATCCTCTAATGAAGAGGCTCCAACTTTTAAAGCTTCTCTAACTGCATACTCTCCAATTAACTTTAATATATCTTTTGAATAATTTGCCATTAAATCTTTTCTCTCCTAAAACTCTTACATTCTCTAAATATTAATTACTAAACATTAAATTTAAAAAACATTACATCGCCATCTTGCACAACATAATCTTTTCCTTCCAGTCTATATCTACCTGCTTCTTTTATTTTTTGCTCACTTCCATACTTTAAAAAATCTTCAAAACTATAAACTGATGCTTTTATAAAACCTTTTTCAAAATCTGTATGAATTACACCTGCAGCTTTAGGGGCTTTATCTCCTTTATGTATTGTCCATGCTCTACACTCATCTTCTCCAGCCGTAAAAAAAGTGCTAAGACCTAAAAGAGAATAAACATATTTTGAAAGATTAGAGATAGAAGAAGAGCTAAGCCCAGCCTCTTTTAAAAACTCTTTTCTTTCTTCTTTGTTTTCTATATCTACTAAGTCAGCTTCAAATTGACCTGACATTATAATAGCATGAGTCCCTTCTTTTTTAGCAAGCTCTTTAACCATATCACTATATTTATTACCATTTTTAATTGAACAATCATCCACATTGCAAATATATAAGTGCTTTTTCATTGTGATTAAGTGGCTATCATACAGGGCAATATTCTCGTCATCTGTTAACTCAGCGTTATATGCCCACTTACCATTTTGCAAAAGTGGCATAACCTTATCCATAGCACTAAAAAAAAGTTCACTATTCTTTTTTTCTTCCTTACTCACTTTTGCCATTCTTTCTTTTTTTTCTTTCTTTTTTTCTAGCGTTGCTATATCTGCTAAAGCAAGCTCTACATTAATTGTTTCTATATCTGAAATTGGATCAATTTTATTTGCAACATGTATGATATTTTCATTTTCAAAACATCTTACAACATGAGCTATTACTCCAACTTCTCTAATATGAGAAAGAAATTGATTGCCCAGTCCCTCTCCATTAGAAGCACCTTTTACTAATCCTGCTATATCAACAAATTCCACAGTTGCTTTTATTGTTTTTTTTGGATTAAATGCTTTTGTTAAAACATCCAGCCTTTCATCATCCAACTCCACAATCCCTACATTTGGCTCTATAGTGCAAAATGGATAATTTGCCACTTCTGCAGATGAAAGAGTTAAAGCACTAAATATAGTTGATTTTCCAACATTTGGAAGCCCTACAATGCCACAATTTACTGCCACAAAATATCTCCTAACTTTATTAAACTATAATTATTAATGTAAATATCTTTTTTAAACACCAATTTCTAACAATAGACATTGTCTTATAATATTGTAATTTATAAAATTGCCTTTACACCTTTTTATATAAAAGGTAATCCCTTTAGGCATGAAAAAAATCCTTCATAACATTATGAGCTATAAGCACTCTGCAAGGCATTGTAACACATTATTATTTTTTTTGAAATTGGGAGGAGAAGCTAAAAATATATATTTTAATTATATTTACTTTTTTTTAACAAAGAGTTTTTTTATCTTTTTAAAATAAAAAGCTCGTAACACTTCTAGTATGGAATAAACTCTATAATAAAAAGTATTTTTATATACATCTATACTGCCAATTCTATGAATAATCTTTCCACCAAAACCAGTTTTAAATCTATATAATCCAGCCATTGGGTGGCGTGGATCATCTAATGGTGGCATGCCATAAAAATCGTAAACAGAGCAACCATATTGTTTTGCATCTTTTATAGCTTTCCATTGCAGAAGATATGTGGGCATCATATTTCTATAATTATTTGAAGATGCTCCATATAAATATGTCGCTTCACTTTTATAAAATATAGTTATAATGCTAGCAAGATTAAGATTATTATATTTTGCAACATAAAGCCTTAAAGAAACATCTTTATATTCCTTTGCCTTAAAAAACAAAGATTTATAATATTCTTTTGAATGTATTGCAATTCCATCACGTTCTGAAGTAGTCTCATATAATGAATAAAACATATCTATTGCTTTTTCAATGCTCTCATCATCATCCATTTTTTCACATTCAACAATGCAACCTTTTTTCTCTGAAAGCCTTATATTATATCTCCACTTGCTTTTAAACTGTGCAAGAAGTGCTTCTTCTGATAATGTTAAATCTAATATAACTGTATCAGGTGGTTGAATATCTGTTTTTGCTTTCTTAATATGAAGATTATTCACATTTTCAAAAACAAAATCAGGTCTTTTAACAACACTTTCGTGTGAGCCCTGCCCACCTCCATTTTCTACTTCCACTTGCCATGAAGAATCAAATCTAATGAAAAAAATAGGCTTATGAAGCTCATTAAACAGGGTGCCTGAAAGCTCTTGTAAAAACAAAGAATGCATCTTTCCCATACTTTTCAAAAAACTATTTTCTATACTAGGCACACTTGGTAACATTGGAACATAAGCGATATAACCAAAAAATTTCAAACGCCTTAAAAGAATGCTAAGACAAAATGAAACTTCATCATCTTTTTCATCCTTATAGGTTATAAAAAAAGACAAATGCTCCCATCCGTGTGTTGCCTTAAAAGCACCCCAAAAATTGCTTTGAAGGAATGATGATGAAAAAAGCATTTCATCCACTTGTTTAATAAGGAAAAGTTTATACATAAAACATCTTAAGCTCTTTTATAATCTCTAACATAAAACAAAAAAGACAGCACACTAAAAAACACTGCCAAGATAGAAATAGTTAAATAAAAAGCACTAACATAATAGAGTGCACCCATGTTAAAAGAATAGGCACTACATAATTTTAATGCAAGAGAAGAGGCACCTAGACTAATATATAGAACAGTTTTAATTTTTCCAAGCATTTTAGCCCCTATAACCACACCTTTTTTTATTGCAAGCATTCTAACAAAAAGAATGGAAAATTCTCTGCATATTATTATTAAAAAGAAAAGAGACGGAACATATCCTTCCAAAGTAAAACAAAATAACACAATTACATTCGCTAAAACATCAGCAAATGGATCAAAAAGCTTTCCAAAATCTGAAACAATATGACGTTTTCTTGCAACATATCCATCTAAAAAATCAGTAAATTGCATATAAGAAAAAAGAGGTATTAATATTAACAACGTAATCTTTTCTGATACATTAACATAAGAAGGCAAAAAATAAATAATAAAGAAAATAGGAGCTAAAAATATCCTAGACGCAGTAAAAAAATTCGCTAGTTGCATAAAGAAATATTTCTATAGTTTATAAATACTTTTGTCAAGGCTATAAGGCATAGAGTCTATGCCAATTGCACTATAACAAGACGAAAAAGTTCACTTTCATTTTTTAATGGGTCTTTTCCATTTTCTTTCATATCACTTGCAACTTTATTTACCACATCTATGCACTTTTTTCTTTCATAGCCCATTTCAACTAAGGCTAGAATAACCTCTTCATATTCTTTTGGAATATTTAAAGAATAGTTACTAGGTTTATTTTCATTTAATAAAGTGAGCTTTCCTTTTAATGCAAGGGCCATTTTTTGTGCTGTCTTTTTTCCAATCCCTGAAATAGTTTGTAACCTTGTAATATCTCCTTCTTCCAATGCCACTTCTAAATCGTCTACTCTAATACCAGAAAGAATTTTAATAGCTTGCTTAGGACCAATTCCTTCAACTTTAGTAAGACTTAAAAACATCATTCTTTCTTTTAGCTCGTAAAAACCGAAAAGTTGCATTAAATCTTCTCTATGTTGAAGCCATGTGTAAAGCTTAACCTCTTCGCCTTCAATATTAAGACGATCAAGAGTAAATTTTGTTACAAATATCTCCCATTCAATTCCTGAAGTTTCAATAAAAACTGAAACTTCAGTCTTCCCTCTAAAAACGCCTCTAATGCTATTAAACATAACCTTTTCCAATATTTGCTCTTGCAATAGCCGCTGCAAGGGCATCAGCTGCATGATTTGGGCGTGGCCACTCTGAAAGACCTAAAAGTATTCTTGTTGCCTCTTGCACTTGCTCCTTATTAGCTTGTGCTATTCCTGTTACAGCTTTTTTTATTGCATTTGGTGCATATTCACACAAATCTGTTACATTTTGAGAAAATAAAGCGAGTATAGAAACACCTCTAGCCTCTGAAACAGACAAGGCACTACTAACATTCTTTGAAAAATATAGCGTTTCTATTCCTGCTTCATTTGGTTTAAACTCTTTTAACAAAAAAGTAAGTTCATTATAAATGTGCAAAAGACGATTACCATGAGACAAAGAGGCTTCTGTAGTAATTGCTCCATGCGTTATATGATGAAATCTATTGTTATAAAAAGAAATTATTCCATAACCTGTGTTTGCAAGACCAGGGTCAATTCCAATAATAAGCCGCTCTACCATTTACTTTATCTTATCTTTTGGTTTAAACCAATAGTTAGGAAACTTTCTATCATCTTTTTGTAATTCAAATGAATCTTTTAAAGACTCAATTAATTCTCTTAATGTATTATGCTGATAAGTTGCAATATCAAAATCTGGCATAATATTTCTTATTGTGCGTCCTAGCTCTGCAAGGTTAACCCAACCATCTTCTGCCTTATTTGAATTTTTATATGCTGTTTGCAAAAGGCTAACAATAGATTCTTTATCAATAGTTCCATTTTTAATATCTTGCGAAGGCATTGTTCCAAGATTTTCAATATATTTAAACTCATTACAAGATTTAACCCAAAGATGCTTTGCATTCTGGCTACCCATGCCTAACACATAAAGACCATATTCCCTAAGCCTTAAGGCCAAGCTATAATAATCTGAATCTGTTGAAACAATGCAAATTGCATTTATATTTTTGTTAGAATTAGCAATTTCTATTGCATCCATTATTATAGCGTTATCTGTAGCATTTGGTCCATTTCTAAACTGCTGAATAGGTCTTATGGAAACTTTTTCTAGCCACTCTTTCCAACCTTTCATATTAGATGTAGTCCAATCTCCATATAATCTTTTAATATGTATATCTCCATCTTTTAAGACTGCTGTGAGAATGGATTCCAAAAAAGCAGGCTTTATGTTGTCTCCATCGATAAATATTGCATATTTTTTTTTTATTTCCATTTCCATAAATTACTCCTTCCTTACTTTTCCATTCATACATAATGTGCTTTTTTTGAAAACACCAATATTTTGCATAATATATTACGAATTATACTATATCAGCACTATTTAGTGCTATTTTCATAGTTATTCCTATTTAAGAATTTAGATTTGTCTTAAGCACCTGCGGTTGTTTGAAATATCAAATTCTTTATCATATTTGTATTGTTTACAGGATACTTAGGGACTTTAAGCCCAGTTCTTATGCGAGAATAATTATCTTTTTTAGGTTCGTAAGGGTATTTTTTAAAAACACCCTTATAAATAACAAATTAAGGAAACGAACCTAATAAAAACATCCCCTATAAACTTAAAAAGTTTAAGATAATTTATTTTTTAATCACTGTTCCAGACTTTCCGTTAATTCCATCTTGAGCTTTTTCTAACAATGTTATAAGAGCAAAACCTTCACTATTAGATTCTACAAAATCTATTCCTGCCTCAATTTTTGGAAGCATAGAACCTTTTGCAAAATGCCCTTCGCTTATATATTTTTTAGCTTCTTCTACTGTAAGACTAGAAAGCCATTGTTGATTTTCTTTATTAAAATTAATTGCCACTTTCTCTACAGCAGTCAAAATTATAAGACAATCAGCTTTTAATAGCTTTGCCATAGTAGAACTTGCAAAATCTTTATCAATAACAGCAGGTACTCCACAATAAGCATTCCCATCTTTTACCACAGGAATACCACCACCTCCACAAGCTATTACTAAATGATGAGAATTAAAAAGGGTCTTTATGCTTTCAATTTCCACAATTCCAACAGGCTTAGGAGATGCTACAACTTGTCTATATCCACGTCCTGAATCTTCTACAACACTTAATCCTCTCTTTACCGCTTCATCAGCCTCTTCTTTTGTCATAAAACTTCCAATTGGTTTTGTAGGATTAGAAAAAGCTGGATCTTTTTTATCCACTATCACTTGTGTTAAAACAGTTGCAACCTCTTTTTTTATTCCTCTATTTGCTAATTCTTCTCTAATAGCACTTTCTAAGTCAAAACCAATATAACCTTGACTCATAGCAACAGACACATCTAACTGAGGAATAGACTGAGTCTTGTCATTCTTTTGCCAAAGAATCATAGCATTATGAATCATTCCAACTTGTGGACCATTGCCATGAGAAACTACTACTTCATGACCTTCTTCTACTAATGAAACTATTGCAGAGGCAGTAATTTTCACTTTTTCTTTTTGCTCTTCTAAGTTTTTCCCTAAAGCATTGCCACCCAAAGCAATTATAATTTTTTTGCCCATAAAATCTCCTATTTTTTTATCTTGTATTAAACCCACATGATGTTAAAACATATTAAACAATATTTTTAATCTTAAAAACTAATCCAAAAATGCTGTGCTAAACCATGGTACATATGTAACAAGTAATAAAATTACAACTTGCACTAATAAATATGGAACAATATTTTTTATAACCCTTGTAACAGGTTTTTCAAAAGTATAACTTGCTATAAACAAGTCCATCCCTATAGGAGGGGTTAAAAAGCCTAAAGCAAGGTTTGTTAAAAATATAACTCCTATATGGACAGGATGAAGGGCATAACTCATAGCCACAGGAAGAATAAGAGGGGAGACTACGAGAATAGCGGAATATATATCCATTATGCAACCAACAATTATAAGGAGAAAATTCAATAAAAAAAGAAATACATATTTTGAAAAAAAGTATTCTGAAGGTAAAATATATGTAACGAAATCTGTTAAAATATTAGGAATATTTGCATCCACTAAGAAAAATGCTAAGCCTTTGGAAGCTTGAATAATAACTAAAACGCCCCCTGCTATTGGAATGCTTTCTAAAACCACATCAATAGCTTTTTTAAACGAAAAATCTTTCCTTAAAAATGTTTCTAAGAGAAAAGCATAAAAGGCAGTAAAGGCTGCTGTTTCTAATAAATTAAAAGTGCCTGAAAAAATAAAAACAATAATCAAAATGGGTAATAAAATCTCAAAAGAGCAATGCCACAAAGAAAGTAAAGCCTCTTTAATATTAAAACGCTTTTTTTTAGATACATTGCAAGATTTTAAGACATTTCTCCCCTTAAAAATGCCTATACTAATCATTGCCAAAGCCATTAAAACCCCTGGAAGCAAGGCACCTTTAAACATATCCATAAAATAAACGTCCATAATGTTTGTTGTGCTATATATGATAATAGCAAGACTTGGAGGGAAAAGAATGCCAATAGCACCAGATGCTGTGATAAGAGACTCTGCAGTATCTTTTTCATATCCTGAGCCTACAAGAACAGTGCTTAAGATGGCACCAAGAGCTAAAATACTAATGCCTGAAGCACCTGTAAAAGTAGTAAACATTGTAATTACAAAAACTACTGCAATAACCACACCGCCTGGAAGATATCCTATAGTTTCTTTTACAAAATCTAAAAATCTCTTTCCTGCACTTCCTTTAGAAAGAATGTAACCTGCCATTGTAAAAAGAGGGATAGCAGCAATGCCACCTGCCCCATCTGTTAAAATATGATAAGCCTCTATAGAAATGGTGTCCACATAGCCTTCACCCAACATAAAAGCCAAATATGTAAGAAAAGAAATAACAACAAAAAGAGGAAGACCTAAAAAGGTTAAAGAAATAACGATAAGAACTAAAGGAATGGAAAGAAATGACAAAAAATATTTAAAATAATTAGAAAGAGAATCAAAAAAAAGTGTTAAAGGTGTTAGGTTAGATGACTTAAAAAAAAGGTGATAAAAACAAGAAGAAATAGAAGAAGATGAAGCAAGCACACCTAAAACTAAACTTACTAAAACAACATAAATATTCTTCGCTCTTTTTATATTAATAAACAAAATTGAACCATACATTAACGGTAATGCTAAAAATATAGCTCTTACTGGCACATACCAAATAGAATCATCTTTAGAAAAGATTGCAAAAAAGTTTGGAAAAGCAGAAAACAAAAGAGCCGTCATTGTAAAAATAACAAAAAAAGAGTTAAGATTACTTACAATATTTTGACTTTTATTTGAAAGTTTTGCAAAAAAAACATCAATACTCAGCTGTTTCTTATTTAACTCTGTTAAAATACCTGCAAAAGAAGCAAACACAAACACTATGTGAATAAGAGCTTGCTCACTATCGAGAATGGGTTTAAATTTTGTTACAAAAAAAAGAAAAAGGGGGAACAAAATAAGAAACCCTGTTAAAACAACAACAATAAAATATAAAGTATTAGACAATAATTTAAACGTTTTTTGATTTATTTTTTCCATATTAGACAGTTTTTATATAAGAAGTTTCAAAACTATTTTCTATTCTTTTTTAACAAAGCCTGTATCTTCATAAAAAGATCTTTACTTAAAGCTTGAGAAGAAGCTTGTAAAACCTCATTTGCATTTTTATCAAATTCTTGTGCCCAAGAATCTAATTCTTCCTTTGTTGGAACTATTAAATGTTTTCCATCATTAGCCATCTTTGTAATGCAATCCCTATCAGTTTTTTCAAGAGATTCACTCAATATTTTTGTAGTTTTTGCAGTGCTTTTTAGTAGTGCATCCTTATACTCATCAGGAATCTTTGCCCAAGATTCGTTAGATATAACAAAAGCTGCCATTACAGGACAAAGCTTTGCATCTAAAATGTAATCTATATCTTTATAAAAGCGTCCTGCATAAGCCAAAAGAGGAACAGCAAAAAAACCTCTAGGACCACTCCTACTTTTTAAAGCTTGTGCAAACTTATTAGCACTAACGCTTTCTGCATTAAAACCACTTATTTTTAAACAATCACTAAGAACAGGGGAATCCAAACCTGCAATTGCCAATTTTATTTTTTTTAATTCCCCAAGAGTTTTATAAGAATCTTTTGTGTAAAAAGAAAGCCAACCAACATTGGACCATGCAATAATTTTGCACCCAGCCTTCTCCACCTTTTTTTCTATTTCTTTACCATAATGGTGCAAAACTAAATCTAACTCCTCTTGGCTTTTTATTAAAAAAGGAACAGAAAGGGTGTAAAACCCAGCTGTTGGAGCTAATTCATGAAGACCTACAGTAGAAAAGAGAGCTCCATCTATAGGGGCCTTTTGACCAGGTCTTGTAGATTTTAATTTTTGTATTACAGCTTTCTCTCCACCTAACACTGTTGTATCATAAAATTGCACTCTCACATTGCCTTTAGTAAGGCGAGTCCATTCTTGAGCCATCTTTTTAAGTTCAATATCCCAAGGAGATCTAGCGGGGGCAACATTAGCAATTTTTAATGTTATAACCTCTGCAAAAAGACAAGAAAAAATAAAAAAATAACACAGCAAAAAAAACACACGTTTCATTATAAAACTCCCACCAATCAATTTCCTAATATAAAATCTCTTTTATGAGCTTTTAACCATTTAGCATAATTTTGAGAAATAGTAAACATAAGTACATTTTCTTTATTTGCTTTTGCGTCAATAGCCAAAGCTTTATTCAAGGCATCATCAAAGCCTTTTTCATCTTGTTTTGGTATGCAAAAAGAAGATGCATATGTAACGTATATGGAAGGATTCTCTCCATTAGAAGCTTCAAAAGCTTTTTGATAAGCTATCATAGCCTTCTCTTCTCCGCCCCCTAAACTTTCAGGAGAGGCTGCATAAAACTTAGTAAGTGCTTCCCACAAAGCACCGTTATTAAAAAAAGGCTCTATTTCAGAAGCTTTTTCTAGCATTGACCTACCAGCATAAACTAAATAGCTTGTTTCAGTGTTCATAGGTTCAATAGCAAAAGCTGCCAAAGCTGCCACCCCTGCCCAATAAAGATGCTCTACATGCTCTTTTCCACATTTTTTAAGCACTTCATCAATTGCCCCCTCATCTGTTCCAAGCATTACGTCTTTAAAACCTGGGATTAAAATGTTTAGTGCATTTAAGACTAAATTATAGCCTCGCAAATATAGCTTTCTAGCCCTTCCAAACTGCTCATGTTTTTTATCATACTCCACATCAGGCAAAAAAACTGCAGGGCTTTCCACAAAGGCATTCGCATACATAACATAAAATTCGCCTGTCATAAGAGCTAAGCCTTCATGGTTTTTCTCTTGCAACATCATCATTTCATACATCTTTATAATAAAGGGAAAAACCTTTCCTACAAGCTCCACATCATCTTCACCCAAAAACGCAAGCATAGGGTTTGGAACTTCAATCCCCTTCTCTTTAAGTTTTTTAACACGTTCTCTTTCATTCACCTTTTGTTTATATGACGGAGCCATGCCATTTGCAACAGCATTAAACGCCATTTTTTTAATTGAGCAAGAAGAAAAAAACATAAACATAAAAACACTAAAAAAAGAGAGACAAAAACACCTTAAATTACTTAACACCTTTTCTTTTTTCTTCATAAATAAACGCCTCATAAGCTGCAATAGTGGCAAAAAGAGTTATCTCTTGCACCTTTCCTTCACAATTAAAATCAGCCATTAAATAAAACGAATTTAAAATACCTTGCAAATCTTCTATTGAATAGGAAGGATCATTTTCCTTTCTTCTTGTTAATAACCTAGTTTCATCTTCAAAAACTTCTCTAAACTTTTCTTCTTCCCATGAATCTACTTCAGACATAAAACATCATTTTATCTTCTTATATGTTTTATTGTGATCATAAAGACCTTTTCTTTCTTCTTTATTAAGAGGAGGAATTACTAAAATAGTGTCAGGAATCACCAAATCGGGGTTATTAACCCTTGGGAGTTTCTTTTTGTTAGCTTTGTAAAGGAGGTGCCATTTATTGCCGTCTCCATAAACACCAGGTAAAGCTGCTATAGTCCAAAGACAGTCTCTTTCACCTCTCCATGTTCTAACCTTGTATGTTGCAGGAAGAGTGCTAAACTCACTTTCATCGCCTTCCACGCCTTGAAGGGCAGATAGCACTTTATTAGCACAAGATGTTGCCACGTCATAGTCTTCTTGATTAAAGGCTACACTCCCCGCTTCTAACGCTTCCGTTGCCTCTGCAAAAAGCTCTTTATATCTTGTTTGTGCATCATTTTTCTTAGCCCATTCATATCGAGTTCTAGCCTTATTCATCATTTGCTCAGCTTCAAGCTTTGCAAGCATTTTTTGAATAAATTCAGCAGAAAGGCGAGCATATTCTTCTGCTAGTTTTGAATATTCTATGGAAGCATTATAATCGCCTTCATCCAACGCCTTGCTACTTAGTTGAGTGTAAGCCCTAGATTTTTTTTGATACTCATTATCTTCATAAGAAATTGCAAAAAGCCTTGTAAAAGAAAATAAGCAAACAATTATTATAAACTTTTTCATTCTATTATTAAGTCCTTATATTTTAAGATTTTTTCACATGTTTATTCAACATCTTGAATCTCTTCCACATTACCTTTCTCACTACTTTTGTTTTCTAAAGAAGAGGCATCTACATTTCCAAACCCTTCTTTCGCACTTTGCAAAGGTGATGCAGCATCTGCCTCTCCTGCCAAAGAAGAACTTTCTTGAAGTTTAGCTTTAGCCCTTGCAAGAGCTTTTTCAGCTTCTTTTCTCTTTTCTGCCACTTTAGTATATAAGGCTTCAAAAGTTTCCAAAGAAGAATTATAAGATTTATAAGACTTTCTATAGTGTTTTTCTTTAAAGTGAATGGAACCTACGTTATAAAATTTAACCCCTTCGTTATACTCTTCTGTCATGCTACGCGACGCTTTAATTGAATCACACTTCTCTTTTGCTTTTTTTGCTGCCTCTCTTATATTCCCTACTAAATTAAAATAAGCTTTATCGCACAAAGTTTCATATATGGAAAGGGAATCGCTAGAATCTTTTAACGATGCTTTACCATCTTTTTGATATTTTTCGCTAGCACTATCATAAAGCTCATTTGCTTTTTTAATCTTTTCAGGTTCTTTATCTAAAAAGCCTAATTCTTCTAATTCTTTTTTGCATTGAAGAGCCTTACTAAGATTGGTTAAAGTGTTATACATTGTTATAGCCTCATCAAAGCCTTTTATAGCTTGCTCTCTCTTTTTTTCCTTTCTTGCAATATCTAGCCTTTTATCTGCTGCTTCAAACATAGAAGTAAACTTTTTATCTGCTTCATTTTCTATAGCTTCATTCCTTGCCGCTAAAGCCTCTTTTTCTTTTTTATCAAGCTCACCATCTTTTTTAATTTCTTCCTTTTTTGTTGAAATAGATGAGTCTTGAATAGGTTGAGGAGTAGACTTACAAGAGGAGAAAAAACTTAAAAGAGTGATTAGTAATAGTAAGCTAAAAATATATTTTGATTTCATCATTTCCACCTTTTAGTATTAAAAATTAACATATATTCAAAATGCTTATCTTTAAGATTTAAGCATCTTTTATAAAAAGATATCCTAATAGTATAAATATATTTTAACTTTTATTCAACCAAAGAAACAACAATGCCTTCTCTAAAACCCGCTAAAAAAGGAACTATACCCCCTTTAAAAAAAGCTGTCTAATAATGTAAGTTATTGCTCCTTTAATTTCCTTTCATTCTTTTCCTCTTGTCTTTCGTTAAAGTCGCCCCTAGCATCCTACTGGCAAGGGGTGAGTAAATTCCTGCAAGAAAAAATACTTTTCTTCAGTTAGAATGGGGGCGGGGAGAGGCTAAAAAAGGGGTTATACCCCCTTAAAAAAAGCCCACCAAATAACTTGCGTTGTCGTGCTCGTTTCCTGCTAGAAATGGAGAGGCATTTACAGCTAAAAAAAGA